>NZ_JBJLSI010000034.1:0-54845 GCF_050871945.1 Kineococcus deserti | reverse complement strand
CGTGGTTCCGCAGGTCTTCCTGCGGAACCACGGCGGTCGTCGTCCACAGGTGCACGGCCACAGGGTGGGCCTGCGGGCCGCGGGCTGGTGGACTGCCCGGCGTGAGCGACCCGTGGCTGACCACCGTCCTGACCCGCGGCGACGGTCCCGACCCCTGCCGGCCCTGGCGCCCGGCCGACCCCGCGGCCCGCGCCGCCGCGGACCGCGACGTGCGGGCGGGTCTGCTGCAACGTGTCGTCGGTGACGTCGTGGTGGCCCGCGACACCCCCGTCGACGCCCTCGCGCGAGCCGGGTCGCTGGCCCTGCTGCTGCCGCCCGGGCTCGTCGTGCTGTCGTGGGCCGCGGCGTGGGTGCACCTCGGACCGCCGCTGGCCCCGCCCACCGAGGTCGCCGTCGCCGGCCACCGGTTGCCGGAACTGGCCGGCGCGAGCGGCGTGCGGATCGCCTTCTCCCGCGTCCGCCCCGCGCCGCAGGAGACCCTCGCCCTGGGCCCGCTGGTCCTGACCACCCCGGCCCGCAGCCTGCTGGACGCGGCCGCCACCCACCCGTACCGCGCGGGGCGGCTGCGGGCGGCGCTGCGCGAGGCCGGGCTGCTGGCGGAGCAGGACCTGCACGAGGCCAGCGGCCGGGCGCGGGGCCGGCAGAACGTGCGGACCGCGCGGCGCGCGCTGCGGCTGCCGCGCGTGGCGACCGCTCCGATCAGCCCTTCTGCGGCTTCGAGGTCATGACGCGGTAGGCGTCGAACACGCCGTCGACGCGCCGGACCGCGCCCAGCACCTGGTTGAGGTGGCTGGGCTCGGCCATCTCGAAGGAGAACTTCGACAGCGCCACGCGGTCCCGGCTCGTGCTGACCGTCGCCGACAGGATGTTCACGTGGTTGTCCGACAGGACCCGCGTGACGTCCGACAGCAGCCGCGCCCGGTCCAGCGCCTCGACCTGGATCTGCACCAGGAACAGGCGGGTCTGCCCCGTCGGCATCGACGAGCCCCACTGCACGTCGACGATCCGCTCGGGTTCCTGGCGCAACCGCACGACGTTCTCGCAGTCCTCGCGGTGCACCGAGACGCCCGCGCCGCGGGTGACGAAACCGACGATCGGGTCGTTGGGCACCGGCGTGCAGCAGCGGGCCAGCTTCACCCAGACGTCGTCGGCGCCGGCCACGACGACCCCGGCGTCACCACTGCTGCGGCCCGTGCGGACCTTGCCCGGGGTGGTGGCCTCGGCGAGGTCCTCCTCGACCGCGGCCTCACCGCCCACGGCGGCGATGAGCTTGTCGACGACGTGCTGGGCCGAGATGTGCCGCTCCCCCACCGCGGCGTACAGCGCCGAGACGTCGGGGTGGTTCAGCTCACGCGCCACGACCAGCAGCGAGTCGTGCGACAGCAGGCGCTGCAGCGGCAGGTGCTGCTTGCGCATGGCGCGCGCGATCTCGTCCTTGCCCTCCTCGATCGCCTCCTCGCGGCGTTCCTTGGAGAAGTGCTGCTTGATCTTGTTGCGCGCCCGCGGGCTCTTGACGAAGGACAGCCAGTCGCGGCTGGGTCCGGCCCCGTCGGCCTTGGACGTGAAGATCTCGACCAGGTCGCCGTTGTCGAGGGTCGAGTCCAGCGGCACGAGCCGGCCGTTGACCCGCGCGCCCATCGTGCGGTGGCCGACCTCGGTGTGCACCGCGTAGGCGAAGTCGACCGGGGTGGATCCCGCAGGCAGCGCCTGCACGTCGCCCTTGGGGGTGAACACGAACACCTGGCTGGCGTTGATCTCCCAGCGCAGGTCGTCGAGGAAGTCGCTGGTGGCCGATTCGCGCTGCCAGTCCACGACGGACTTCAGCCAGTCCATCTCGTTCTGCTGCGCGGCGCCCGTCGCGTTCGGGGCGTCCTTGTACTTCCAGTGCGCCGCGACGCCGTACTCGGCGCGCTGGTGCATGTTGTGGGTGCGGATCTGGATCTCGACCGGCTTGCCCTCGGGCCCGATGACCGTCGTGTGCAGCGACTGGTACATGTTGAACTTGGGCATCGCGATGTAGTCCTTGAACCGGCCCGGGACCGGGTTCCAGCGCGCGTGCAGCGCGCCGAGGACGGCGTAGCAGTCGCGGACGGAGTCGACCAGGACGCGGACCCCGACGAGGTCGTAGATCTCCGCGAAGTCGCGGCCGCGCACGATCATCTTCTGGTAGATCGAGTAGTAGTGCTTGGGCCGGCCCGTCACCGTGGCCCGCACCCGCGCGCTCTTGAGGTCGTCCTCGATCTGCGCGCGCACGCCCTGCAGGTACTCCTCGCGCGCCGGGGCGCGGTCGGCCACCAGCCGGACGATCTCGTCGAACACCTTGGGGTAGACCGTCGCGAACGACAGGTCCTCCAGCTCCCACTTGATGGTGTTCATGCCCAGCCGGTGGGCCAGCGGCGCGTAGATCTCCAGCGTCTCGCGCGCCTTCTTCTCCGCCGAGGCGGCCGAGACGTAGCGCCAGGTGCGGGCGTTGTGCAGCCGGTCGGCCAGCTTGATGACCAGGACGCGGATGTCCTTGGCCATCGCCACGATCATCTTGCGGACCGTCTCGGCCTGCGCGGCGTCACCGTAGGTGACCTTGTCGAGCTTGGTGACGCCGTCGACGAGCAGGGCGATCTCGTCGCCGAAGTCGGCGCGCAGGTCCGCCAGCGTGTAGTCGGTGTCCTCGACGGTGTCGTGCAGCAGCGCCGCGGCCAGCGTCGAGGGTGTCATCCCGAGCTCGGCCAGGATGGTGGCCACCGCGACGGGGTGGGTGATGTACGGGTCACCGCTCTTGCGGCGCTGGCCGTCGTGGGCGCGTTCGGCCCGTTCGAAGGCCGTCTCCACGACCGACAGGTCGGCCTTGGGGTGCGTCGTGCGGACCGTTCGCAGCAGCGGCTCCAGCACCGGGGACACGTTGGCCTGCCGGTGCTGACCGAACCGGGCCAGCCGGGACAGCATCCGGCCGGCGGTCACCGGGCCGGTGTAGGACTCCGCGCCGCGCCGGCGTTCGGGGCCGGCCGGGCGTGCCGTGCCCGGACGCTGCGGCGCCGGAGCCGGGACGATCGCTCCCTGCGGCGCCGGACGAGCCTGGTCCTCGGCTGCGGCAGGCGTGGTCGAGGCGCTCGTGGCGTGCGTGTCGGTGCCCTCGGCCATGGCGCGTCCTCCGTGTCGTCCGGAGGCTCAGTCTAGGTTGAGCGCGGACGGAACGTGACACGACGGGCAGGAGCCGGTCCGATCGTGGCCGTCACCACGGCCCGGACCTCCTCCCGGAGCACCGTGCTGATCACCACAGTGCTTGATCACGACGAGTCCGCGGTGATCAAGCACTCCCGTGATCAAGCACTCCCGGGTGGGGCACTGCAGCGTCAGGGCTGGGTGTGCAGCGCCAGGACCGGCCGGTCCCCCAGCTGCGGGCGGCCGTTCAGGAACCCCAGCTCGAGCAGCACCACGAACCCCACGACGACCGCGCCGGCCTCCTCGAGCAGCTCGCACGCCGCGCGGGCCGTGCCGCCCGTGGCCAGCACGTCGTCGACGACGAGCACCCGCCGCCCGGCGTACTGCGCCTGGGTGGACAGCTCCAGCGAGGCCGTGCCGTACTCCAGCTGGTAGTCGCGGCGCAGCACCGGCGGCGGCAGCTTGCCCGCCTTGCGCACCGGCCAGAAGCCGACGCCGGCCCGCTCGGCCGTGGGCGCGGCGAGCATGAACCCGCGCGCCTCGATCCCGGCCACGGCCTCGGCGCCGACGTGGCGGGCCAGACCCGCCAGCGTCGCGGTCACGCTGGCCAGCGCGGCCGCGTCGGCCAGCAGCGGGGTGATGTCCTTGAACACCACGCCCGGCTGGGGGAAGTCCGGGACGTCCCGGAACCCCGCGGCGACGGTCTGGGCGACCTCGTCGGGGAAGGGGACCTCCAGGCTCACTCGGCTCACTCGGCGCCCTCCGCGGCCACGACGCCCGTACGGACGTCCTCGTCGAGCCTGCGCACCCGCGGTTCGCGGCTGCGCAGCACGACCAGCAGCGGCGTGGCGATGAAGATCGAGGAGTAGGCCCCGACGAGCATGCCGACGAACAGCGCCAGGCTGATGTCGCGCAACGTGCCCGCCCCCAGCAGCAGGTCACCGATGAACAGGATGGCCGCGACGGGCAGCAACGCCACGACGGTGGTGTTCACGGAGCGGACGACGGTCTGGTTGACGGCCAGGTTCGCCGCGGCGGCGAACGTCCGGTCGCGCTTGACGAACGCCTCGGAGGTGTTCTCGCGCACCTTGTCGAAAACCACGACCGTGTCGTACAGCGAGTACCCCAGGATCGTCAGGAAGCCGATGACCGAGGCCGGTGTGACCTCGAACCCGGTGAGCGCGTAGACGCCGGCCGTGATGACCAGGTCGTGGAACAGCGCCACGAGCGAGGCCAGCGCCATCTGCCAGGCGCGGAAGTACAGCGCCATGACGATCGAGACGATGACGAGGAAGACCACCAGGCCGGTCACGGCCTTGTTCGTGACGTCGGCCCCCCAGCTCGGGCCGATGCTCGAACTCGTCACGTCCTCGGCCGGAACCCCGAGCCGGTCCACGAGCTCGGCGCGGATCTCGTCGAGCTGGGCCGTGGTGACGGTCTCGGTCTGGACGCGCACACCGTTCGTGCCGACGGTCGTGACCGTCGGCACGGTGCCCGGCAGGACCGTCTCGACCGCCTCGCGGGCGGTGTCCTGGTCCGACGAGCCGCTGACCCGGAACTCCGAGCCGCCCTCGAACTCGATGCCGAACGTCAGGCCCGGCTTCCACAGCAGGACGGCCGAGATCAGCACCAGGGCCGCGCCGATGAGGAACCACAGCTTGCGGCGGCCGACGAAGTCGACGGAGGACTCACCGGTGTAGAGCCGGTTGCCCAGTTGCGCCATGCTCATCAGGAACCGCCCTCGGTCTCGTCGTCGCGTGCCCCGGGCGTCGCGTCGTGGGCGGAACCGCCGCCGCTGCGGGCCTTCTCGCGTTCGGCCTCCCGTTGAGCACGGCGCCGCTCGGCGACCGTGGGCCGGTGCTCGCCGTGGTGCAGCGCGTGCCGGGCCACGACCGACCCGAGGTGCTCGGGGTCGAAACCGGACAGCTTGTGGCCCCCGCCGAAGAACTTCGTCCTGGCCAGCACCGCGACGACCGGGTGGGTGAAGAGCATGACCACGATCACGTCGATGATCGTCGTGATGCCCAGGGTGTAGGCGAAACCGCGGACGTTGCCGACGGCCAGGACGTACAGCACGACGGCCGACAGCAGGCTGACGGCGTCGGAGATGAGGATCGTGCGCCGCGCCCGGTGCCAGCCGGCCTCGACGGCCGAGGACAGGATCCGCCCGTCGCGGATCTCGTCGCGGACGCGTTCGAAGTACAGGATGAACGAGTCCGCCGTGACGCCGATCGCGACGATGAGGCCCGCGACGCCGGCCAGGCTGAGGCGGAAGCCCTGCAGCCAGCCCAGCAGCAGGATGACGCCGTAGTTCAGCAGGGCGGCCAGCACCAGGCTGGCCACCGTGACCAGGCCGAGGGCCCGGTACTGCACGAGCATGTAGGCCACGACGAGGACCAGCCCGACGAGACCGGCGATGAGGCCGTTGCGCAGCTGGTCCGAGCCCAGCGTCGCGGAGACCTGGTCCTCGGTCTGCACGGTGAAGGAGACCGGCAGCGCACCGAACTGCAGCTGCTGGGCGAGCGCCTCGGCGCTGTCCTGGGTGAAGTTGCCGGTGATGTCGACGTCGGCCCCGAAGCGCTGGTCGACCGTCGGGGCGGTGACGACGAGACCGTCGAGGACCGCGGCGAACTGGTTGCGCGGCGACTCCAGCGTCGAGATGCGGGTCGTCAGCGCCGAGAACGCCTCACCGCCGGCGGCGTTGAACTGCAGGCGGACCAGCCAGCCACCGGTGGTGAACCCCTGCGAGTTCGTGGCCTGCGCCGCGGAGGCGCTGACCAGGTCGGTGCCCTCGAGCTCGGCCGGGCCGAGGATGTACTTGTACGTCCCGTCCTCGCTGCAGGTCACCAGCGGCCGCTCGGGGTCGTCGACGACGCCGCCCGTGCGCTGCGCCGGGTCGGAGCAGTCCAGGTTGCCGTAGACCGTGACCAGGTCGGGGATGCTGAGCCAGGCCTGGTCGCTGGCGTCGGTCGGCGCGGGCGAGGGCGTGCCGGTCGGCTGCCCCGGGCCCGGGGTGGGTGCGGGGGTGGCGATGTCGGCCAGCGACGGCGGGGTGGTCGCGGTCTGCTCCGGCGCGGGAGCCGAGGTGGCGCCGTCGGTGGGCGCGGTGGTCGCGGCCTGCAGGGCGGCCGGGGCGGCGGCGCCGTCGGCGCTCTGCGTCGGCGCCGGGGTCGCGGTGTCCGTCGGCGTCGCGGTGTCCGTCGGCGTGGGCTCGGCGGTGGCCCCCTCGCTCGGCACGGCCGCCTGGACGGGCTCGGCGTAGAGCACCACGCGCATGCGCAGCTGCGCCGACTGCGAGATGAGGTCGAGCTGCTCGCGGGTCGCGGTCCCGGGGATGGAGACGGAGATGTTCTGCCCGCCCTGGACCTGCACCTCGGTCTCGGACAGCCCCGTGGCGTCGACGCGCTGGCGGATGATGTCGGCGGCCCGTTGCACCTGCTCGGTGGGGACGTCGCCGCCGGTCGTCGACCGGGGGGTCAGCACGACCTGCGTGCCGCCCTCGAGGTCGAGCGCGAGGGCCGGTGTCCAGCGCGCGTCGCTCCAGATCGACCCGGCCCCCACCGCCGCGAAGACGGCGACGACGACCAGCACCATGGCCACGAGGGTCCGGTACGGGTGGGGTCGGCGGATCGGTGCGCCGCGGCGCACGCGTGGGGGTCCGCTGGGCGCGGGGGGCCGGTCGTTGGACACTCGGTACCTCGGGACAGGCGCTGTCCGGGTGACGGAACGTCACCCGGTCAGCGCAAGCTTGTCACTGCTCGTGGACGACTGCTGTCTTATCAGTAGTCACTGGGAACGCGTGGCACCGCCCGTGGTGTCGTCACCCGGAGTCTCGGGCCGCTTGGTGAGGTCGAGCCCGTCCGCGTCGGCTGCCCGGCCGGTCTCCCCGGGCGAGGGCGTGGTCTCGACAGGAGCGGCCGGGGTCACGACCCGCGCGACGGCGCGCGGGGTCCAGCGGGTCTGCAGACCCGGGGCGACCTCGATGACGACGTACTCGTCCGTGCGCTCCACGACGGTCCCGAACATCCCCGAGGTCGTCATGACCTCCGCGCCCGGCCCGACGCTGTTCTGCATCTGCTGCTGGGCCTTCTGCTGCTTGCGCGTCCGGCTGAACATGAACACCAGCAGGGCGGCCATGATCAGCAGGAAGAACAACGAACTGCTGCTACCACCCACGACGAATCCTTCCCGCACCGGCGGGATCGACAGCTCACCGGTGCCTGCGCCGGCCCTGTGCCGGCACGGCCGGGCCAACGCCGGAGCCACCTGCCAGGTTCCGCAGGAGCCCGCCGCGGGACCGAACGCCCGGGCAGTCTAGGGGCTCACCCGTTCGGCCCCACCCGTCACGACACGCTCAGCCGGCGTCCCCCTCCTCCTCGGGAAGGGGCAACTGCCAGGCCGCTGCGGCCGGCGCGTCCCGCGGTGGCCTCAGTCCGAGGTGCGCCCACGTCTCCGGCAGGGCGATCCGCCCGCGTGGCGTGCGCCCGAGCAGGCCCTCGCGCACGAGGAACGGCTCGGCCACGGTCTCCACCGTCTCGGCCTCCTCGCCCACCACGACGGCGAGCGTCGACAGGCCGACCGGTCCGCCCCCGAACCGGCGGCACAGCGCGTCGAGCACGGCCCGGTCGAGCCGGTCGAGCCCGCGTTCGTCGACCTCGTAGACCTCCAGCGCGGCCCGCGCGGCGCGCCGGTCGACGATGCCGGACCCGCGGACCTGCGCCCAGTCCCGCACCCGGCGCAGCAGCCGGTTGGCGATGCGTGGCGTGCCCCGCGAGCGGCCCCCGATCTCGGCCGCCCCCTCCGCCGTCAGCTGCACCCCGAGCAGGGAGGCGCTGCGGCGCAACACCTTCACCAGCTCGTCGGGGGTGTAGAAGTCCAGGTAACCGGTGAAGCCGAACCGGTCGCGCAAGGGGGCCGGCAGCAGCCCGGCGCGCGTGGTCGCCCCGACGAGGGTGAACTTCGGCAGCTCCAGCGGGATGGCGGTGGCTCCGGGCCCCTTGCCCACGACGACGTCGACCCGGTAGTCCTCCATCGCCATGTAGAGCATCTCCTCCGCCGGCCGGGCCATGCGGTGGATCTCGTCGAGGAAGAGCACCTCGCCCTCGTCCAGGGAGGACAGGACGGCGGCCAGGTCGCCGGCGTGCTGGATGGCCGGGCCGCTGGACTGCCGCAGCGGGGCCCCCATCTCGGAGGCGACGATCATCGCCAGCGTCGTCTTGCCCAGCCCGGGCGGGCCGGAGAACAGGACGTGGTCGCTGGGCATGCCGCGCGCCTTGGCGGCGTCGAGGACGAGGGCGAGCTGTTCGCGCACGACCTTCTGCCCGACGAACTCGTCCAGACCGTGCGGTCGCAGCGCCGACTCGGCCGCGCGTTCCCGGTCGTCGGCCCCCGTGGTCACCAGCCGCTCCTCCATCAGCGACCCGACAGGTGGCGCAGGGCCGCGCGCAACGTCGCGGCCACGTCCAGGTCGGCGGCACCGTCGGCGGCACCGTCGGCGAGCACGGCGTCGACGGTGTCGCCGGCCTGCTTGGCCGGGTACCCCAGGCCGACGAGCGCCTCGACGACCTGCTCCTTGCGGGCGTCGCCGCCGGCGGGGGCGGTGGCGACCGGCGCGCCACCGGAGGGCGGCCCGAGCCGGTCCCCGAGCTCGAGGCAGATGCGCTGGGCCGTCTTCTTGCCGATGCCGGGCACCCGCACGAGCGCGGCGTGGTCGTCGGCGGCCACGGCCGCGCGGATCCCGTCGGGCCGGTGCACGGCCAGCATGGCCAGCGCCATCTTCGGCCCGACGCCGGAGGCGGTCTGGACGATCTCGAAGACCTCCTTCTCGTCGGCGTCGGCGAACCCGAACAGGGTCAGGGAGTCCTCGCGCACCACCAGCGAGGTGTGCAGCAGCGCCTCCTGCCCCACCCGCAGCCCCGCCAGCGTGGCGGGGGCGGCCAGGACGAACATCCCCACGCCCCCGACCTCGACGATCGCGGAGTCCAGCCGCACCGCGAGCACCTGCCCGCGCACCGACGCGATCACCAGCCACACCCTCCAGACAACGGGACGAACACGTGTACGAGAGGCTAACCACCCCCTGCGACACACCCCCTCAGGCGCGCCGCCCACCCCCGGGGTGCAGAGTGCGACCGTGAGCCACGAACAGCACGAGAACCCCCGCCAGAACGTCACCTTCGACGCCCCGGGCACCGAGACCGGGCACGCCCACGGCTACCTGCGCGTCCCGGAGTCGGGCCGTGGACCCGGCGTGATCGTGGTCCAGGAGTGGTGGGGCCTGACCGACCACGTCGTCGGCATCGTCGACCGCCTCGCCGCCGAGGGTTTCGTCGCCCTCGCCCCCGACCTGTACGGCGGCCGCACGACCCACGACTCGGCCGAGGCGGCGCAGTTCCTCACCGACCTGCCGCCCGAGCGCGCGGCCCGCGACCTCGCCGGGGCCGTGACGTACCTGCTGGACCGGCCCGAGACCACGTCGACCACGGTCGGCGCCGTGGGCTTCTGCATGGGCGGCGCGTTCGTCCTGACGCTGGCCGCGCAGCAGGGCGAGCGGATCGGCGCGGCCGTGCCCTGGTACGGCATCCCCGGCCCGGACACCGACTACTCCGGGCTGAAGGCCGCGGTGCTCGGCCACTACGGCGAGGAGGACTCCTCGGTGCCGCTGGAGGCCGTCCGCGCCACCGGGGACCGCATCCGCGAGCAGGCCGGGGTCGAGGTGACCCTGCACGAGTACCCCGCCCCGCACGCCTTCTACAACGACGAGCGGCCCAACTACCGCCGCGAGTCGGCCGAGCTGGCCTGGGAGCGCACGACGACGTTCCTGCGCGAGCGCCTGGCGGCCGCCTCGGCCTCGGCGTAGGCGTTCCGCCGCCCCGTCACCAGCGCGGAGTGCGCGGCGGCCTCCAGCCGGGAGGTCGCCCCGCCGCGCCACAGGTGGCACAGCGCCAGCGCGAGCGCATCGGCGGCGTCGGCCGGCCGGGGCGGGGTGTCCAGGCCCAGGATGCGGGTGACCATGGCGGTCACCTGCTCCTTGTCGGCCCGGCCGTTGCCGGTGACCGCGGCCTTGACCTCGCTCGGGGTGTGCATGGCCACGGGCAGCCCGCGCCGGGCCGCGGCGACCAGGACGAGCCCGGCGGCCTGCGCGGTGCCCATGACCGAGCGGACGTTGGACTGGGCGAAGACGCGCTCGACGGCGACGACGTCGGGGCGGTGGGTGTCCAGCCAGGTCTCCAGCCCCTCGCTGATCGCCAGCAGCCGGGACTCGATCGCGTCCTCGGCGGGGGTGCGCACGACGCCGACGGCGACCATCTGCGCCCGCCGGCCGGTCCGGACGGCGTCGACCACCCCGAGCCCGCAACGGGTCAGTCCGGGGTCGACGGCAAGAACGCGCACGGCCCCCACGATGGCACGGAGTCGTCGTGGGGGCCGTGCGCGGTGCACGCGCGGTGTGTCAGGCGTCCTCGAGGGCCGCCATGACGTCGTCGGAGACGTCGTAGTTGGCGAAGACGTTCTGCACGTCGTCGCAGTCGTCCAGGGCGTCGATGAGCTTGAACACCTTCGCGGCGCCCTCGGCGTCCAGCGGGACCTCGACGCTGGGCACGAAGCTGGCCTCGGCCGAGTCGTACTCGATGCCGGCGGCCTTCAGCGCATCGCGCACGGACGCCAGGTCGGTGGCCTCGCTGATGACCTCGAACGTGTCGCCCTGGTCGGTGACCTCCTCGGCCCCGGCCTCGAGCACGGCCTCCAGGACGGTCTCCTCGGTGAGGTCGGTGCCCTCCTTGCCGATGACGACGACGCCCTTGCGGCTGAACATGTACGCCACCGACCCCGGGTCGGCCAGCGAGCCGCCGTTGCGGGTCATCGCCGTGCGGACCTCCATGGCCGCCCGGTTCTTGTTGTCGGTCAGGCACTCGACCAGCAGCGCGACACCGTTGGGGCCGTAGCCCTCGTACATGATCGTCTGCCAGTCGGCACCGCCGGCCTCGGCACCGGAGCCGCGCTTGACGGCGCGGTCGATGTTGTCGGCGGGCACCGACGTCTTCTTCGCCTTCTGGATGGCGTCGTAGAGCGTCGGGTTGCCGGCCGGGTCGCCGCCGCCGGTGCGCGCCGCGACCTCGATGTTCTTGATGAGCCGAGCGAAGCTCTTGGCGCGCTTGGCGTCGACGACGGCCTTCTTGTGCTTGGTCGTCGCCCACTTGGAGTGGCCGGACATGTGCTTCCCTCCGCCTCGCTGAAACTGCCTGCCGTACAAAGGCCGTGCGAAAACCCAGTGTGCCGGTCAGCCGCGCTGCCGCACCATCGCCACGAAGTGGCGGTGCACCCGGTCGTCCCCGGTGATCTCCGGGTGGAACGACGTGGCCAGCAGAGCGCCCTGCCGCACGGCGACGATCCTACCCGCGGCCGGGCCCGCGCTCAGTCGGGCGAGCACCTGCACGTCGGGGCCGGCCTCCTCGACCCACGGTGCGCGGATGAAGACCGCGTCGACCCCCGGGCCGTCGTCGGTGATCCCGGGCAGCCGCAGGTCCTCCTCCCAGGAGTCCACCTGACGGCCGAAGGCGTTGCGCCGCACCGTCATGTCGATCCCGCCGAGGGTCTCCTGCCCCACCGCGCCGTCGAGGACGCGCTCGGCCAGCAGGATCATCCCGGCGCACGACCCGTACACCGGCAGCCCCTCGGCGATGCGGGCCCGCAGGGCCTCCCGCAGCTCGAAGACCCGCAGCAGCCGGTCGATCGTCGTCGACTCCCCGCCGGGCAGGACCAGCCCGTCGACGGCCTCCAGCTCGCCGGCGCGGCGGACCGTCACGGCGCGGGCACCGCCGGACTGCAGGGCGGCGACGTGCTCGCGGACGTCGCCCTGCAGGGCGAGGACCCCGATGGTGGGACTGGTGCTGCTCACCGCAGGAGGGTAGGTGCGAGCGCCGGGACCGGTGCACCCGGTCCCACCCGAACAGGTGCTCTCCGTCGCCGAGGGCCGGGTGAGCAGCGGCAGGTGCTGCTGGACACCCGCACCCTCACCGGTGGCGACCCGCTGGTCCTGGGCCGGGGGTCACCAGCTGCCCCCCGCCCCGCGACGCGGGCGGGTCAGTCGATGGGCGCCGGGTCCCCGGTCCACACCGGGGGCAGTTCGGCGAGGAGCCGGACGAGGTCCGGCGGGTAGTACGTCACGGCCGCGGCGAGGAGTTCGGCGGGCACCCACCACCGCGACTCGCTCACCGACTCGTGCTCGAGGTCGGTCCACCCGGTCCGGTCGACCTCGAAGCCCGCGCCCACCCGGTGCACGAAGAACTCCTCGGTCTGCCGGCACAGCGCGCCGAGGAACTCGAACTCCGCCGTCCGCGACCACACCGGCCCGTCCAGGACGGCCGGGTCGACGTCGAGCCCGGTCTCCTCGCGCAGTTCCCGGGCCGCCGCGGTGCGGGCGTCCTCCCCCGGTCCGCGTCCGCCGCCGACGGTGAACCACCAGTCGGTGCCGGGCCGGGACGGGTCGCAGCCGCGCAGCAGCAGGACGCGGCCCGCGTCGTCGACCAGGACGACGCGGGACGCGCTGCGGGTGCGGACGCCGTCGGGGCCGCAGCCCCACTCGGGCCCGAGCAGGTCGGTGGTCACCAGCCGCGGGTCGCGAGCCGGTGCGGTTCGGGGATGGCCTCGACGTTCAGCCCGACCATGGCCTCGCCCAGACCGCGGGAGACCTTGGCGATGACGTCGGGGTCGTCGTGGAACGTGGTGGCCTTGACGATCGCCTCGGCGCGCTGGGCCGGGTTGCCGGACTTGAAGATCCCCGAGCCGACGAACACGCCCTCGGCGCCCATCTGCATCATCATCGCCGCGTCCGCCGGGGTCGCGATGCCGCCGGCGGTGAACAGCACCACCGGCAGCTTGCCGTTCTGGGCGACCTCGCGGACCAGCTCGTACGGCGCGCCCATCTCCTTGGCGGCCACGTACAGCTCGTCGGGGTGCATCGAGCGCAGCCGGTTGATCTCGGCGCGGATGGTGCGCATGTGCGTGACGGCGTTGGACACGTCGCCGGTGCCGGCCTCGCCCTTGGAGCGGATCATCGCCGCCCCCTCGGTGATGCGGCGCAGCGCCTCGCCCAGGTTCGTGGCCCCGCACACGAACGGCACGGTGAAGGCGTGCTTGTCGATGTGGTGGGTGTAGTCGGCCGGCGTGAGGACCTCGGACTCGTCGACGTAGTCCACGCCCAGGGACTGCAGCACCTGCGCCTCGACGAAGTGCCCGATGCGGGCCTTGGCCATCACCGGGATCGAGACCGCCGAGATGATCGACTCGATCATGTCCGGGTCCGACATGCGGGACACCCCGCCCTCGGCGCGGATGTCGGCCGGGACGCGTTCCAGCGCCATGACGGCCACGGCACCGGCGTCGGCGGCGATCCTGGCCTGCTCGGCGGTGACGACGTCCATGATGACGCCGCCCTTGAGCATCTCGGCCATGCCGCGCTTGACCCGGTCGGTTCCCACGGCGGGTCCGGCGCTGTTCTCGGTGCTCACTCGCTAGGCCTCACGTTCGGTCAGAGGGGTTCAGGCGGGCGTCATCCTACGGCTGCGCTCAGACGTCCGAACCGTCGTCGAAGTCCGCGGTCTCCGGCACCCGGGCCCGTCCGGCCAGGTGCGCCCAGCGCACGATCCGCTTGGCCCGCAACCGCCGCGTCTGCACCACGGCGTCGTTGTGGAACCGGCGCGCCAGCTCCACCCGACGGGCCGCGTCGAGGACCCGGGCCAGGCCCGGGCCGTCCTGCGGGGGCAGCGCGGCCGTCAGCGCCCGGGTCAGGTCGCTCTCGACCCGCCACCGGGCGGCGTCGTCGGCGTCGTTGGCGTCGCGCAGCGCGGCGGGCGTCCGCGGCGCGTCCAGGCTCCTGGTGGCCGCGTCGGCCAGCAGCAGCGACGAGGCCGGGTCGAGGTCGCCGGAGGTGGCGTACTCCAGGGCGGCCGAGGCCCGCCGGGTCAGCTCGGCGTCCAGGGCGGCGCGGCTGGTCTCCACGCGGCGGTGCAACCGGTCGATGCGCTGGGCGGTGGCTGACAGGTACCAGGCCAGCGCGCACAGCACGAGCAACCCGGCCAGCGCCCACACCACGACGGTCACCGCGCCGCCCGCACGGTCTCGTACACCGTCAGCACCTCACCGGCCACCACCGACCAGTCGTACCGCTGCGCCGCGGCCTGTCCCGCCGCGGCCAGCCGTCGTCGCTCCTGCGGGTCGGCCAGGAGCTCCAGCACGGCGTCGGCCGCGGCCCGGGCGTCACCCACCCCGAACACCCGGCCGTGCGCGCCGTCGCCCAGGACCCGCCGGAAGGCCCCGAGGTCGGCGGCCACCACGGCCGCCCCGGCCGCCATCGCCTCGACCAGCACGATGCCGAAGCTCTCCCCACCGGTGTGCGGAGCGAGGTAGACGTCGGCGCTGGCCAGCAGCGACTCCTTGGCCGCGTCGTCGACCGCCCCGAGGAACTCGACGGAGCCGGGGTCCTCGAGCAGCTCGCGGGCCGCGGCGACGTCGCCGCGGCCGGCGACGAGGAACCGGCAACCGGGCACGACGGCACGCACCAGCGGCACGACCTCGCACAGCAGCGGCAGCCCCTTGCGCGGCTCGTCGAGGCGGCCGACGAACGCCACCACGGGCCGCTCGGGGGTGCCCGTCCACTCCGGTCGCGGCCGGGCGTCGGCGAAGGCCCGGGTGAAGACCCCGTTGGGGATGACGACGGCGTCCCCGCCCACGTGCTCGACGACGGTGCGGCGGGCGTCCTCGCTGACGGCGATGCGGGCGGAGATCTTCTCCAGGCTCGGCCGCAGCAGCGGGAACGCGGCCTGCATGGCCCGCGAACGCAGGTTGGCGGTGTGGAAGGTCGCCACCAGGGCGCTCGAGGGCGGGGCCGCCCACAGGGCGAGCAGCGAGGTGCTCGGCGACAGCGGTTCGTGCACGTGCAGGACGTCGAAGTCCCCCTCGGCCAGCCACCGCCGCACCCGCGCCGCGGTCACCGGGCCGAAGGACAGGCGCGCCACGGAGCCGTTGTAGGGCACCGCGACGACGTTCCCGCCGGGGTCGGCGAAGGACGGCAGGGTCGACTCGTCGTCCGCGGGGGCCAGCACCCGGACGTGGTGGCCGAGGCCGAGGAGGTGCTCGGCGAGGTCGCGGACGTGGAACTGCACCCCGCCGGGCACGTCGAAGGAGTAGGGGCAGACGATCCCGATCCGCACGGTCAGCTCCTCGGACCGGGTGGCAGGTCCGCGGGGAACAGCGGTTGCAGGACGTGCCACTCGTCGGGGTGGGCGCGCACGGCGGCGGCGATCTCGTCGGCGCAGGCCTGCGTCATGACCGCGACGGCCCGCCGCCGGTGCTCGCGCACGGTCTCGCCGGGTCCGCGGTCCGGAACCGGCACCCGCGGCCGGGTCTCGACGACCAGGACACGGGCACCGTCGCGGACCTCGTGGAAGACGGTCATCGGGAACAGCGGGGCGCCCGTCGCCAGGGCCAGCGCCGCCGGTCCCCGGGCCATCCGCACCCGCTCCCCGAGGAAGTCGACCTCGACCCCGGTCGACGACAGGTCGCGGTCGGCCAGCAGCGGCACGAACGCCCCCTCGCGCAGCCGCCGCAGCAGCGTCGGGAAGGTCGCCGGGTCGCCCAGCGGCAGCACCTCCATGCCCAGACCGCGGCGGAAGGCGAGGAACTCCTCGTACACCTGCTCGGGGCGCAGCCGTTCGGCCACGGTCACGACCGGGTGCAGGGCGCGCGCGGACCAGGCCGCCGCGTGGTCCCAATTGCCCAGGTGCCCCAGGAAGGCCACCGCGCCACGGCCGCTGCCCAGGGCGGTCCGCAGCTCCTCACCGTGCGTGAAGCGGACCGGCCCGACGGTGCGCTCGACGCTCCACGAGGGCAGCCGGAAGGCGTCCAGCCAGTACCGCGCGTAGCTGCGGAACCCGTCGCGGACCAGGGTGCCGAGTTCGGCCGGGCCGGCTTCGGGCCGGGCGCGGGCCAGGTTGCGGCGCAACTGGTCCACCCGGGGACCGCCGCGGGCCACGAGCGCGTCGGCGGTGCGCACCGACAGTCGGACGGCGACCTCCTCCGGCACGGTGCGCGCCAGTCGCCAGCCCCACCGGAACCCGGCCGTGGTCAGCCGGTCCCGTGCGCTCACGCGTCCGGCGCGGTGGCCGCCGTGGCCTGCCGGTGCACCGTCGTCATGCGCTGCACGACGGTGACGGCGCTGCCGACGGCGAGCAGGGCGAGGACCACCTGCAGGAAGCCCAACGGGACGCCGAGCCCGACGAACCCGGCTCCGACGAGCACGGCGACCATCCGCTCGCCGCGTTCGGCGATGCCGACGTTGGCGGTGTAGCCCAGTCCCTCGGCGCGGGCCTTGGCGTAGGAGACGATGCTGCCCAGCACCAGGCACAGCAGCGCCAGCCCGGCGGTCAGGTCGTCGTCCCCGCCGCGGGCGAACCAGACCGCGAGACCGCCGAAGACGGCGCCGTCGGCGAAGCGGTCCAGCGTCGAGTCCAGGTAGGCGCCCCACTTGCCCGAACGCCCCAGGGAGCGGGCCATGATCCCGTCGATGGTGTCGGAGAGCACGAAGATCGTGACCGCGAGCGAACCCCAGAACAGCTCCCCCATCGGGTAGAGCACCAGCGCGCTGGCCACCACCCCGAGCGTGCCGAGGAACGTCACCGCGTCCGGGGTCAGCCCGAGACGCAGCAGGAGCCGGGCGAGGGGTGTGAAGAGCTTCGTGGTCACCGCACGCGCGTACCTGTTGAGCATCGTCCCGTTCCGCTGGATCCCGTCGTCCGGACGGCTCACCCTAACGTCGGCGCGTCGCGTCGCCGCCGGGGCCGCGCCGGGGTCGGCGGTCACTACGGTCGGGACGTGCGACGGTTGCAGACCCCGGCCCGGTGGTGGCGATCGGCTGCCGCGGTCTCGTTCACCGTGCTGCTCGCCCTGGGCACGCTGCAGGGCAACGACGACCGGTGGCCGTTCGCCCCGATGTCGCAGTACGCCTTCGGCGTCGACCTGGACGGCGAGATCCGTTCCACGCACGTGGAGGCGGTCACCGTGGACGGTGCCGAGGTGGGCGTGCGGTTGTCCCCCGGCGGGGTCGGGTTGCGGCGGGCCGAGGTCGAGGGACAGCTGCGCCGGTTCGTCGACGACCCCGCGCTGCTGGAGGCCATCGCCGCGGCGCACGCCCGCCGGCACCCCGGCGACCCCCGCTACGCCGAGCTGGTCCTGGTGCAGGACGTCTCCGACCTCGCCGGCGGCCGCGTGGTCAGCACCCGGCGCGAGGAGCTGGCCCGCTGGAGCGTGCCGGACCCGCAGCACCCGCTGGGGTGCTGTCGGTGAGCTGGCGCGCCTGGTGGTTCCCGCCCGTCCCGTTGCGCCGCATCGCCGTCCTGCGGGTGGTGCTGTACCTGTTCGTGGTGTGGGACGCCTGGCGCATCACCACCTGGCCGCTGGCGCACGCCGACGTCCCCGAGCAGCTGTACCGGCCCGTCGCGCTGTTCCGGTGGCTGCACGTGCCGGCCCCGGCTCCGCCGGTCGTCCAGGCCGGCCTGGTCGTGCTGGTCCTGTCCGCGCTGGTCGCGGCCACCGGACGGCTGCCCCGGGCGGCCGGCGCGGTGTGCGCGCTGGCCTACCTGTACTGGCTGGGCAACGCGTTCGGCTACTCCAAGGTCGACCACGACCACGTCGCGCTGCTGGTGGCGCTGCTGGTGCTGCCGACGGTGGGGGCCGCGGGGCGCCGGGAGGGCCCGGCGGAGGCGGCCGGCTGGGCGGTGCGGTGCGTGCAGGTGGCCGCGGTGTGCACGTACTTCCTGGCCGCGGTGGCCAAGGTCCGCTTCGGCGGCTGGGACTGGGCCAACGGCGCGGTGACGACGTGGGCGTTCGCCCGCCGCGGCAACGACCTGACCGACGCCCTGGAGCAGGTCCCGTACTTCGTCGTCGGCATCCAGTGGGTGGTGCTGCTCGCCGAGTTCGCCAGCCCGCTCATGCTGTGGTTGCGCGGACGCGCGCTGGCCGCGGCGCTGCTGTTCTGGGCGTGCTTCCACCTCGGCACGTACCTGACGCTCGGCATCCACTTCCTGCCGACGGTGGTGTGCCTGCTGGCCTTCTTCCCGCTGGAGCGGGTGCGGCTGCCGCAGCGGCGCGTTCAGCCGGTGGGCTGATCCACCCACGCCCGCGCGAGCCGGGAGCGGGTGTCCTCCAGCAGTTCCGGCATCGCCTTCGTCCGGGCCACGACGGGCAGGAAGTTGGCGTCGCCCTCCCAGCGCGGGACGACGTGCTGGTGCAGGTGCGCGGCGATCCCCGCCCCGGCCACCGCGCCCTGGTTCATGCCGATGTTGAACCCGGCCGGGTTCGAGGCGGCCTTGAGCGTCAGCACCGCGGAGCGGGTGAACGCGGTGAACTCGGCCAGTTCCTCCGCTGCGAGGTCGACGTAGGACGACACGTGCCGGTAGGGGCACACCATGAGGTGCCCGGGGTTGTACGGGAAGAGGTTCAGCACCGCGAAGACGTGCTCTCCGCGGTGGACCACGAGGCCGTCGGCGTCGGGCTGACCCGGCGCCCGGCAGAACGGGCAGCTGCCCGGACCGTCGTCGGCCGGCTTCTTCTCCCCCTGGATGTAGGCCATCCGGTGCGGGGTCCACAGCCGGCCGAACCCGTCGGGTTCGCCCGCGAAGTCCTCCGCGGGCTCCACCTCGGTCACGCGCTCAGACCTGGACGCGGTCGCGCACGGCCGCGGCGATCCGCTCGACCGCGTCGGCGACGGGCACGCCGTTCTCCTGGCTGCCGTCGCGGAAGCGGAACGACACGGCGCCGTTCTCGACGTCCTCGGCGCCGGCGATGAGCAGGAAGGGGATCTTCTGCTTGGTCCAGGTGCGGATCTTCTTCGGCATCCGGTCGTCGGTGTCGTCGACCTCGACCCGGATCCCGGCGGCCCGCAGCTTGTCCGCCACCTCCAGCAGGTGCGGCACGTGCGCGTCCGCGACGGGGATGCCGACGACCTGGACCGGCGCCAGCCACGGGGGGAACGCGCCGGCGTAGTGCTCGACGAGGACGCCGAAGAACCGCTCCAGCGACCCGAACTTGGCCGAGTGGATCATCACCGGCTGCTGCTTGGACCCGTCGGCCGCGGTGTACTCCAGGCCGAACCGCGCGGGCTGGTTGAAGTCGTACTGGATGGTCGACATCTGCCAGGTCCGGCCGATGGCGTCCTTGGCCTGCACGGAGATCTTCGGGCCGTAGAACGCTGCGCCGCCGGGGTCGGCGACCAGTTCCAGCCCCGTCTCCTTCGCCGCGGTCTCCAGCACCGCGGTCGCCGCGGCCCACTGCTCGTCCGAGCCGATGAACTTCTCGGACTCGCCGCGGGTCGACAGCTCCAGGTAGTAGTCGTCGAGGCCGAAGTCCTTGAGCAGGCCCAGGACGAAGTCGAGCAGGTGCTTGATCTCCCGCGGTGCCTGCTCGGCCGTCACGTAGCTGTGCGAGTCGTCCTGGGTCAGCCCGCGCACGCGCGTCAGGCCGTGCACCACACCGGACTTCTCGTACCGGTACACCGACCCGAACTCGAAGAACCGCAGCGGCAGTTCCCGGTAGGACCGTCCGCGCGAGCGGAAGATCAGGTTGTGCATCGGGCAGTTCATGGCCTTGAGGTAGTACTTGGAGTTCTCCAGCTCCATGCCGGGGAACATCGTGTCCTCGTAGTACGGCAGGTGCCCGGAGGTCTCGAACAGGCCGCCCTTGGAGATGTGCGGAGTGCCGACGTAGGAGAACCCCTCCTCGATGTGCCGGCGGCGGACGTAGTCCTCCATCTCGCGCTTCACGACCCCGCCCTTGGGGTGGAAGACGACCAGGCCCGAGCCGATCTCGTCGGGGAAGGAGAACAGGTCCAGCTCGGCGCCCAGGCGGCGGTGGTCGCGGCGCTCGGCCTCGGCGATGCGCTCCTGGTAGGCCTTCAGCTCGTCCTTGCTGGGCCACGCCGTGCCGTAGATGCGCTGCAGCTGCGGGTTCTTCTCGCTGCCACGCCAGTAGGCGGCCGCCGAGCGGGTTAGGCTGAACCCGACGCCGACGAGCCGGGTGGTGGGCAGGTGCGGGCCGCGGCACAGGTCCTTGAAGGCCACCGAGTCGTCGCGCTTGACGTTGTCGTAGACCGACAGGCCGCCCTCGCCGACCTCGGCGCCGGCGCCCTCGGCCGCGTCCCCGGCCGAGGACTTCAGCCCGATGAGCTCCAGCTTGTACGGCTCGTCGGCCATCTCGGCGCGCGCCTGCTCGTCGGAGACGTCGCGGCGGACGAACCGCTGACCCTCCTTGACGATCTTCTGCATCGTCTTCTCGATCACCTTCAGGTCCTCGGGCGTGAAGGGCCGGGCGACGTCGAAGTCGAAGTAGAAGCCGTCGCGGATCGGTGGGCCGATGCCCAGCTTGGCCTCGGGGAAGTGCTGCTGCACGGCCTGGGCCATGACGTGCGCGGTGGAGTGCCGCAGGACGGCCAGCCCCTCCTCGGAGGAGACGAGGACGCCCTCGACCTCGTCACCGTCGGCCAGGACGTGCGAGAGGTCCCGCAGTTCGCCGTTGACGCGGGCGACGACGACGTCGCGGTCGTCGCTGAACAGCTCCCCCGCCGTCGTGCCGGTCGCGACCTGCTCCGGGGCGCCGGACCGGGTGATGGACAGCTGCGCGGACACTCGGGGGCCTCCGGGACGTTCGGGAACTGACCCGCCGACTCTAGCCGCCCGTGCTCACGGACAGTCGCACCACGTCCCCGGTCCGCACCGACCCCGGGGTCAGGACCCGCGCGAAGACGCCGGCGCAGTGCCTGGGGACGCCCACGACCTGCAGCTGCACGTCCCCCACGGCGCACACGGCGCCGGCCCAGTCCCGCGTGGGCGGCTCGTCCTCGCCGAACTCCACGACGAGGTTGGCGCGGCGGGAGTCGCCGCCGTCGGGCGCCGCCCGCTGCCGCAGGCTGACCAGGTGCAGGGCCTCGACCTGCCGGGCGCCGCCGGCGACGGGGGCCACGTGCGCACCGGGCACCTGCAGGTACTGCGCCAGGGGCACGCCGCCGGGCACCTCCACCCGCGGTTCGTGCGGTGGCCCGGCCAGGACCAGGTCCTCCAGCCGAGGGTGCCGCTTGGCGGCCAGGACCTCCCCCGCGGCGTCGACGACTGCGAAGCCCCGGTCCCCGACCAGCCCGTCGGGGCCGACGGCGGCCGAGCGCGGCGTCAGGCCGGGGAGCGACTTCACGGGGAAGAGGGCGAGGGAGCGCAGGACTCCGGTGACGGGCACCTTGCCGATTGTGCCGCGCAACGGCAGAACCCCCCGGCCGGGAGGGCCGGGGGGTTCTGGGAGTGGGCGATACTGGGTTCGAACCAGTGACCCCTTCGGTGTGAACGAAGTGCTCTACCACTGAGCTAATCGCCCGGTCGTCGCGCTCAGCGCGACCGGTGGGAAAACCATACCGGACCGGGAGCGGTGCTCCCGACCACCCACCCCACCTACCGCTCGAGCCCGGGGATCCACTGCAACTGGGCCGTCACGACCTCCGGGGTCCAGCCGGGCAGCCCCTGCCAGGCCAGGTAGCCCCAGACCACCGCGGCGCCGGCGGCAGCGGTTCCGGTGCCCAGTGCCGCCCGGGTGGCCAGCGAGCGCCGCGCGATCCACCGGGCCCAGCGGTGCACCTGCCGTTCGCCGAAGACCTTGAGCCGCTGGGCCGAGGAGAACTCGGTGCCCAGCAGCGCCAGCCCGAGGAAGACCACGAGCCAGCCCGGTCCGGGCAACGGGACCAGGAGCAGGCCGAGGGCGACGACGAAGGTGCCGACGGCGCCCACCACGGCCCGGTAGACGCGGTTGCGGTGGGCGTCGGCGCGGATGGCCTCCCGGCGGGCGTGCAGCGCCGCCCGGGCCCGGTGGAGCCGGTGCTGGTGGGCGGTCAGCTCGTCCTCGCCCACCCCCCTGGCGACGGGTTCGGCGGCCTGCGGCGGGTCGGGCAGGGGCCGGCGGCCGAGCGTGGCCCCGGTCAGGTCTTCACGCGGGTCTCCCGCCTGGTCGTGCGCTTCCTGCACCGCTCGCACCCGTCCCCCTCCGTTCCCGTGGTCTGCAGGGTGCAACGCACGACCGCTGCAGAACGCTCCCGCGCTGCTGTGCGGATTCCGCGCCCGGGTCCCCCGGCACCGTCACACCACGTGCACACGGGCGCCGGTGACGCCCTCCGCGGCCTCTTCCCACGGCCGGCGGAACCACCGGGGAACCACCGGCGACGCCCCGACGTCGGACTTGCATCGTTCGGGTGTTTCACGAGCGCTTTTGGTGGGAAACTCATCAGCACGGTCGCTGGAGCCCGTCAGCGGCCAAGAGCACACGGAGGTCGACGTGCCTGCACTGCCGCACCGCAAGACCGAGGTCGACGTCGACGTGTCCTTGCGGCTCCGGACCACCAGCGGTCCGGGACTTCCCGTCCCCGCCAGCCTGCACTACGGGGCTGACGACCCGTACGCCATCCACGCGGTCTTCCGTGGTGGCGACACCGACGTGGAGTGGGTCTTCGCACGTGACTTGTTGAGGGACGGGCTGTCCGCACCCGCCGGCACCGGAGACGTGCAGGTGCGGCCGTGCCCCGAGTCCCTCGACGGTCGCCCCCGGATCCTGCTGCGCCTGTCGTCGCCCGACGGCAACGCGGAGCTGGAGGCGGACGAGGCGGACGTCCGGCGCTTCCTGCGCCGTGCCGACGCCCTGGTGCCGCCGGGGCGGGAGACCCGCCACCTGGACCTCGACGAGCTCATCGCCCGTCTCGTGTCCTGAGGACGAACGCGACGTCCGCTCGGAGCCCGTCCCGGCAAGGCCGCCGGGGCGGGTTCCGGGCGATGGCACCTTCCAGGCGGGAGCCCGTGCGGATCAGCCCCCCGCCGGGCCGGGACGGGGTGCCGCCGAAGGGATTTGGCCCAGGCGCCGACGTGGGCTAGTGTTTTCAACGCCACGGGGAACCGGCCGGGAACGGCGGGGAAACCAGGGCATGCGGACGTAGCGCAGTTGGTAGCGCATCACCTTGCCAAGGTGAGGGTCGCGAGTTCGAGTCTCGTCGTCCGCTCTGAAGTTCGGCTTACGGGGCCGTGAGCCTCTACGGTGGAGTGGCCGAGAGGTTAGGCAGCGGCCTGCAAAGCCGTCCACACGGGTTCGAATCCCGTCTCCACCTCCACTCCGCACCGGGTAGCTCCCGGGGCGGGGCACCGAGGGCGATTGGCGCAGCGGTAGCGCGCTTCCCTGACACGGAAGAGGTCACTGGTTCGATCCCAGTATCGCCCACTCTCGACGAAGGGCCGGGTCCAGCGATGGACCCGGCCCTTCGTCGTTCCAGGGCGATGCGCGACCGTTGGCCACTCTCCGTGTCGATGCTCCACCGATCGAGTCAGAACCGTTACGGCACACGGGTTCTCCCCAGGTCGCAGACAGGATCGGCACCCCGGCTGCGACCTAGGGTCGTGTGCATGCCCGCTCTCGACCTCGCCTCCCGCCGCCCCCTGCGCGTCCTCTTCGTGCAGGGCCACCTGAGGGAGAACGGCGGTCTGCGCGTGGTCCTGGAGCTGGCGCGCCGGTTCGTGGCGGACGGCGTCGAGACCACGGTCTTCGCCCTCGAGGACGTCTGCGGAGTCCCGACCGCGACCCCGGACCCCTCCGTCCGGCTCGTCCTGGGCGCCGACGCGGCGCTGCCCGGCTCGCGTCGCCTCCCGCGCGGGGTGCGCCGCCTGGTCGCCGAGGCCCGCCACCACGACGTCGTGGTCTCCGGGTCCGAGATCGGTCACGGGGTGCTGGCGGGCTGGATCGCGGCCCGGCTGACCCGGCGTCCGTTCGTCGTGCTGGCCCAGGGCGACCTGGACGAGGCCGTCGCGGCGTGGGTCCCGCGGCACCTGCGCCGGGTGACGCGGCTGGCCGACGCGCACGCCGACGCCACGATCTGCGTCTCCCCCGGGCTGGTGCCCGGCATCGTCGCCAACGGCCAGCCGGCCGAGCGCACGCACGTCGTCGTCAACGGCGTCGACGTCGACGCGCTGCGCGCGCGGGCGGCCGGTCGGCCCCGCCGGCGCGTCGCGGTCCCGCAGGTGGTGTCCCTGGGCCGGCTGACCCCGCACAAGGGGTTCGACCTGCTGGTGCGCGCCTCGGCCGCCGTGCGGGCACGGGGCCTGGAGCACGAGCTGACCATCGCCGGCGAGGGTGAGGGCCGCGCCGACCTGGAGGCGCTCGTGGCCGACCTCGGCGCCGACCACGTGCGCCTGCCCGGTTTCACCGACCGTCCCGAGTCGGTGCTGTCCGGGGCCGACCTGTTCGTCTCCAGCTCCCGGACGGAGGCCATGCCCTTGACGCTGCTGGAATCCCTGGCGCTGGGCACGCCGGTGGTGGCCACCGACTGCTCGGTGGGCACCCGGATGCTGCTGGCCGAGGGGGAACTGGGCCGGCTGGTGCCGACGGAGTCCGTCGAGGCCCTCACCGAGGCGCTGGCCGCCCACCTGACGGATCCGGAGCCGCTGCGCGCGGCCGCCGACCGCGGCCCGGAGTTCGCCCGCCGGTTCGACCCCCAGCGCCTGTCCCGCGAGCACCTCGCGATCCTCGCGCGGATCGCCGGGCGCGACCTGCCCGCGGGTCTGTCCGCAGGGTCGCCGGAGCACCGCCAGGAGGCCCAGGACGTGCAGGTCGCCCGGCAGCGCACCGCCGCCGGGGACCGGCACGCCGCCTGACCCCGCCCTCCGCCCCTCGGGGGCTTCAGCGGGTCAGCGCCGGAGCGCCGGGACGACCCGCCGGGCGTTGCCGGCGTAGACCGCGGCGAGCTGGTCGGCGTCCAGGTCCAGCCCGGACACCGTCCAGCGTCCCTGGTCCGGTTCGGGGCCGTAGTCGAAGGCCTCGTCGGCCGTCTCCAGGACGCGGAACCAGCGCCCCACGGCGTCGGCGTCGAAGGGGAAGCTGTCGCTGCCCCACAGCACCCGGTCGGCGTGCCGGGCCACGAACGCCGCCGCGGCCCGCGGTTGCCGGCCCAGTTCGGCCAGCCGGGCCCCGGTGTCCACGACGAGGTTGGGGTGCCGGTCCAGGGCGTCGGAGACCCACTGCAGGTTCTCCGCCCAGCCCGCGACGTGGGCGCCGATGAAGGTCGTGCCCGGGTGCGCGCCGACGAGGGCGTCGAAGGCGTCCTGCAGCTGGCGGTGGCTGGGCAGGCCCTTGCCGTGCCAGCTCCAGTCCGGGTGCCGGGTCAGTTCCTCGAGGCGCTCGTTGTGCCGGTCGACGGGCCGGAAGAACGCCGGCGGGTCGCCGATGTGCACCAGCACGGGCAGTCCGGCTGCCCCGGCGGCCTCGAAGACGTCGGACAGCCGCGGGTCGTCGGGGCGCACCAGCGCGCCGTCGGCGTCGCGGACCAGCAGGCCCAGGTCCTTCCAGACCTTCAGGCCGGCCGCCCCCGCCCGGGCCGCGGCCTCGACCTGGGCGACCATGGCCGCCACTCCGGCCGGGCCCTGCGCGATGCGCCGCCACTCCACGTGGGCGAAGGTCGCGAACCGCCCGGGGTGGGCGCGGTCGTACCGGTCGAGGTTGGCCTCCAGGTCGCCGGGCAGGCCGTCGAGGTTGACGATCGCGGCGAGGTTCAGCTCGTCCATCCGCGCCAGCAGAGCCCCGACGTCGGGGGCCAGCCAGGCGTGCCCGCCGGTCAGCCAGCGGCCGAGGTGGTTGTGGGCGTCCACGGCGGGGACCGCGGCCCGTCGCACCTGCGTGACGGGCAGGACCAGCTCGCTGCGCGGGCGGTAGGCCGCCAGGCGGTGGGTGTTCAGCCGGGCCCGGGCGGCCAGGTCGCGGGCGCGGCGGCCACCGGCCGAGGTGATGCGGTGCAGGTCCACCCGTCCAGTCTCACCCACCGGGTGATCACCGACGCGACGGTGGGCGCGATCCTCACCCGGTCAGGTCAGGGCACCCACCGACGCCGCGCGGCCGCCTGCAGGCGCGCGGCCTCGCGCGCCGCGGCCTTGGTCGGGTCGGGCCAGACGCGGTCGACGGCGGAGTTGAGCGCGGCCCCGATGAGCACGGTGATGGCGAGGAAGTAGAACCAGATGAGCACCACGATCGGGGCGGCCAGCGGCCCGTAGATCGAGGTGGAGGGCCCCGCGACGGAGAACCCCAGCGCCCACCGCAGCACCCAGGAGATGAGCAGCCAGCCCAGCAGGGCCAGCAGCGCGCCGGGAACGTCCCGCCACCAGCGCGAGCGGACGGGGGTGGCCAGGTGGTAGAGCGTGGCGAGGCAGAAGACCGACAGCACGAGCACGACCGGCCAGTACAGCGTCGTCAGCACGTCCAGGTGCGGGGGCAGCCACTCCCCCAGCAGCCGCGGCCCGACGAGCACCAACGGCACGACGACGACCCCGACCAGCAGCGCGACCAGGTAGGTCGACAGCGACAGCAGCCGGGTCCGCACGATGCCCCGGTGCCCGCCGAGGCCGTACATGATCGAGATGGTGTCGACGTAGACGTTCAGGGCCCGCGACCCCGACCAGACGCTGACGGCGAAGGCCAGCACGGTCAGGTCGGCCCGGCCGGTGGTGGTCACCGAGTCGAACGTGGGGAGGATGACGTCGGCGATGGCCTCGGAGGTGAAGACCGCCTCGGTGATCCGGGCGAGCTGGTCGCGGACGGCGTCGACGTCCTCCGGCCCCAGCCAGCGGCCGAGGTAGCCCAGGCTGGCGACGATCCCGAAGACCAGCGGCGGCAGCGAGAGCAGGGCGAAGAAGCCGCCCTCGGCCGCCAGGCCGGTGACCCGGAAGCGCATGCAGGCCCCGACGGTCCCCGCGGCCAGCGTGCGCAGGTCCCGCCACACGCGCACCGGCACGGGAGGTGGCGAGGAGGTGACGGTGGGTGCCGCCCCGTCGTGGGCCGACTGCACGGTCTCGGGCATGGACTCCTGCCGGCGCTGCGGGTTCTCGCCCGGACGGGAGGTGTCCTGGGGCACGCCGCCACGGTAGCCGGGGCGGCCGGTCCGCCCCGGGCTGCCACTCCGGGAGGTGAGGTGGGCGCGGACCCGACATGATGTCGGGGCGACCACGACGACGAACGACGACACCTGCACCTTCGAAGCAGCTGGAGGGACTCCCCCCATGCAGATCTGGCCCGGACGGCCCTACCCCCTCGGCGCCACGTACGACGGCGCCGGGACGAACTTCGCCCTCTTCTCCGAGGTCGCCGAACGGGTCGAGCTGTGCCTCATCGCCGACGACGGGACCGAGCAGCGGATCGACATGCCGGAGGTCGACGGCTTCGTCTGGCACGCCTACCTGCCGGCAGTCCAGCCCGGTCAGCGCTACGGGTACCGGGTCCACGGCCCGTTCCACCCCGAGAGCGGATCGCGCTGCCAGCCCGAGAAGCTGCTGCTGGACCCGTACGCCAAGGCCGTCGACGGGCAGGTGGACGGGGACGAGTCCCTCTTCTCCTACTACTTCGAGCGCCCCGGCGAGGTGAACACCGAGGACAGCCTCGGGCACACCATGCTCTCGGTCGTCGTGAACCCGTTCTTCGACTGGGGCAACGACCGGCGCCCGACGCACGAGTACCACGAGTCGGTGATCTACGAGGCGCACGTCAAGGGCATGACGATGCTGCACCCCGACGTGCCCGAGGAGATCCGCGGCACCTACGCGGCGATGGCGCACCCGGCCGTCATCGAGCACCTCGTCGAGCTGGGCGTGACGGCGGTCGAGCTCATGCCGGTGCACCAGTTCGTGCAGGACACCCACCTGGTGGACAAGGGCCTGACGAACTACTGGGGCTACAACACCATCGGCTTCTTCGCCCCGCACAACGCCTACTCCTCCACCGGCCAGCGCGGCCAGCAGGTCCAGGAGTTCAAGTCGATGGTGCGCGCGCTGCACGAGGCGAACATCGAGGTCATCCTCGACGTCGTCTACAACCACACGGCCGAGGGCAACCACATGGGCCCGACGTTGTGCTTCCGCGGCATCGACAACCAGGCCTACTACCGCCTCGTGGACGACGACAAGAAGCACTACTTCGACACCACCGGCACGGGGAACAGCCTGCTCATGCGCTCGCCCCACGTGCTGCAGCTCATCATGGACTCGCTGCGGTACTGGGTCACGGAGATGCACGTCGACGGCTTCCGCTTCGACCTGGCCTCGACCCTGGCCCGCCAGTTCCACGAGGTCGACCGGCTGAGCGCGTTCTTCGACCTGGTCCAGCAGGACCCGGTCGTCTCGCAGGTCAAGCTCATCGCCGAGCCCTGGGACGTCGGGGACGGCGGGTACCAGGTCGGCGGGTTCCCGCCCCTGTGGACCGAGTGGAACGGCCGCTACCGCGACACCGTCCGCGACTTCTGGCGGGGGGAGCCGAAGACCCTGGGCGAGTTCGCCAGCCGCGTCAGCGGCTCCTCGGACCTGTACGAGCACTCCGGCCGCAAACCCATCGCGAGCATCAACTTCGTCACCGCGCACGACGGCTTCACGATGCGGGACCTGGTCTCCTACAACGAGAAGCACAACGACGCCAACGGCGAGGGCGGCGCCGACGGGGAGAGCCACAACCGCTCCTGGAACTGCGGTGTCGAGGGTCCGACCGAGGACCCGGAGATCATCGCCCTGCGCGCCCGCCAGCACCGCAACCTGCTGACGACGCTGCTGCTGTCGCAGGGGGTGCCCATGATCCTGCACGGCGACGAGCTGGGGCGGACCCAGCGCGGCAACAACAACGTCTACTGCCAGGACAACGAGATCTCCTGGATCGACTGGAAGCTGTCCGACGCCCAGAAGGAGCTCCTGGAGTTCAGCAAGCGGGTGGTGGCGCTGCGGCGCAGCGAGGCGGTCTTCCAGCGGCGCCGGTTCTTCGCCGGCGAGGCCGGCCACGGCGGGGAGAGCGAGGTCGGCGACATCGAGTGGTTCTCCAACGAGGGTCAGGAGATGACCGACGCCGACTGGAGCGACCACTCCAACCGCACCGTCATGGTCTTCCTGAACGGCGAGGCCATCCCCGAGCCGGACCGGCGCGGCGAACGCATCGTCGGCGACTCGTTCCTCATCCTGTACAACCCCTGGCACGAGACCGTGGAGTTCACGCTGCCGGAGAAGGCCTACGGCGACGACTGGCGCCCGCGCCTGGACACCGCCGACGACCAGGTCGGCATCGTCTCGATCTTCACCGAGGAGTCCGCCTTCTCGCCGGGCGCCAAGCTGCCCGTGGCGGCGCGCTCGGTCCTCGTACTGGCTCGTGAACCCCTGGGAGAGAAGTGACCTACCGTCCGGCCGTGGTTCCCGCGAGCACCTACCGGTTCCAGATCCAGCCGGCCTTCACCTTCGACGACGCCGCCGCCCGGGCGCAGTACCTGGCCGCGCTGGGGGTCTCGCACGCCTACCTGTCGCCGGTCCTGGCGCCGGCCAAGGGGTCGCAGCACGGGTACGACGTGGTCGACCACTCGCACCTGAACCCCGAGGCGGGCGGCCGGGAGGCCTTCGACCGGCTCACCGCCCGGCTGCGGGACAACGGGCTCGGCGCGGTCGCCGACGTCGTCCCCAACCACATGGCCGTGCCGACGCCGGCCAGCGACAACGCCCAGCTGTGGTCGGTGCTGCGCGAGGGCCCCGAGTCGCCGTACGCGTCCTGGTTCGACGTCGACTGGTCGGTGCAGGACCGGGCCATCCTCATGGCCGTGCTCGGTCAGCGCATCGGCCAGGTGCTCGCCGCGGGTGAGCTGTCGCTGGACCGCAGCGCCGAGGCGGACGGCGGGGAGCCGGTGCTGCGCTACTACGACCACGTCTTCCCGGTCCGGCCCGGCACCGAGGACCTGCCGCTGGAGCAGCTGGTGGACCGGCAGTGGTACCGGCTGGCGCACTGGCGGGTGGCCGACGAGGAGCTGAACTACCGGCGGTTCTTCGACGTCGACACCCTGGCCGCGATCCGCGTCGAGGACCCGGAGGTGTTCGACGCCACCCACGCGCTGCTGCTGGAGCTGGTGGGCTCGGGGCAGTTGCAGGGGCTGCGGATCGACCACCCCGACGGCCTGGCCGACCCGCGGGGCTACCTGCGCCGGCTGTCCGAGGCCACGGCCGCGGCCGACGCGGGGTCGAGCGCCTGGGTGGTGGTCGAGAAGATCCTGGAGGGCGACGAGCTGCTGCCCACCGACTGGGCGTGCGCCGGGACCACCGGGTACGACGCCCTGCAGCGCATCGGCGGGCTGTTCCTGGACCAGGCCGGCGCCGAGCCCCTGTCGTCGCTGTACGCCTCGGTCACCGACCAGTCGCGGCCGTTCACCGCGATAGTCGAGGAGGCCAAGCGCGAGGTCGTCGAGCACGGCCTGTACGCCGAGGTGCACCGCCTGGTCGAGCTGCTCTCGGGCATCTGCCACGACGACGTCAACCTGCGCGACCACACCCGCCGCGGGCTGCACGAGGCCGTCGTGGAACTCCTCGTGGCGGTCGAGCAGTACCGCGCCTACGTGGTGCCCGGCGAGGAACCCCCCGCCGAGTCGGTCGAGGTGCTCCACGAGGCCGCCGAGATCGCCCGCACCCGGCTGCCCGCGGAACGGCACGACACCCTGGCCGTGGTCGTCGACCTCGCGCTGGGCCGGGTCGGTGGCCGGGACGCGCGCGCGGCGGAGTTCGTCGTCCGGTTCCAGCAGACCTGCGGCCCGGTCATGGCCAAGGGCATCGAGGACACCGCGTTCTACCGCTGGTTCCGGTTGAGCTCCCTCAACGAGGTCGGCGGCGACCCCACGCGCTTCGGCACGTCGCCGGAGGAGTTCCACGCGTTCGCGGCGCGGCTGGCCAAGGACTGGCCGGCGACGATGACGACGCTGTCGACGCACGACACCAAGCGCAGCGAGGACGTCCGCGCCCGGTTGTCGGTGCTCTCGGAGTTCACCGACGAGTGGGCCACGGCCCTGGCGACGTGGCGGGAACTGGCCGGGGAGCACCGGGCCGCCGAACTCGATCCGCGCACCGAGGTCCTGGTGTGGCAGACCGTCTTCGGCACCTGGGGTTCGGCCGGGCCCATCGCCGCGGACCGGCTGCTGGCGTACCTGCAGAAGGCCACGCGGGAGGCGAAGGACCACACGACGTGGACGGCGCCGGACGAGGCCTACGAGTCCGCCGTCGAGCGGTTCGCGAGGGGGATCCTCGGCGACGAGGCCGTGCTCGCGGCCGTGGCCGAGTTCGTCGAGCTCACCGCGTCCGCCGCGCGGGTGGCGCTGCTCGGGCAGAAGTTCGTGCAACTGGCGATGCCCGGTGTTCCCGACGTCTACCAGGGTTCCGAACTCGTCGACCTGTCGCTCGTCGATCCGGACAACCGCCGCGCGGTCGACTACGCCGACCGCGAGCGCCGCCTCACGGCGCTGGACGGCGGGGCGCAGGCGAGCGACCTGGACGACGAGAAGCTGTTGGTGGTCTCGCGCACGTTGCGGACCCGCGGCACCCGTCCGGAGTGGTTCACCGGCGAGCAGGCGCACTACTCCCCCGTCCCGACGTCGACCGGGAACGCGCTGGCCTTCGCGCGGGGGCCGCTGGAAGCACCCGGCGCCGTGGCGGTCGCGACGCGACTGCCCGTGTCGCTGGAACGCAACGGCGGCTGGGGCGAGCACACGCTGACGCTGCCCGAGGGCAGCTGGCGCAACGTCTTCGACGGGAGCGAGCACCCCGGCGGGGCGTTGCGGATCGCCGACCTGCTCGCCACGCTGCCGGTCGCGCTGCTGGTCCGGGCGGACTGACAGGACCGGACCCACGACGGGACGCGCGGGAGTTCGCCCGCAGTTTCCGCAGTTCCCGCAGTACCGGTCGCCCCGGGGAGAACCACCCGGGGCGACCGAGCACGGATGGGCCTGAACCGTTGCAGGGCAAGGCGATGACGCCGCCCCGCGCTCGGTCCGACGCCCCGTTCCCGGCCCGGGACGGCGGCGGCCCGGCTGTCACGGATTTGTAACGCCGCCCGACCGACCGGTAGCGTCCGGAACGTCGGCTGATCACGCCGACGACTCACGAGTCGGAACAGCCGGACTCGACTGCACCACCTCAGATCGTGAGAACATGCGCAACCCCAGCACCACGCTCTCCCTGCTCTGCCTGGCCGGACTCGTCACCGTCACCGGAACGAGCGCCGCCGAAGCCGCCCCCTCGTCCACCGCCTCGTCCAGCGCCTCGGCCGCAGCACCCAGCGGCGAGGAGATGCCCTCGGGCACGCTCGACGGCTGGGAGGAGGTCTACGCGCAGGACTTCACCGACGACGCACCGGCCGGTTCCTTCCGCTCCACCTACCCCGACATCGACGACTACGGTGACGCCACCCCCGACACGTCGGGGAACGGCTGCTACGACAACGGCGAGAACGTCTCCGCCCACGACGGCCTCGTCGACGTCCACCTGCGGACGATCGACGGCTGCCCCTCCGGTGGCGTGATCGCGCCGAACAACCAGACGTCGCAGACCTACGGTCGCTACACGGTCCGGTACCGCGCCGACGCCGCGGAGGGTTACGGCTCGGCGTTCCTGCTGTGGCCGGCCTCGAACGACTGGAAGGAGGGGGAGATCGACTTCCCCGAGAGTCCCTTCACCGACCCGCAGTACATGGTGTCGTTCGAACTGGGCACCGAGGGAACCGTGGCGTACAAGAACCACACGGACGTCAGCTGGCAGGACTGGCACACGGCGACCACCGAGTGGACGCCGGACAGCCTGAAGTTCTTCATCGACGGCGAGAAGGTCGGCGAGACGACCGACGGAGTTCCGCAGACGCCGTTCAAGTGGGTCGTCCAGGCGGCGACCAACGGGGCCGACGTTCCGGACGCCTCCGTCGAGGGGCACCTGCAGATCGACTGGATGGTCTACTCCAAGCAGGCCTGATCCGTTGCCCCGCAACCGATCCCGACGGGGATCGGGTTCAGCGGGGAACGGCTCCCCTCCAGACGCCGATCGGGGAGACCTGCATGGCCGCCGGCAGCGCGAGGTCGTCGCTGACCTCCGCGCTGTCGACGGCCACGTTGAGCACGATCGCCTGCGGCCGGTCGAAGGGCCAGGCCCACCCGGCCGCGCGCGCGTCCTCGGCCAGCACGGAGCGGATCTCCACGCGGTCGACGAAGAAACGCACCACCGAGGAGTCGAAGTAGACGCCGTACCGGTGGGGACGGCTGTCGACGGACTCGTCGAGGACGATCGTCCCCCCTTCGGCTCCCCAGCCGCTCTGGACGTGTTCGGTGGGGTCGGCGACCGTCGCCGTGTGCACGGCGTTGCGCGCGGTGTCGGGTCGGCTCCCCTGCCCCTCGAAGATGTCGATCTCGCCGGAGGCGGGCCATCCGACCTCGGGGAAGTTCGCCCCGATCAGCCAGAAGGCGGGCCACAACCCGTCGCCGACGGGCGCCTGGATGCTGGCCTCCACGTAGGACCCGCTGGGCACGGCGATCCGGCCCAGCGTCGTCATCCGTCCGCTGGTGAACTCGGCCTGCGGATCCTGCGCACCTCCCCCGTCCTCCCGCGCGACGGTGATGCGCAGGTTGCCGTCGGGGTCCACGGCGGTGTTCTCCCCGTCCCTCGTGTAGTTCTGCAGCTCGGCGTTCCCCCAGCCGTGCGCGCCGGTCTCCTGGACCCACGCGCAGGCGTCGGGAACGGTTCCGCCGCCGGCGTACCCGATGCGGGTGTCGGCGGCCGCGTCGGTGCGCGGCGGACCGGGGGCCTCGACGCGGGCGAGGCTGACGCCGGTGATCTGCCAGACCGTGGAGTCCCCGAGCGGCAGGGTCACGTACAGACCGGTCCGGGCCCCACCCGGGGCTGTCGCGACGAAGGTCCGCGACAGCAGGCGCCAGGTCCGCACCTGCCCCTGGGAGACCTGCCGCTCGTCCGTCGGCCGGTCGGCGTAGGCGGGATCGGCCACGGTGAGGCCGATGCCCTCCCCACGGCCGTCCAGTTCCCGCACCCACGCCTGGAAGCGGTAGGTCCGGCCCGGCTCGAAGAAGGTGTCCGGGTCCGAGGTGCGGGCCAGCGCGAAGGCCCAGCGGCCGGTGTCCCCCTCGGTCCTGACCTCCAGCGCCGAGGACAGGCCCGCCGAGGCGAGCTCCTCGGGAGCGTCCTGCAGCGCGACGGTCGACAGGCCGACGCTCCCGGACTCCGACCCCGACGTCCACCCGGACACCTCGAGCGCCCTGGCCTGCGGGGACAGCCCCTCCTGGACGACCCGCGCCTGGCCGGCGTCCGCGTCCTCCGCCCTCTCCTCCAGCGCGGCCCCCGTGACGACGGGGCACCCCGAGGGAGCCGAGGCCGTGGGTGAGGCCGTGGCCGACGCCGAGGGGGCCGATCCCGTGGGGGCCGGCTGCACCTCCTCCCGCTGCGGCTCCCGCTGCAGGCGGACGACGAGGACCCCGACCACCAGCGCCAGGACCAGCGCGCTGCACAGCACGATCAGCACGGCGCGCCCCGTCCGCCGCGGGCGCGCCGACGAGGAGCCCGGTGCGGGTGGGGCGGAGTCACGGTTGCCGTCCGGTTCGCTCATGCCCTGCGTGCACCACGCGTCGGGGAGGCCGGGGGGATCACGGCACCACCGGCGCCGCAGGCGGTGCGGGCGGTGTGGGCGGTGCAGGAACCGCCGGAGCCGTGGGGGCCGCCGGAGCCGCGGGGGCCGGCCGGTCGAACCGCAGCAGCAGGGTGCCGCCGTCCTGCGCCACGACCGACCACTGCGGCAGCGCCAGCAGGCCGTCGCGCAGGGCGGCGAACTGGTCGGGCGTCTGGACCCCGTAGGCCCAGCTGTAGTCGGAGATCGTCGGCGACCAGACGACGTAGACGTGGGTGATCTCGGCGGGTGCTCCGCGTTCCAGGGCGCGGGTGAGCTCGAGACCCTGCCCGGCGACCTCGTCCGCCGGCCGCTGGCCGTAGAGGAGGTCCAGGTCCTCCAGGCGCAGCTCCACGGAACGCGCATCGGGCGGGGCCACCGTGGTGGGCAGGTTGCCCTCGCCGAGGAAGATGACGACCCGCTGCGGGGCGTCCGGCGCCGCCTCGATCCGCTCGAGCGCGGCGAGCACCGTCAGGTCGGCGCGCCGGACCACGGTCAACCTGTCCAGCGCGAACGCCGCGACGAGGAAGGCGGCGGTGAGCACGGTCAGGACCGCCGCGAGGCGCACGGCCAGCGCCGGCGCCCTGTGCAGCCCGGGGCGCCGGGGCCGCCAGGGCAGCCCCCACCGCGGCGCCAGCAGGGTGGGTGTGGCCAGGACCGCGAGCCACGGCATGCCGAACAGGACGGCCCGGAAGATCCCCTCCTGCCCGTAGGAGTTCACCACGACCAGGACGAGGGCGACGCCGGGGGACGCGGCCAGCGCCCACGACCAGGACGAACGCCAGGTGCGCACGAGGGTGACCAGCGCGATGAGGCCGACGACGCCGATGCACACCAGCAGGGCCGCCACCGAGGCCGGGACGACCGTCAGGCGGGACAGGTCCGCCGACCCGGGCGTGTGCGGCGGCCGCAGGTTGCCCGGGTCGCCGAGGCTGTCCAGCGACAGGAAGCGGGCCAGCGCCTCGAAGTGCAGGACCGCCCACACCACCGCCGGCCCGAGCAGGAGCATCGGGGTCCACCAGGGCCGGATGAGGCGGAAGACGACCAGGACCACCAGGACGCCGCCCACGACGTAGGGGCTCAGCTGGTGCGTGACGGCGATCAGGCACCCGGCGAGCAGGATGAGCCAGGGGGTGGGCACCGTCCGGGACCGGTCGAGGGCGAGCCCGTAGACGATGAGCCCGAGCACGAAGCCCACGGACTGCGGCGAGAAGTAGTCCGCGCCGATCGGATCGGCCAGCGCGGCCAGCACGACGGCGACCCAGGCGGCACGCGGGGTCCGCAGCAGCTGTCCGGCCAGGTGGCGCAGCGCGGCGAGGCGCAGTCCGGCGATCAGGGCGGGCCACGCCGTCGCCAGCTTCAGCGGGTCGGAGATCCCCGCCACGTCGCACCACCAGGCGCTGGAGGCGAAGAACCCCGGCCAGCCGTCGTACACCGCGACGCTGGAGCGCAGTTCGTGCACCGAACGGATCTGCTGGACGAAGTCGACGTGCTTCTGCGCCGACTGCGACCGGGGACCCTCGTACACCAGGGCGGGGGTGACGACCGTGACCAGCACCAGCAGGACGACGGCCAGGGACAGGGAGGAACGCCCGTCGACCACCGCCAGCACCACCGCCGTCAGGAGCAGAGCCAGCCCCACCCACCACAGGACGCCGATGTCCGCGGGGAACCCCCAGAACGGCGGGACGGCCTCACGACCGTGCACGGCGGCACCCACCAGGCACAGCGTCGCGCCGGTGACCGCGACGATGGTGGCGAGGTGCCGGCGCAGCAGGTCCACGACCGGCCACAACTCGGCCGGCAGGTCGCTCACGGCGCGCGCCAGGTACCGGCGGGAGACGCGGCGGCGGTACGCCGACGGCAGGTCGGCCCAGGCGCGGACCAGGGCGAGGCCGTGGGCCGCGCCGCTGAGGACGGCGAGGAAGGTGAAGACGGGGACCGGGTGCCAGGAGCCGAGCTGCATCATCCCCATCGAGACCGCCGTGGCCACGGTGAGCCCGGTGAGCCCGGCCAGGACGACGCGCGTGGTGGTGGCCAGTTGCGGCAGGAGGTTCCACGGGGCGAACCCGAGACCGGCCAGGCAGTAGGCCAGCAGCCCGACCGTGCGCACGTCGTCGAGCCCGAGCAGCGCGCCGAGGGTTCCCACGACGAGGCTCGCGAGCGACAGGCCCGAGGTCAGCAGCCGGGCGGGGGCGGTGGCGGACGCCGGGCCGGGGGCGGTGGCGGGTCCGGCGCCAGGGTGGGGGTCCGCGATCCGTGGTCCCGGCACGACCTCTCCTCGGCGGGCGAACCCGATCAGGCGTTCGCTCACGAGACCTCGACCCATTCGTGCTCCCAGTCCCCTCGGTGGCTGGCCGGTGATCGCTGCACGCGTCGGTGACCGCCGCACGCCGCGGTGCCTGCGGGCAGCGACCCGCGCAGACGGGGCCACCGCCCTGCGGGGAGGCTAGCCCACGCCCGAACGCCTTCCTGGGCGCCGGGAATCGTTGCGGGACAACGACATGTGTCGACCTCCCGCGGGGTGCCCGACGAATCGGGAGATCCCTGCCGAGGCCCCGAAAACCCTGACAGCGCGGCGGAAACCCTGCCCATCGGGTGCAGGACCCGCCGACATCGCCTCCTCGCGCTGACGCGGCGCCCGGTCGTGTGCTGCGTCGCCTGCCGGCGCGGGCCGCACGGACGGGCCGCGCTGGAGTCGCCGACGGGGGCGACCTCGGACAGGGTGTGACCATGCAGTTCGGAGTGTGGGCGCCGCGCGCGCGTGAGGTGGAACTCGTCCTCGGTGCAGGACAGGAGGGCCGGTCGGTGCCGATGGAACGCACCGACTCGCCGCGGGAGGGCTGGTGGACGGCCGAGGCCGAGGGGGCGCACGGCACGCGGTACGCGTTCCGCATCGACGGCGGGGACCCGCGCCCCGACCCGCGCACGGGCTGGCAACCCGAGGGCGTGCACGCCGCCGGCGCCGTCGTCGACCCCGCCACGTTCGCCTGGACCGACTCCGGCTGGGCCGGCCGCAGCGTGCACGGCGCGGTCGTCTACGAACTGCACGTCGGCACCTTCACCGAGGCCGGCACCTTCGCCGCGGCGGTGCAGCGCCTGGACCACCTGGTCGAGCTCGGCGTGGACGTCGTGGAGGTGCTGCCGGTCTCGGCGTGGGACGGGCCGTGGAACTGGGGCTACGACGGCGTCGCCCCGTACGCGGTGCAGCACGAGTACGGCGGGCCGGACGGGTTCGCGGCGTTCGTGGACGCCTGCCACGCCAAGGGCCTGGCCGTGGCCCTGGACTGCGTCTACAACCACCTGGGACCCAGCGGGAACTACCTGGCCGAGTTCGGGCCGTACTTCACCGACAAGCACGACACCCCGTGGGGTGCGGCGGTGAACCTCGACGACACCGGCTCGGTGGAGGTGCGCCGCTGGATCTGCGACAACGCGCTGCGCTGGTTCCGCGACTTCCACGTCGACGCGCTGCGGCTGGACGCCGTGCACGCCCTCGTCGACGACTCCCCCACGCACGTGCTGGCGCAGCTGGCCGACGAGACCGCGGCCCTGTCGGCGCAGCTGGGCCGGCCGCTGGGGCTGATCGCCGAGTCCGACCTCAACGACGCCGTCATGGTGACGCCGACCGCGGCCGGCGGTCGCGGCATGGACGCGCAGTGGGACGACGACGTGCACCACGCGCTGCACGCCTGGCTGACCGGGGAGCGGCAGGGGTACTACGCCGACTTCGGCGACGCCGAGGTCGTGAAGACGGTGTTCGAGGAGGCGTTCTTCCACGCCGAGCGGTTCTCCTCCTTCCGCGGCGAGGTGTGGGGCAAGAAGGTCGACCGCGCGACGGTGCCGGGCACCGCCTTCCTGGGCTACCTGCAGACCCACGACCAGGTGGGCAACCGGGCGATCGGTGACCGGATCGGTCATCTGCTGTCCCCGGCCCGGCAGGCCGCCGGCGCCGCGCTGTACCTGCTGGGGCCGTTCACGCCGATGGTGTTCATGGGTGAGGAGTGGAACGCCTCCACGAAGTGGCAGTTCTTCACCTCCTTCCCCGACCCCGAACTGGGCAAGGCCGTCAGCGAGGGCCGTCGCGGGGAGTTCGGCCAGCACGGCTGGGACGCCGAGGACGTGCCGGACCCCCAGGACCCGGCGACGCGGGAGAACTCGGTCCTGCGCTGGGACGAGCTGGGCGCCCCCGAGCACGCCCGGATGCTCGACTGGTACCGGACGCTGACGGGGCTGCGCCGGAGCGTGCCGGCGCTGGCCGACGCCGACCTGCGCCGGGTGCGGGTCGACGTGGCCGGCAACGCGCTGGTCCTGCACCGCGGCGACCACCGGATCGTCGTCACCCTCGGTGAGGGCACCGACGTCGAGGTCGGGGGCGCCCCGGTCGAGGTCGTCGCCGCCTTCACCGACGGACCCGCGCCCGAGCTGCTGGCCACGGGAGTGCGCACGGCCGCGGAGTCGGTCGTCGTGCTGCGCGTGGCCTCGGCGGCGTGAGCGACCCCAGCGACCTGGTCCGCAGGGCCGCCGTCCGCGTCGCGGCGCTGGCCCAGGACGGACTGGCGTACTCCGTCGGCGATCCGGCCAAGGACTACGACACCGCCCGGTACCGCGAGCTGAGCGAGCTCGCGGCCGACCTGCTGGCGGCGGTCTCGACGACACCGCGGGAGGTGCTGCGGGCCGTCCTGGACGCCGACTCCGGGTACGCCACGCCGAAGGTCGACGTGCGGGCCGGGGTGGTCGACGAGCAGGAACGCCTGCTGCTGCTGCGCGAACGCAGCGACGGCCTGTGGTCGCTGCCCGGCGGCTGGGCCGACCCCGGCGACCGGCCCGGTGAGGCCGCCGTCCGGGAGGTGCTGGAGGAGACCGGCTACCCCGTCGAGGTGGTCAAGGTCGTCGGGGTCTGGGAGCGCGACGTCCGCGGCAAGCAGCCGCCGATGCCGGTCAGCGTGTTCCACCTGTACTTCCTGTGCCGCCTGACGGGCGAGCGGGTGGCGCACAGCGAGCTGGAGACGCTGGACGTCGGCTGGTTCGGGCTGGAGGAGCTGCCGGAGCTGTCGCAGCGGCGGATCAACCGGTGGGAGCTGGAGCGGCTGCTGGCCCACCACCGGGACCCGACGCTGCCCACGGAGTGGGACTGACGCCCCGGCTCAGGCGAGCGCGGCCCCGTCGCGCGCGAGCGCTGAGAGCCGCGACACGGCGCGCAGGTACTTCTTGCGGTACCCGCCGTGCAGCAGTTCGTCGGTGAAGACGGCGTCGAACGGCACCCCGGAGGCCACGACCGGGATGTCGCGGTCGTAGAGGCGGTCGGCCAGGACGACCAGGCGCAGACCCACCATCTGGTCCGAGACGGTGCTGACGCCGCGCAGGCACACCGCGCTGGTCGAGCCGACCATGGCGCCGTAGCGGCTGGGGTGCACCTGCGCCAGGTGCGCCAGGACGGTGGGGAAGTCGTCGAAGGTGGCGCCCTGGCGGCCGGCGGCGACGCGTTCGACGTCCTCGTCGGCCAGCGGGTCCGGCGCGGCGGGCAGCCCGCGGTGCCGGTAGTCCTCGCCGTCGACGCGCTGGACGGCGAACTGCCCGGCCAGGGCCTGGATCTCGCGCTGGAAGTCCTGCGCGGCGAAGCGGCCCTCCCCCAGCGATCCGGGCAGCGTGTTCGACGTGGCCGCCAGCCTGACCCCGCGGTCGACGAGCTCGCGCATGAGGCGCGACATCAGGACGGTGTCGCCGGGGTCGTCGAGCTCGAACTCGTCGATGCAGACCAGGGCGTGCGGGGCGAGGGCGTCGACGGCGGGCCGGAAGCCCAGCGCGCCCACGAGGTTGGTGTACTCCACGAACGTGCCGTACGCGGCCGTGCGCCCGCCCTCGGTGACGACCTGGTGGTACAGCGAGGACAGCAGGTGGGTCTTGCCGACGCCGAAGCCGCCGTCGAGGTAGATCCCGGGTGGGCCGGCGGGGGCGCTCTTGCGCTTGAACAGCCCGCCCAGGCCGCCCCTGGAGGCGCCGCCCCCGGTGAGGACCCGCTCGCCGAAGGCGCTCATGCCGGCGACGGCCTCGGCCTGCGAGGGGTGCTCGGGGGCGGGGACGTAGGTGCCGAAGCGCACGTCGGCGAAGCGCGGCGGGGGGACGAGCTCGGCGACCAGCTGTTCCGGCGGCACCCGCGGGTTGCGGTCGGCCAGGGAGTCCAGGTCGGCGCCGGGGCGCATCTGCGGGCTGGTCACGCTGGTCAACAGTAGTGATCGGGGGGTGGATCCGCCGGAGGGGTCTGGCAGGATCGCGGACGGCCGCTGCGACGGCCGCGCGGGACGGTCACGCGGGACGGCGGGAACGGATCGCGCGGTCCTGGTGTTGCCGCCCCGCAGGACGTGCACGACGACCGTTGGAGGAACCACCGTGAGCACGCCGTTCGACCCCGACGCCAAACTCGCCGCCTACGCGCACCCGGAGAAGCTGGTCACGACCGGCTGGCTCGCCGAGCACCTCGGTGAACCGGGGCTGGTCGTGGTGGAGAGCGACGAGGACGTGCTGCTGTGGGACACCGGCCACGTGCCCGGCTCGGTCAAGGTGGACTGGCACACCGAGCTCAACGACCCGGTGACGCGCGACTACGTCGACGGCGAGGGCTTCGCGGCCCTCATGTCGGCCAAGGGCATCTCCCGCGAGGACACCGTCGTGATCTACGGCGACAAGAACAACTGGTGGGCCGCGTACGCCCTGTGGGTCTTCACCCTCTTCGGCCACCCCGACGTGCGCCTGCTCGACGGCGGCCGCGCCAAGTGGATCGCCGAGGGCCGCGAGACCACCACCGAGGTCACCGCCCGCCCGGCCACGCAGTACCCGGTCGTGCAGCGGCAGGACGGCGCGATCCGCGCGTTCAAGGAGGACGTGCTGGAGCACATCGCGGCGGACGGCGGCAAGCTCGTCGACGTGCGCTCCCCGCAGGAGTACACCGGTGAGCGCACGCACATGCCGGACTACCCCGAGGAGGGCACCGTCCGCGGCGGCCACATCCCCGGCGCCGACAGCGTGCCGTGGGCGCGCGCGGCGGCCGAGGACGGCACCTTCAAGTCCCGCGAGGAGCTGGAGGCCATCTACCAGCAGGAGAAGGGCCTGTCCCCCGAGGACGACGTCATCGCCTACTGCCGCATCGGGGAACGCTCCAGCCACACGTGGTTCGTGCTGTCCGAGCTGCTCGGGTTCGGCAAGGTCCGCAACTACGACGGGTCCTGGACCGAGTGGGGCAACACCGTGCGGGTCCCGATCGTCAAGGGCCCGGACAAGGGTTCCGTGGAGGGGGCACGCAAGTGACGTCCGAGCTGAGCGACGACCCGACCGCGGGCCTGCCGCCCGCCATGGCGGAGATCGTCGAGGACTTCCGGGCCCTGCCCGAACGCGAGCGCCTGCAGCTGCTGCTGGAGTTCAGCCAGGGGCTGCGGCCGCTGCCGGCCGAGTTCGAGGGGCACCTGGAGAAGATGGAACGCGTCGACGAGTGCCAGTCGCCGGTGTTCATCAACGCCGAGGTCGACGACGCGAACGCGGTGCACCTGCACGTGTCCGCGCCGCCGGAGGCCCCCACGACGCGTGGTTTCGCCGGTGTCCTGCAGGAGGGGCTGGACGGGCTGCCCGCCGACGTGGTCCTGGGGTTGCCGGCCGACGTCTGCTCCCGGCTCGGGCTGGAGCAGGCCGTGAGCCCGCTGCGGATGCGGGGCATGACCGGGATGCTGGCCCGGGTGAAGCGCCAGGTGCGCGTCGCGACCGCGGCCTGAGCGGGAGGACGGGACTGGTGACGGACACGTACGAGCTCGACCAGCGGTCGGTGGACGTGCACCCCGCCCTGCCGGTGACGCGGGTGTCGCAGGCCCGGCTGCCGACCACGTTCGGGACGTTCCGCGCCGTCGCCTACCGCCAGGCCGACGGCGTGGAACACCTCGCGCTGATCACCGGTGACCTCGGCGACGGGCACGACGTGCTCGTGCGGCTGCACTCCGAGTGCCTGACCGGCGACGTGCTGGGGTCGTTGCGCTGCGACTGCGGTCCCCAGCTGCACGCCGCCCTGGACGCCATCACGGCCGAGGGGCGCGGTGTGGTGCTGTACCTGCGGGGGCAGGAGGGCCGTGGGATCGGGCTGGCCGAGAAGATCGCCGCCTACGCGCTGCAGGAGCAGGGCCGCGACACCGTCGAGGCCAACCTCGACCTCGGCCTGCCCGTCGACTCGCGCGACTACACCGGTGCCGCGGCGGTGCTGCGCGACCTCGGCGTCCGCGACGTCGAGCTCATGACGCACAACCCGGTCAAGGTCGAGGCCCTGGTCGCGCACGGCATCCCCGTGCTGCGCCGGCGGGACCTGCCGGTCGCGCAGACGCTGGACAACCTGCGGTACCTGCGGACCAAGCGCGACCGGATGGGCCACCGGTTGCCGGGCGTGAGCTGAGCCCGGCGAGGACGTCGGAGGGCAGCACCGTCAGTGGTCCGCCAGGAACTCCAGCACCCGCTCCACCAGGAGCCCGGTCGCCGCCTCGTCGTAGGTGGGCAGGCTGTCGTCGACGAACGGGTGCGCCTCGCCCTCGTACACGAACAGTTCGGCGGCCTCGAGCCCGGCCACGAGTTCGCGGGCGGGCTCGAGGTCCCCGTCGGGGTCGTCCGCTCGCGTGTGCACCTGCAGTGCGACGTCCGGCGGCCACGGCTGGTCCAGCGCCCCGACCGGGACGACCCCGCTGACCAGGACGACACCGCTGACACCGGGACGGGTGACGGCGATGCCCTCGGCCGGCACGGCGCCCAGCGAGATGCCGACGAGCACCAGGTCCCCGTCGAGCGCGGACACCGCCTCCACGCCGCGGGCCGCCACCTCCTCGAAGCCGGTCTGGCGGGCGAAGGCCACGCCGTCGGCGAGGGTGTCGAACGTCGCGCCCTCGAACAGGTCGGGCACGTGCACGGTGTACCCGGCGTCGCGGATCCGGTCCGCCAGCGACCGGACGCCCGCCGTCAGGCCCTGCGCGTGGTGGAGGAGGACGACCTCGGTCACCCGGCGATCACGCCGTGAGGGTCAGCCCGACCGCCACCCGGCGGCCGTCCGGGCGGCTCAGCCGCTCGGACGCGCGCGTCTCGTCGGTCACGGTGCCCCAGTTCCTCTCTCCGCCTCCTGGTGCAGCACGCCGTCGAGGTCGCGCAGCCGGTCCAGACCCCTCAGGGCCTGCGTCATCCGCCGGTTGCCCGCCAGGTCCTCCCGGTGGCCGGCGAGGAAGTTCCAGTAACCCGCCGTGAACGGGCAGGCGTTCTCGCCCACCCGCACCTTCGGGTCGTAGCGACAGCCGCCGCAGAAGTCGCTCATCCGGTCGATGTAGGCCCCACCGGCTGCGTACGGCTTCGTGGCCAGCACGCCGTGGTCGGCGTGCTGCGACATGCCCACGACGTTCGCCGTCATGACCCAGTCGTAGCCGTCGACGAAGTTGCGCCAGAACCAGTCGGCGAGCTCGGCCGGCTGGTAGCCGTGCTGCAGGCCCCAGTTCCCCAGCACCATGAGCCGCGGGATGTGGTGGGTCCACCCCTCGTCGCGCACCCCGGACAGCACGTGCCGCAGGCAGTTCGCCTCGACGGCGTCGGCGTCCAGGTCGGCGAACCAGGACGGGACCGTCTGCTGCGCCCGCAACGCGTTGCGGCGCTTGTAGTCCTCCCCCAGGTGCCAGTACAGGTGCCAGGTGTAGGACCGCCACCCCACCACCTGGCGGATGAAACCCTCGACCGAGGCCAGCCGCAGCCGGTGCCGGCGACCGTGCTCCTCGGCGCGCCGGGCGACCTCGAGGGGGTCGAGCAACCCCAGGTTCTGCGGCACCGACAACAGCGAGTGCGCCATCCACGGGTCCTGCGACAGCATCGCGTCCTCGTAGACGCCGAACTGCTCCAGCCGTTCGGACAGGAACCGCCGCAGGCCGCTGAGCGCCTCGGCGCGGGTGACGGCGAACCGGCGCGGGCCGTCGGTGCCGGTGAACTCGAAGCCGTCGTCCTTCGCCCACCGGTCCAGGTCGGCGCGGACCTCCTCGTCGATCTCGTCCTCGGTGGGCCAGTGCGGTTCCCGCACGTCCAGCGAGGCCTGCTTCGGTGGTCCCTGGCGGTTGTCCTGGTCGTAGTTCCACGTGCCCCCGACCGGACGGTCACCGTCCATCAGCAGTCGGTGGTACCGGCGGACGTCGCGGTAGAAGTCCTCCATGAGCAGCCGCCTGCCGTCGCGCCGCTGCGCCCACTGCGCGAACTGCCGTTCGGAGACGACGAAACCCCTGGAGGCCAGCACCTGCACGTCGGGCAGCCGGCGCACGAACCGCCGCGCCACGTACGACGTCGGATCGCACACGCTGACCGGTTCCCCGCACTCGGCCAGCCCCTGCCGGTAGGTGCCCGTCTTCACGAACACCGCCTGGTCGCCCAGCTCGGCCGCCCGGTGCCGCAGCGCGGACAGGATCAGGTGCGCCTTGCGCCGGTGGAACCGTCCGCGCCGGAACACCTCCTTGGACTCGACGAGCAGCACCGGCTGCTCCGGCGCGTCGAGGAAGTGCGGGCCGAGCTGGTCGGCGAACAGCCACCGCCGCGCGTCCGGGGAACGTTCGGGCAGGTCCTGGGCGACGACGTCCACGTCGTGGTCGGCGTGTTTCGGCACACCTCCACCATCCCGGCACCGGCCCGTCCCGGCACCTCGGGCACGGCGCTCCTCAGAACTCGGCGGTCTCCCCCCGGGCCACGCACCGCACGACGTCGGACAGTCCCCGCCGCTGCACCTCCGCCGTGAAGTCGGCCAGCGGCGACCTGAACACCTCGTAGTCGTCGAAGTGCACGGGCACGGCGGTGCGCGGACGCACGAGCTCCACCAGGTCCGCACCCTGCACGCCGTCCATCGTGACGACGATCCCGCCCGGCAGGGTCGTCCCGCCCAGGTGCAGGACGGCCAGGTCCAGGTCGGGGAACCGCACGGGGATCTCGCGCAGCTCGGGCACGTTGAGCGTGTCCCCCGAGACGTACACGCGGCGCTGCACGGGGCCACCGACGGGACCGAACTCCAGCACGCTGCCCATCACCGGCGGCAGCAGCGCCTGCACCACCCCCGGCGCGTGCCGTCCCGGCGCCGCGGTCACCCGCACCTCGTCACCGTCCGAGGCCAGCGTCCGCGTCTCCCAGGTCCGCAGCCCCGTCACGTCGCGGAAGCCGTGCAGCCCGGCCAGCCGCCGCTGGGCGTGCGGGGTCGTGAGCACCGGGACGCTGCGGTCCAGGCCGCGGCGGGCGACGCGGTCGAAGTGGTCGCCGTGCAGGTGCGAGAGCAGCACCCCCGACAGCGGCGGCAGGTCACCGACCTGCAGCGCCGGGTCGGTCAGGCGGCGGGACACCAGTCCCTTGCCCAGCCAGGCGTACTGCCCGCGGTGCAGGAAGTTGGGGTCGGTCAGCAGCGTCAGCCCGCCCCAGCGCAGCAGGACGGTGGCGGTGCCGACGAAGGTCAGCGACAGCTTCTGCGGGTGGTCCACACCGTGGGGTTACCCGTCGAGGCAGCCGGGTACTCGTCCAGCGTGGACGATCACCAGCGAGAGCACTACCTGACGGTCTACCTCAACGACCACCTGGCCGGCGCGACCGCGGGCAAGGCCCGGTTCGCGCGCTCGGCCCGCGCCCACCGCGGCACCGAGGTCGGGGAGGCGCTGAGCCGGTTGCACGCCGAGGTCGCCGAGGACCGCCGGGCACTGCTGCGCTGGATGGGCGTCCTGGGGATCGCGCGGCAACCGTGGATGCAGGTCGCGGGCCGGGCGGCCGAGGCGGTCGGCGCGCTCAAGCCGAACGGCCGCCTGGTCCGCAGCTCGCCGCTGCGCACGGTCGTCGAGCTGGAGGCCCTGGTGCTGGGGGTGGAGGGCAAGGGGGCGCTGTGGCGCACCCTGCGTGAACTGGCGCGCACCGACAGCCGGCTGGACGCCGACGCCCTGGAGGAACTCGTCCAGCGCGCGGACCGGCAGAGCGCGGAGCTGGAACGCCTGCGGCGCGGGGCCGTCACCGACGTCCTGGGCCGCTGAGGTGCGCGGCCGGTCCCTGCTGGCGGGCGTCCTCGTCGGCATCGGGGTCGCGGGGTTCGTCGACGAGGCGGTGTTCCACCAGATCCTGCACTGGCACCACTTCTACGACCGGGGGACGTCGACGGCCGGGCTGGTCTCGGACGGCTGGTTCCACGCCTTCAGCTGGCTGGCGATCGTCGCGGGACTGTTCATGTTCGCCGACCTGCAGCGACGGCGCGCGTCCTCACGGCCGCGGGTGGTCGGCGGCGCGCTGCTGGGCTGGGGCGGTTTCCAGCTGTACGACGGGCTGGTGCACCACAAGGTGTTCGGTCTGCACCAGATCCGCTACGGCGTCGAGCTGCTGCCCTACGACCTGGCCTGGAACCTCGCGGCCGTGGCCGGGCTGGTCGCCGGGACGGTGTTGCTGCTGCGGGCGAGGCGGCGGGAGGCCCGGACGTCGTGATCCCCGGCTGGTTGCTGCTGAGCGCCGCGGGCGCGCTGCTCGCCGGCTACCTCGGGGCGGAGCAGCGCCTGCACCGGCGGGGGGACCGCTGGCCAGTGTCGCGGTCGGCGGCGGCCGTCGGGGCGGTGGTCGCGGTCGCGGCCGCGGGGTTGCTGCCCGTCCGCAGCGCGCTCGAGGAGACCGCCGTGCACCTGCTGGTGACGATGGCGGCGCCGTTGCTGCTGGCGTTGTCCGCACCGGTCAGCCTGGTCCTGCGCACCGTCACGGGCCCGGCTCGTGCCGGTGTGGTGGCCGTGCTGCACAGCCGGTGGGCGCGGACGGTGACGTGGTTGCCGCTGGCCACGGCCCTGGAGGCCGGCGGATTGTGCCTGTACTACCTCGCCCCGTTGCCGCACGGCTGGCACGGGCCCCTCACGGTGCACATGGTGCTGGCCGGCTACCTGTTCTCGGCCGTCCTCGTCGGCCCTGACCCCGTGCCGCGCCGACCGGGGATCCTGCCCTGCTCGCTGGCCCTGCTGTTCGTGTTCGCCGTGCACGGCGTCGTGGCCAAACTGCTGTACGCCGCCGGTGAGGGCACGGCGGCGCAACTGCTGTACTACGGCGGCGACGTCGTGGAGATCGCCACCGCCGTGGCCCTGTTCGCCCGCTGGTACCGGCGCAGCGCACCGCGACCGGCGCGCGGACCCGTCGCCCTGCAGCAGCTCAACCCTGCGGACGGGCGTCCCCGCTGACGTCGCGGGTGGCGCCCTCGGCGACGCGGCTGGCGCCGGCGGCCTCCTCGCGGGCCCGCTTCAGCGCCTCGCCCGGGTCCTCCAGGACGACCTCCTCGAAACCGGTCTCCGGCGCCTCGTCCCGCGGCCGCGGGGCCGCGCCGTCGGATCCCGAGGGATCCGCACCGTGGGCGGTGAACATCGCACCGAAACCCTTCAGCGCGTCGTTCAGCTCGCTCGGCACGATCCACACCTTGTTCGCGTCCCCGCGGGCGATCTGCGGCAGCGTCTGCAGGTACTGGTAGGCCAGCAGCTTCGGATCGGGGTTGCCGCGGTGGATCGCATCGAACACCTGGGTGATGGCCTTGGCCTCACCCTGCGAGCGCAGGATCGCGGCCTGGGCCGAGCCCTCGGCGCGCAGGATGGACGACTGCTTCTCGCCCTCGGCGGTGAGGATCTGCGACTGCTTCAGCCCCTCGGCGTTCAGGATCGCCGCGCGCCGGTCGCGTTCGGCGCGCATCTGCTTCTCCATCGAGTCCTGCACGCTGGCGGGCGGGTCGATGGCCTTGAGCTCGACGCGGTTGACGCGGATGCCCCACCGGCCGGTGGCCTCGTCGAGCACCCCGCGCAGCTGACCGTTGATCTGGTCGCGGCTGGTCAGCGTCTGCTCGAGGTCGAGCGAGCCGATGACGTTGCGCAGCGTGGTGACGGTGAGCTGCTCGATGCCCTGGATGTAGTTCGCGATCTCGTACGTGGCCGACTTCGGGTCGGTCGGCTGGTAGTAGATGACGGTGTCGATGCTGACGACGAGGTTGTCGGAGGTGATGACCGGCTGCGGCGGGAAGGAGACGACCTGCTCGCGCAGGTCGACGTTGGCGCGCACCTTGTCGATGAAGGGGACGAGGAAGTGCAGTCCCGCGTCCAGCGTCCGCGAGTACCGCCCGAGCCGCTCGACGATGACGGCCGTGGCCTGCGGCACGATCCGGATCGTGCGGATGATCACCGTCACCACGAACAGGATGACGAGGACCAGCACGACCAGGGTCACGACGGTGTCCATCAGGTTCTCTCCTCGGGCAGCTGGGCGGGGGTGACGGGTTGCCCGACCACCGCGGTGGCCCCGTCGATGGCGAGGACCACGACGTCCTCGCCCTCGGTGTAGCTCGTGCCCGGCGCCGAGCGCGCCGACCAGGTCTCGCCGACGAGCTTGACCAGCCCGCCGCGGGCGCTGACCTCGGCCAGCACCAGCGCCGGCCGGCCGACCAGCGCCGCGGCGTTCGTCGTCCCCGCGGGGGGCATGTGCAACCGGCGCAGCAGGACGGGGCGGATCGTGCCGATCAGCAGACCCGCCACGGCGGCGGCCACCAGGACCTGCCCGACGAAACCGAGCCCGAGGGCGTCGGCGAGCGCCCCCGCGAGGGCTCCGCCGGCGAGCATGGCGAAGACGAGGTCGATGGCGGTGATCTCGAGGATTCCCAGCACCAGGGCCGAGGCCAGCCACAGCAGCCAGCTGCGGTCGAGCAACGCCTCCAGGAAATCCATGGTGATCACCCCCTGGCGGGGATCCTACCCAGCCGCCGCACAGCCGCCCCGACCCTGCCCGCCACGAGCACGCCCACCACGACCCCGACGAGCGTGCCCAGCGTGTTCATCGCCCAGTCGTCGGTGGTGCAGGACCGGCCCAGCGCCGGCGCCGCCGCCTGGACCGCCTCCACCACCACCGACGACGCCGATCCGCCCAGCGCCACGAGGACCGGACGGCGCACGAGCAGCACCGCGAACACCGCCGGCGGGACGAAGAGCGCGACGTTCGCCAGCAGCTCCACGCTGCCCGGCGTCGGCACGCTGAACCCCACCTCGCACCAGGCCGCGCCGTCCGCGCGCCGGCCCCGGTCGTCCGGGGCCAGCGTCAGGACCAGCACCGGCACCAGCGTCAGGGCGAGCAGCCAGCCGGCCGTCCGTCGGCGCCGCACCAGCAGAGCCAGTGCGGCGCAACCGGCCACGACGAGCACCAGCGCCAGCGGCACCAGCTCGGCGTGCTCGACGAGGAAGGTGGGGACCGCCCCCACGGTCAGTACTCCTCCAGCGGCGGGCAGGAGCAGACGAGGTTGCGGTCCCCGGCCGCCCCGTCGATGCGGCGCACCGGCGGCCAGTACTTGCGCCGCGGGTCCATCCCGCCGGGGTAGACCGCCTCGGCCCGCGAGTACGGGTGGTTCCACTCCCCCACCAGGCAGGCCGCGGTGTGCGGGGCGTGCCGCAGCGGGGAGTCCGCGACGGCCCAGCGGCCCTCGGCGACGTCCTGGACCTCGGCGGCGATGGCGAGCATCGCGTCGCAGAACCGGTCCAGTTCGGCCAGGTCCTCGCTCTCGGTCGGTTCGACCATGAGGGTTCCGGCGACCGGGAACGACATGGTCGGGGCGTGGAAGCCGTGGTCGATGAGCCGCTTGGCCACGTCGTCGACGGTCACGCCCGTCGCCTTGGTCATCGGCCGCAGGTCGAGGATGCACTCGTGGGCGACGAGGCCACCCGGGCCGCGGTACAGCACCGGGAACGCCTTCTCCAGCCGCGCGGCGACGTAGTTCGCGCTCAGCACGGCCTGCACCGTCGCCGCGCGCAGCCCGTCCGGCCCCATGAGCCGCAGGTACGCCCACGGGATGGGCAGGATCCCGGCCGACCCGAACGGTGCGGCGGACACCATGCCGACGCCCTGACCGTCCTGCTGGGCCTGTGGCGAGGTGGAGGGCAGGAACGGCGCCAGGTGCGAGCGCACCGCGACGGGCCCCACGCCCGGGCCCCCGCCGCCGTGCGGGATGCAGAACGTCTTGTGCAGGTTCAAGTGCGAGACGTCGGCGCCGAACCGGCCGGGCCGGGCCAGCCCGACGAGCGCGTTGAGGTTGGCCCCGTCGACGTAGACCTGCCCGCCCGCGTCGTGCACGAGCGCGCAGACCTCGCGGATCGACTCCTCGTACACCCCGTGGGTGGAGGGGTAGGTGACCATGAGGGCGGCGAGGTCGTCGGCGTGCTGGGCGACCTTGGCGCGCAGGTCGGCCAGGTCGACGTTGCCGGCCTCGTCGCAGGCCACCACCACGACCTTCAACCCGGCCATGACGGCGCTGGCGGCGTTGGTGCCGTGCGCCGAGCTCGGGATGAGGCAGACCGTCCGCCGAGCGTCGCCGTTGGCGAGGTGGTGGGCGCGGATGGCCAGCAGCCCGGCGAACTCCCCCTGCGATCCGGCGTTGGGCTGCAGGGAGACCGCGTCGTAGCCGGTGACCTCGGCCAGCCAGCGTTCGAGGTCGGCCACGAGTTCGGCCGTTCCGGCGAGCTGGTCGGCCGGGGCGTAGGGGTGCAGGTCGGCGAACTCGGGCCAGGAGATCGGCTCCAGTTCCGTGGTCGCGTTCAGCTTCATGGTGCACGAACCCAGCGGGATCATCCCGCGGTCCAGCGCGTAGTCGGCCTCGGACAGCCGGGCCAGGTAGCGCAGCATCGCCGTCTCGGACCGGTGCGTCGAGAACACCGGGTGCGTGAGGAACTGCGAGGTGCGGCGCAGGGCGGCCGGCAGCGCGGGGGCGGCGGTCTCCTGCGCCGGCGCGAGCCCGAACCCGGTCAGGGCGGCGGCGACGTGCGCGGGCGTGGTGGTCTCGTCGACCGTGAGGCCGACGTGGTCGGCGTCGACGAACCGCAGGTTCACCCCGGCGGCCAGCGCCGCGTCGACGACGGCGCGGGCCCGGCCCGGGACCCGGGTCAGCACCGTGTCGAAGAACTCGTCGTGGACAACCTGCACTCCCCCGGCGCGCAGCGCGGCGGCCAGCGCCGCGGCCCGGCGGGCCACCTGGGAGGCGATGGCCCGCAGACCGTCGGGGCCGTGGAAGACGGCGTAGCAGCCGGCCATCACCGCGAGCAGCACCTGCGCGGTGCAGATGTTGGAGGTCGCCCGGTCACGGCGGATGTGCTGTTCGCGGGTCTGCAGCGCCAGGCGGTAGGCGGGGTTGCCGTCGGCGTCGACCGAGACCCCGACCAGCCGGCCCGGCAGCGAGCGTTCCAGTCCCTTGCGGACGGCCAGGTACGCCGCGTGCGGGCCGCCGGCGCCCATCGGGACCCCGAACCGCTGGCTGGAGCCCACGGCGACGTCGGCGCCGAACTCGCCCGGTGCCTGCACCAGCGTCAGGGCCAGCAGGTCGGCGGCCACGACGGCGATCGCCCCGCGGGCGTGCGCGGCGGCCACCACCGGGGCGAGGTCGCGGACCTTGCCGGAGGTCCCGGGGTACTGCAGGAGCACCCCGAAGACGTTCCCGACGGCCGCCAGCGGCTCGGGCGCGTCGAGGTCGACCGTCACGAGCTCGATGCCGAGCGGGACGGCGCGGGTGCGCAGGACGGCCAGCGTCTGCGGCAGCACGTCGGCGTCGACCGCGAACACGGCACCCGCCGGCGCCTTGGACGTGCGCCGCGCCAGCGTCATGGCCTCGGCGGCCGCGGTGCCCTCGTCCAGCAGCGAGGCGTTGGCGACGTCCAGGCCGGTGAGGTCGGTGACGGCGGTCTGGAAGTTCAGCAGGGCCTCCAGCCGGCCCTGGGAGATCTCCGGCTGGTACGGCGTGTAGGCCGTGTACCAGGCCGGGTCCTCCAGCACGTTGCGGCGCACGACGGCCGGGGTGCGGGTGCCGACGTAGCCCAGGCCGATCATCGAGGGCACGACGCGGTTCTTCGCCGCCAGCGCCCGCAGGGCGGCGGTCACCGACGTCTCGTCGAGCGCTCCGGGCAGGTCCAGGACGCCGTCGCGGATCCCGGCCGGGACGGCCCGGTCGACCAGGTCGTCGAGGGAGGACAGGCCGACGACGGCCAGCATGCGCTCGACGGCGGAGGGGTCGGGCCCGATGTGCCGGGCGCTGAACGGGACGGGCGCCGGGTCGGGGGTGACGCCGGGAAGGTCGGCGGTGGGCGCGGACGGCACGGACGGCACGGACGGCGAGGTCAAGGGACTCTCCGGAGGTCGCTGGAACTGCGGGCGGGACCTCCCCGTCTGTCACGCACCCGGGCCGGGTGTGCTCCAGAGCGGCCTGCCTCGTGTGGTCCTTCCGCCTGAGAGGTTCCGGGGATGTTGCCCCTTCGGCGCCCCGGTCCTGGTGCGGTCCGGGATCTCTCCCACGCGAGGTGAACGGCCTGGTGGAACTGCTGGTGGAACTGCTGGTGCCCACTGTACGGGCTGGCCGACGGTAGGTTGTCGCCGTGATCACCCTCGCCGTCTGCAGTGCCAAGGGTGGGGTGGGCAAGACCTCCGTCGTCCTCGGGCTCGCGTCCGCCGCACTGGCCCGTGGAACCAGCACTCTCGTCGTCGACCTCGACCCCCAGGCGGACGCCACGTCCGGCCTGGACGTCACCGCCCAGCGCGACCACGACGTCTCCGCCGTCCTGCGCACCCCCAAGCGCCGGGTCGCCGAGGAGGCCGTCGCGCCCAGCGGCTGGGTGGACGACCACCCGGGGATGCTCGACGTCCTCACCGGGTCGGCGTCGTCGGCCGGGCTGGACACCCCGGACACCGGCGAGGAGGCGCTGAAGGCGCTGCGGCGCGCGCTGGGCAAGGTCGACGAGCACGAACTCGCGCTGCTGGACACCCCACCGTCGCTGAACGGGCTGACCCGCTCGGCGTGGAGGGCGGCCGACGCGGTGCTGGTCGTCTCGGACGCCAGCCGGTTCTCGGTCGCCGCCGTCGACCGCACGGTGCGCGAGGTGCGCAGCCTGCGCTCGGCGCCACGGGTCGTGGGCATCGTCGTCAACCGGTTCGTGCACCGCTCGGGCGAGCAGCGCTTCCGCTACGAGGAACTGCAGGCGCTGTTCGGCGACCTGGTGCTGGAACCCCTGCCGGACCGGGTGGCGGTGCCGCAGTCGCAGGGCGCCGGCGTGCCGTTGCACTCGTTGCGGACCCGGCCGGCCAGAACGCTTGCGGGACAGTTCGACGCGGTGCTGGACCGGGTTCTGCTCACCTCCTGAGGGAACCGGGCGGGGAGCTGGGACGTCCGACGTGCGGGAAGATCGTCGAGCACTTACGGTCGAGTCACTGCGTGTGCCCGGTATCGAAACCCTCGGTTCCGTCCCGCGCCCCCGCGAGCCCTGCGGGTCCAAGGAGGTTCCATGACGTCGTCCAACACCCCGGTCGAACGCCCCCGCGTCGTGCGCGCCGCCCGCACCACCGCCCCGCCGGCCGTCCAGACCCCCGCCCCCGTGCGGGTTCCGGCCCCCGATCCGGACGCCGACCGCATCGTCGCGGTCGTCGAGCGGCTGCGGACCCAGTGGACCCGTTCCGGCGCCGACATCGCCTCCCGGCTGCGGCCCGGTGTCGACGACGCGCGGCTGGACGCGGTCGAACGTCAGATGGGTCTGCTGGTCCCGCGCGGGGCTCGCGCCTGGTGGCGGACGGTGGACGGCGTGGACCCGGTCCGCACCGCCTTCCGCGTCAGCGCACCCACGGTCGGACCCGGCGGCTGGGTTCCGCTGACGCTGGAGGAGGCCGTGCGCCGTGCGACGGGACGAGGCCCGGGACTGGCCTCGCCGCCCGCGTTGCTGCCGGTGTTCGCCCGTGACGAGGAACTCCTGGCCGTCCGGCTCGGCTCCAGCCGCGCCGTCGTCGAGCAGCTGGTCCTGACCGAGGACGGCGAGAGCTACCAGCACGGCTGGCGCGTCGACCTGCACGACCTGCTGAGCACCTGGGCGGACTCGCTGCTGGCGGCCGTCATCTGGCTGCCCGACACCCACGACTGGGTCACCGACCCCTTCGCCCTGCAGGCCCTGCCCCGCGCCGAGCTGCTGGACTAGGAACCACCCTCGGAACGCACCGAACCCGGGGGGGGGGGGGGGGGGGGGGGGGGGGGGGGGGGGGGGGGGGGGGGGGGGGGGGGGGGGGGGGGGGGGGGGGGGGGGGGGGGGGGGGGGGGGGGGGGGGGGGGGGGGGGGGGGGGGGGGGGG
>NZ_JBJLSI010000033.1:0-58461 GCF_050871945.1 Kineococcus deserti | reverse complement strand
CGCGGCCCCCGCGCCCGCGGGGGGGGCCGCCCGGGCGGGGGGGCGCCCCCCCCCCCCCCCCCCCCCCCCCCCCCCCCCCCCCCCCCCCCCCCCCCCCCCCCCCCCCCCCCCCCCCCCCCGGTCCGGTCAAGCCGGCCGTTAAGGTGCGGTCGTGCCGAAGGACGCGCGCCGCACCCTGCAGGACGTCGCGGACGCCGCGGGGCTCTCCCTCGCGGCCACCTCCTACGCGCTGCGGGGCACCCGCGGCTCGGCGGCGACGATCGAACGGGTGCAGGCGCTGGCCGTCGAACTCGGGTACCGGGTCGACCCCATCGCCCGCGCCCTGGCCAGCGGCCGCACCGGGACCGTCGGCGTCAGCGGCTCCCTGCGCGACCTGTGGCAGCAGGACCTGTCGGTGATGCTGACCCGCGCCCTGCGGGCCACCGACCGCGACGCCACCATCGCCGACGCCGACGCCGACCCCCAGGTCGAGCGGCGCGTCGTCGAACGTTTCCTGGCGCAGCGCGTCGACGGCGTCCTGGCCTCCCCCGTCGACCCGACCGCCGACTACTGGCGCCTGCTGGGGCCCGGCACGGCCGTCGTCTCCCTCGGCGACGCGCTGACGTCGCGCCCCGGCAGCGGCGCGGTCCTGTTCGACAACCGCCACGGGGTGGCCACCGTCCTGGAGCACCTGCGCGGCTTGGGCCACCGGCGCGTCGCGCTGCTCACCGCCTCGCTGTCGAGCACTCCGGGCCGCCCCGCGGAACGGGCCGCGGTGGAACTGGCCGCACCGCTGGGGGTGGAGCTGCTGGTCGTGCCCGCACCGGCCTCCCCCGCCGGCGCCGCGCAGACCGCGGCCGGGGTCCTCACCCGGTCCGACCGGCCGTCGGCGGTGTTCTGCCTGTCCGACTCGCTCGCCTTCGGCGTCTACGCCGCGGCGGCCGACTTGGGGCTGCGCATCCCCGACGACGTCTCCGTCGTGGGTTTCGACGACCACCAGCTCGCCGGTCTGCTCGCCCCGGGGCTGACGACGATGGCCTGGGACGAGGACGCCATCGTCGCCGCGGCCCTGGCGCAGCTGCAGGCGCTGGACGAGGCGGGCGACGCGCCCGAACCGGTCGTCTTCCGGCCCGAGCTGGTCGTGCGCGCCTCGACGCGCGCGTCCGCCGGTTGACGCGCCCGGGCTGCAGGAGAACCATCAGCGTCTCCGGGGCAACGCCGCCCCGCGACCCGCGGCCCTGGAGGATCCATGTCCGTCGACACGAGCACCTCCCTGTTCTCCGAGTACGTCGCGGCGCTGCTGGCCCGCGCCGACCTCGCCCGCTTCCTCACCGAGGACGTCGTCTGGACGACCGTGGAGACCGGTGAACGGATCACCGGCCCACGCGCCGTCGCCGACCACATCGCCGCCCTGCACACGCAGGTGTTCGACGCCCACCCCGAGGTCCGGGCCCTGGGCGTCAACGGCGACGGCGACCACGCCTTCTTCGAGGCCGACTTCGTCGGCACCCACACCGGCACGTTCGGCGACCTGCCCGCGACGGGCCGGCCGGTGCGCGTTCCGTACTGCGTCGTGTACGACCTCACCGGCGCCGGGATCAGCGCGCTGCGGTTCCACCTGTCCTTCGCCACGCTGACCGCTCAGCTGCGGGGCTGAGGCCACCGGTCCGTCAGCAGCGCGACGACCCGGTCGACGTCGGCGCCGTAGGGACGGTCGGCCGGGTCGGGCCCGAGTTCGCCCGCGACGACGTCCAGGGCCGCGGTCAGTTCCGCGGAGACGCCCGCGAAACCGCCGCGCAGCACCCGGGCCCGGTGCACCGCGAGGAGTTCGACGGCCAGCACCTCCCGCACCCCGGCCAGTGCCTCCTCCAGGCACTCGGCGGCCTCCAGCCCGAAGCTCTGCACGTCCTCCTGGCCCAGCGACGTCTCGACCGCCCCGAGCAGCGCGGGCGCGGCCAGCCGCCGCAGCCGGTGCGCGGTCCCGACCGCCCGCTTGTGCACGGCCACCAACCCGGCCTGCACGCCCGGCTCGGGCGACAGCTGCGGCGGCAGCCCGGTCAGCCGCGGGTCCAGCGTGCGGTGCGTGCGCGCGACCGAGGTGTCGGCCAGGTGCACCAGCGCGGCCGTCAGCGCGTCGGACCCGGCGGCCAGTTCGGTACCGGCGAAACCCGCGGTGCCGGTGAACTCCCCGTCCAGGAACGCCGGGGAGTCGCTCACCCCCTCCAGCGCCCGGTCGGCGGCCTCGCCCAGCGCGCCGGTGCGCCGCCGCAGCAGCGCGCACGCGTTGGCGCCGACCCGCACCGAGACCGGCGCCTGCAGACCGTGCACGTCACCTCCCGGGCGCAGGTCGAGCACCCGGGCGTGGACGGCGGCCAGCACCGCGTCCGCCCTGGACGCGGCGGGGTGCAGGGGGTCGGGGCTGGCGCGCAGCACCTCGGACGTGGCGGCGAGCACGAACTCGGCCTGGTCGGCCAGCAGTTCGGCGTCCGCCACCTGACGGATCGCCAGCGCGGTCGCGACGGGAACCCCCTCCAGGCAGGCCACCCCCTCCTTGGGCCCGAAGGTGAAGGGTTCGGCACGCCGGCCGTCCAGGGCCTCCCCCAGGCCCAGGACGACGGCACCCAGGTGCGCCAGCGGGATGATCTCGCCCGCGGCACCGTTGCCGCGCAACGGGATCGGCGGGTGGAACCGCTCGTTCAGCAGGTCGGCCAGCCGGGTGCACAGTTCCGGTGAAACTCCCGCCTCGGGGTGCAGGAACGTCCGCAACCGGACCGCGAGCACGGCCCGCGCCGCCTCCGGCGGCAGCCAGGGCGCCGATCCCACCGCACGGCCGACGACGAGGTTCTCCTGGTGCACGGCCCGGGCGCGCGCCTCCAGCGCTATCCCGGCCATCGCCCCCATCCCGGTGCTCACGCCGTACACCGGCCCGGCCCCGCTGAGGGCGTCGAGCACCGCGGCCCGGGAGGCGGCGAGCGCCTCCAGGAGTTCGCTGGACAGTTCCACCGGGGCCCCGGCCGCGATGCGCAGCACCGCGTCGCGGCCGAGGTCGGACCCCCGGTCGATCCTCACGTCAGGGCCGGCGCAGGGTCGCCAACGCGGGAGCGTGCAGGGGGGCGGTCTCCCACCGGCCCCGGAAGCGGCCGTCGGTGAACTCCAGGTGCAACCGGTGCGGGGTCTCGGCGAAGACCACGTCGACGCGGTTCCCTCCCCCGCTGAGGGCCAGCGGCCCGCTGTCCCGCCACGCACCGCGCCCCACGGTGGCCTCGAGCTCGTCGCCCGAGTCGGTCAGCACGACGACGTCGCCGGTCACGGTGATCGAGGTCAGGCTCGCCGGTTCGCTGCCGGCGGCCGGGGTGAACTCCCCCTGCGGCAGGTCGCCGCCGTCCAGCGGGGCCAGTTCCAGCGCGGACAGCCTGCGCGCCAGCGCTTCGTCGTGCGCGGCGGCGTCGGCGGGCAGTTGCGGGTCGGAGACGGCCGGCAGCAGGTGTTCCCACGCGGCGTCCAGGACGGCCTGCATGTCCGGGCTCTGGGAGGTGATGGCCACGACGGTGTCCTGCTCGGGCAGCACGACGCAGAACTGGCCGTACGCGCCGTCCCCGCGGTACCCGTGCCGGGCCATCCAGAACTGGAACCCGTACCCCTGCTGCCAGTCGACGTTCTCGTGCGCGTGGGCGTTCTCGACGTGCGAGCGGGTGGCCTCGGCGACCCAGTCGCGAGGCAGCAGCTGCTCGCCGTTCCACACCCCCTGCCGCAGGTACAGCTGACCGAGCCGGGCGATGAACTCCGTGGGCGCGTGGAACCCCGAGAAACCGATCTCCCGGCCCTGCGCGTCGCGGATCCAGCCGCTGGTCTCCACGTCGAGGCCGAGCGGCTCGAACAACCGCGGGCGCAGGTACTCCAGCAACCCCTGCCCCGACTGCCGCTGCACGATCGCGGCGACGGAGTACGTGCAGGGCTGGTTGTAGCAGAACGACGTGCCCGGTTCGGCCTCCGGCGGCAGGCGCAGGAAACCCCGCACGACGTCACCGGAGGGGTCCTGCGCCGCCCGGCCGAGGGTTTCCTCGCGGTGCCCGCTGGCCATCGCGGCCACGTGCCGCACCAGGATCCGCCGGGACCGCTCGTCGGTCACGTCGGCGTCGAGTTCGGGGAAGTAGGACAGCACCGTCGCGTCCAGGTCGACCAGGCCTTCGGCGACGGCGAACCCCAGCGCGGTGGAGGTGAAGCTCTTGCTGAGGGAGTACAGCAGGTGCGCCCGGTCGGGGCCGTAGGGCGCCCACCACCCCTGCGCCACCACGGCGCCGTGCCGCAGGACCTGCAGGCTGTGCGGTTCGACGCCGGGCAGGCGTTCGAGGGCGTCGACGAACGCGGCGATCCCGCGGGCGTCGACCCCCTGCGCCGACGGCGTGCTGCGTTGCAGGGGTGCGGAACGGGTGGAGGTGGCCTCGGTGCTCACGGGGGCGACTCTAGGGCGCGGCCGCCGGACCGGGCGAGGGGGCGCGGGAAACCGGTTGCGGGGCGGTTCGGTGCGGGCACAGGATCGGGGTGTCCTGGTGTCGACCCGAGGAGCTGCTGCGGTGCTCATCTGACGTGCCCCGATCCCCAGGGCCCGCCGTGCGTGCGCACGCGGGTCCACCGGCGTACGTCACACCAGGAGCCCGCATGCCCGCCACCGACCTCCGCACCACCACGAGCACGACCACCACCCTGGCCCTGCGGGGCGTCTCCAAGAGCTACGACCACGTCAGCGTCCTCGACGGCGTCGACCTCGCGTTCGCGCCCGGCCTCGTCACCGGGGTGGTCGGGGAGAACGGCTGCGGCAAGTCCACGCTGCTGCGCCTGCTGGCCGGCGCCGAACCGGCCGACTCCGGTCGCGTCGTGGCCACCGCGGCCGGTGCTGGACGAGGGGGCACCGGCTACCTGCCGCAGGACGCCGGCGCCCCCTGCGACCTCGCCGTCGGCGCGGTGCTCGACGCGGCCTTCGCCGACCTGCGGGCGCTGCGGACCCGGATGCGTGAACTCGAGGAGCTCATGAGCGGCGGGGACCTGGACGTGCTCGGGGAGTACGGCGAGGTCCAGACGGCGTTCGAGCTGCGCGGCGGGTACGACGCCGACGTGCGGCTGGAGCAGTCGCTGACCGGCCTCGGGCTGCCCGCCCTGCCCCGCGACCGGTCCGTCGCCACGCTGTCCGGCGGGCAGCGTTCCCGGCTGCACCTGGCCGCACTGCTGGCCGCGGCGCCGGAGGTGCTGCTGCTGGACGAACCGACCAACCACCTCGACGCCGCCGCGGCGGGCTGGCTGGAGGCGCACCTGCGGGCCCGCGGGGGAACCACGGTCGTGGTCTCCCACGACCGGGAGTTCCTCGACGCCGTGGCCGCCGAACTCGTCGAGGTCGATCCCCACCTGCCCACGGGGGTGGCCCGCTACCCCGGCGGGTACGCCGGGTTCCTGCACGCCAAGGCCGCGCAGCGCCGGCGCTGGGAACTGGCCCGGGAGCAGTGGGAGGCCGACGTGGAACGGCTGCGCACGACCGGCGACGCCCGGGCCCGCGACGTCAACCACGCCCGCGCGCGCCGGGACAACGACAAGATGCAGTACGACTACAAGGGCGAACGGGTGGCCGAGTCGCTGGCCTCGCGCGTCCGCGCCAACGCCGAGAAGCTGCGGCGCTTGCAGGAGGCGGAGGTTCCCCGGCCGCCCGAACCCCTGCGGTTCACGCCTCCGGGTGCCGGTGGGCGACGCGGTGGGCTGCACGCGGCGGGAGTTTCGGTCGCCGGGAGGCTGGCCGCGGTGGACGTCGAGGTCGGGCCCACCGGGCGGCTGCTGGTGACCGGGCCGAACGGCAGCGGGAAGTCCACGCTGCTGGAGGTCCTGGCCGGAACGCTGACGCCCACGACGGGCACGGTGCGCCGACGCGGCCGGCTCGGGCTGCTGCGCCAGGACCCGGCGGGCGAGCACCTGGACCGGACCGTGCTGGCGGCCTTCGCCGACGGCCGCGCCGGCACCGCCGACGAGCTCGCCCACCGGTTGCTGCGGATGGGGTTGTTCGACGCCGAGCGCCTCGGCGTGGCCGTGCGCAAGCTGTCCACCGGCGCCCGCCGCCGGCTCGACGTCGCCCGGCTGTTGGCCGACCGGCACGACGTCCTGCTGCTGGACGAGCCGACGAACCACCTCGCCCCGCAACTGGTCGAGGAGCTGGAGGCGGCCGTCGAGGCGTTCCCCGGCGCGGTCGTCGTCGTCAGCCACGACCGCCGGCTGCGCCGCACGTTCCGCGGTGACGTCCTGGAGCTGCGGGGCGCGTGATCCTCAGAAGAGGGCGCGGGCCAGGGCCTGGCGGGCCTTGACCACCCGCTGGTCGGAGGCACCGACGACGGCGAACAGGTCCAGCAGGTGGGTGCGGGCCGCGTCGCGGTCCTCGCCGGCGGTGCGCTGGACGATGCCGAGCAGCCGGTTGAAGGCGTCCTCGACGTGCCCGCCGACGAGGTCGAGGTCGGCGACCACGAGCTGGGCGGCGACGTCGTCGGGAGCGGCGGCCGCGGCGGCGCGGGCGGTGTTCAGGTCGACGCCGGCGACGCGGCGCAGCACGCCGACCCGGGCCAGGCCCTCGGTCGCGGCGGAGTCCTTGGGGTCCTGGGCCAGCGCCTTGGTCCAGGCGGCGGCCGCGGCGTCGAAGTCGCCCGCCTCGACGGCCGCCAGGGCCTCGGCGTGCAGCGGCGGCACCGGCGGTGCGGCCGGCTCGTCCTGCGCGGCGACGACCCCCTCGAGGCGGCCGGTCACCCCGTTGGCCTCGGCGACGCGCAGCACCTCCTGCAGGACGGGGCGGATCTCCTCCGCGCTCGGGTAGGAGCCGGTGAACAGCGGGATCGGCTGGCCCTTGACGATCGCGGCGACCAGCGGGATCGCCCTGGCCTGCAACGACTGCACGAGCGACTGGGCCAGGCCCGGCTCGGCCTGGGCGTCGATGCGGCCGAGCAGGAAGGCGCCGGCGAACTCGTCGGCCAGGGCGCGCAGGGCGTCGGCGCCCTCGTCGTAGCCCTCGGCCCACAGGTCCAGGACGACCGGGACCTGGACGGACTGCTGGACGACGTCGGTGAACGTCTCCTCGGTGACGTCGACCACGAAGGGCGACGCGGCCGCCGCGGCGTCGGGGTCGGCCGCCGCACGGCGGGCGACCTCCTCACGACGGGTGTTGCGGGCCGCGAGGGCACCGAGGTCCACCGCTCCGCGCAGGTTGAGCTTGGCGCCGGGAGGAGTCGGCTGGGAAGTCATGCGGGTCACCTTCTCACGGGCCCCGACCGGGTCACGAGCTACCCGACGCCGACCGAGACCGGGCCGCTCTCGGCCCCCACCACGCTCACCGGACCCTGCCCCGGCGGGACGGAGAACACGACGACCTCCTGCCGGGTGACGGTCGCCTCCAGCGCCTGGCCGGTGCCGGCCAGGGCCGCGAGCGCCGGGTCGAGGGTCCCGGCCTGGCCACCGGCGGGACCGGCCGACGTCGTGGACCAGCTGTAGCCGGCCACGACGAGGGCGCCACCGTCGCGGGTGCGCACCGCGAGCACGCCGTCGGGCAGGACCGACCGCTCCTGGGTGAAGCGACCGCCCGCGGCCTCCAGCGCCGAACGCTCGGCGGCCGTCGCGTCGGCCACCCCCTGGCGGTAGGCGTCGGGGGCGAACTCGGCGGCGTACCGGCTGCTGTCCCCCGCCGTGAGCATGTCGGCGTAGTGCGCGGCGAGGTCGGCCGGGGTCAGCGGCAGGTTGGTGGCCTCGTCGGCCGCGACCACCGCGACACCGCCGGCCGGGGCGGCCAGCGTCGGCAGCGAGGCGCCCGGCAGCAGCGAGGGCGTCGCCCACACCGTGTACGGCTCACGGGCCGAGGCCGAACGGAACACCACCAGCGAGGGGGCCTGGTCGGCGCCGGCGCCGGTCACGGTGGCGAACCAGCGGGGGAAGCCGTCCTGCCGCGGCAGGATCGAGGTGATCGCCGTGAGGTCGTCCGCGCCTCCGGTGGGCGGCGGGGTGGCACCGGCGGCGGCGATGGTGTGCGCCGCGGTGCGGAACTGCAGCTCCGGACCGCCGACCCGCGCGGCCAGCGCGGCCGGGTCGGACGTCGCGGGGTCCGCGGCGGCGGTCAGGACGGCCGTGGCGGCGTCGACCACGCGGGTGGCCTGGACCGGCTGCAGGACCAGGGCCTGCGCGTCGCCGGCGGTCGGGGCGGTGGCGGTGGGCAGTTGCGCGCAGCTGGACAGCAGCGCCAGCAGCCCGATCCCGGCGGCCAGTGGTCGGCGGATCACGCGCGCCTCCTGGGGGTGGTGCGGCGGGGGGTCAGCAGGAGCCCGAGCGCTCCGAGCACCGCCAGGACGCCCCCGGCCACGACGAGCGGGACGGCGGAGGGGTGGGTGGCGGCGTTCCCCTCGGTCCGCCAGCTCAGCTCCACCTCGCCGGGGGCGGCGGCCGTCCCGTCGGTGGCGGCGAAGGCGACGACCCCGCCGGCGTCGCGGTAGTCCGCGTCGTCGCCCGTCGCCCAGGTCAGCGCCGCGGAGCCGTCACCGGTGGTGCTGGTCAGCCAGATGTCGGCGGCCCGCGGGTCGACGGCGGGTCCCGTCCCGGTGGTCGTGGTGTCCGCCTGCGGTTCCGCGAGGGTTCCGGTGACGGCCTCGACCTGCGTGTGACGCGCCTGGTCCAGCCAGGCCGTGACGTCCTGGGCCCGGGCCACGGCGAGGAAGACGTCCTGCCCCTGCGCGGTGGCCTGGACGTGGGCGTCGGGACCGGACAGGTCGAGCAGGCCGGGGGCGGTGACGACCGCGACGCCCGGGTCCTGGCCGACCGCGACGCGCACGTCGAGGCGGTCGGCGGGGGCCAGCACGGTCAGCAGGGCCGCCCCGGCCAGGGCGCAGACCAGACCGGCGACGAGCAGGACCCAGGCCAGCACCCGCCTCACAGGAGCGTCCCGGAGTTCGTCCCGGAGTTCACAGCGTTGCGGTCCTTCCGTCGTCGCGTCGCCGGGCCACCCTACGTGCTGCCCGGCGGGCGACCGCTCCTCGTCCACGCGGGGTGCCCGATCCACGGCGGAGAGTGCCGGATGTGGCGCAGACCACTCCGAACGGGTGAACCGGATGACCGGACACGTCGTGACGCCGGTGCAGGCGCGAGCGCGCCGCACCCCTGCCCGCCCGAAGAGCCGACCGGCTCCCTCCCGACGCAGAGGAACGATCCATGAGCAGCACGTCCCCCGGTCCCACTCTCACCCGACCCGACCGTCCCCGGGTGGTCCGCACCAGCCCGACCGCCTCGTTCGGGCTGCTGGCCCTGCGCCTGGTCGCCGGCGCCCTGCTGCTGGTGCACGGCATCCCGAAGCTGTCCAACCCCTCCGGCGCGGGCGGCATGGCCGCCTCGCTGGGCGTGCCGGCCCCCGACCTCGCGGGCTGGCTGGTGATCCTGGGCGAGGTGGGCCTGGGCGGGCTGCTGCTCCTGGGACTGGCCACGCGCGTCGCCGGGATCCTGCTGCTGGTGCAGATGGCCGGCATCTGGCTGCTGGCGCACGCGCCGGAGGGCTTCCTCGTGGAGGGTCAGGTCAACGGCGAGAACGCGCTGCTGTTCGCCGCCCTCGGCCTGACGTTCGCCTTCACCGGCGCCGGCCGGTACAGCGCGGACGGGCTGCTGCTGCGCAAGGCGTGAGACCCGGGGCCGGCCGGGGCGTCACTGCCCCCGGCCGGCCTCGCCCTGGGCCCGTTCGACGGCGGCCTCCAGCCGCTCGAGCTTGCCGGTCATCTCCCCCGTGCGCCCGGGGCGGATGTCGGCCTTGAGCACCAGCGACACGCGCGGGCCGTGCCGGCCGACGGCCTCGCAGGCCCGGCGCACGACCTCCATGCACTCCTGCCACTCCCCCTCGATGGTGGTGAACATCGAGTCGGTGCGGTGCGGCAGGCCCGAGGAGCGGACCACCAGGACGGCGTCGGCCACGGCCGCGCTGACGGAGTCGGGCTGGCCGTCCGCAGGGGCCGGGCCACCGGACGGGGCGACGGAGAAGGCGACGATCACCTGACCGAAACTACCCGCGGGCCGTGTCCGGCGCCTGGCCCGGTGCGGGCGCGGTTACGCTGCGGTCAGTCCGATCCGATTCCCGTCCTGGCCGGAGGTCCGCCGGTGTCCACCGACTCCCACGACGCGTTCAGCATCGTCGTCCGCGGTTACGAACGCAGCCAGGTCGACGCGCGCCTGAAGCACCTCGACGACGCGATCGCCGAGGCCCGCGCCCGGGTCGCCCAGCGCGACCACGAACTGCGCCAGGTCGAGGAGAAGCTCGCCGAGGCGCACAAGGAACTGCGCGAGCACGAGAAACCCTCCTACGCCGGCCTGGGCGCCCGCATGGAGAAGCTGCTGCGCCTGGCCGAGGACCAGTCCTCGGAGATCCTGCGCTCGGCCCGCCGCGACGCCGACCGCCTGCGTGAGGAGGCCCGCGCCGAGGCCGCCTCCACCCGCAGCCAGGCCGACGAGGACGCCCGCCGGCGCGTCGGCGAGGCCAGCCGGGACGCCGAGGAGATCGTCTCGCGCGCCAAGCACCAGGCCGACGGCATGGTGGAGGCCGCCCAGCGCACCGCCTCGGAGGTGACCGCCGCCGCGCACCGGCAGGCCGAGCAGCTGACGGCCGCCGCCCAGCACGAGGCCGCCGAGTCCGTCGCCGCGACCGAACGCCAGGTCGCCGCGCTGCGCACCCAGGTCGAACGCGAGGTCGCCGAACTGCGCTCGACGACCGAGGCCAGGATGCGCGAGCAGGAACTGGCCCTGGCCACCGCCCGCGAGCAGGCGGCCGAGGAGGACCGCCAGCGCCTCGAGGTCGCCGCGGCCCGCACGGCCGCCCGCATCGCCGAGGCCGAGGAACGCGCCGCCGAGGCCGAGGAACGCGCCCGCGAGGCCGTCGAGGCGGCCGAGTCGATCCGGGCCGACGCCATCGCCCAGGCGGCCGTGCGTGCCGAGACCGCCCGCCGCGAGTCCGACGAGCTGCTGGCCGACGCCCGGTCGCGGGCCCAGTCGATGATCGACACCGCCCGCGAGCAGGCCGAGCGCAGCCGGGCCAACGCCCAGGCCGAGGTCGACGAGCTCATGTCGCAGCGCGACCAGATCACCGACCAGCTCGACGACCTGCGCGGGCTGCTCGGGCTGGCTCCCAAGCTGCCCGCCCGCGACGTCGACGTGCGCGAGGGCGAACCCGTGGAGCAGGCGGGTTAGTGCTGCGTCTCAGTACTCGGTCGGGAGGGGGGATCGCGCGGGGTTGACCCGCGCGACCACCTCGTCCAGGACCCGGCGCACCGAGTTCTCCCCCACCCACAGGTGCTTGGCCCCCTCGACGGGGACGACCTCGGCCTGGGTCAGCGGGGCGAACCGCTGCCTCGCCTCGGCCGGTCGCAGGAAGTCGTCGAACTCCGGGACCAGCGCGGTGACGGGACGACCGAACTGAGCCCAGGCCGCCAGGTCCTGCGGCGTCGACCAGCGCAGCGGCGGGGACAGCAGGACCAGCCCCTCCACCAGCGGGTCCCGGCCGTGCACGAGGGCCAGGTCCGTGCCGAACGACCAGCCCAGCAACCACACGTGCGGCAGGTCGCGGAACTCGGCGAACTCCAGCGCGGCGGCGACGTCGAAGCGCTCACCGCGGCCGGCGTCGAAACTGCCCTGGCTGCGCCCGCGCGGGGAGGCGGTGCCGCGCGTGTTGAACCGCAGGACCGCCAGGTCGGCCAGCGCCGGCAACCGGTTGGAGGCCTTGCGCAGGACGTGGCTGTCCATGAAACCGCCCGACGTGGGCAGCGGGTGCAGGGTCACCAGCGTCGCGACGGGATCCCGGTCGGCCGGCAGCGCGAGTTCGCCGACGAGCGTCAGCCCGTCGGCCGTGTGCAGCTCGACCTCCTCCCGGCGCGCGGGAAGCACCGTGTCGGAACGGATCTCAGGCACCGACGGACTCCGCGCTCTCACGGGCGAACTCCTCGCGCAGCACCTGCGCGAACCCCTCGACGTCGGCCGTCGTGGTGTCGAAGCTCGTCACCAGCCGCGCCTCGACGGTCGTGGTGGAGAAGTGCCGGTCCCAGACGTGGAACGGCACGCGCGCCGCGGCGCGCTCGGCCACCTGGGGCGGGAGTTCGGTGAACACCCCGTTCGCCTGCACCGGGCGGGTCACCCGCGCCCCGGCCGAGGTCACCGCCTCGGCCAGCAGCGCCGCGGCGTCGTTGGCCGCGGCGGCGGTGCGCTGCCACAGGTCCGTCCCGAACAGGGCGAGCAGCTGCGCCGAGACGAACCGCGTCTTGCTCGACTGCTGCATCGAGGGTTTCACCAGCCGGGCCAGCGCCCTGGCGACCCCGGGTGCCGACCCGTCCCCGCGCACGACGACGGCCTCGGCGAAACCCCCGCCGTTCTTCGTGCCGCCGACCGAGACGGCGTCGACGCCGAGCGCCGTGGTCATCTCCCCCAGCCCGACGCCCAGCGAGACCGCCGCGTTGGACAGCCGCGCACCGTCGACGTGCACCCGGACGCCGAGCCCGTGGCTGACGCGCACGAGGTCGCGCAGCTGCTCCACCGAGTACGTCGTCCCGAGCTCGGTGCTCTGGGTCAGGGTGAGCGCGCCCACCGGGGCCCGCATGGGGCTGTCGGCGTGCCGCACGGCCCGTTCGACGTCGGCCGGGTCGACGAGGCCGTCGACCGTGGGCAGCGCGGTGACCTTGACGCCGCCGACGTGCTCCAGACCGCCGGCCTCGTCGTGCAGGACGTGGGCCTGGTCGGAGGCCAGCACCGACTCCCAGCGCCGGGTCAGCGCCTGCAGGGCCACGACGTTGGCCCCGGTCCCGGTGAGCACGACGGCGCTGCGGGTTCCCGGGCCGAAGTGCTCGTGCAGGCGTTCGGTCAGCGCCTGGGTGTAGGGGTCGCCGCCGTAGCTGGCGACGTGACCACCGTTGGCGGTCACGAGAGCCTGCAGGACCTCGGGGTGCATGCCGGCGGCGTTGTCGCTGGCGAAACCCCGCACGGCCGGGTCGTGGAGCTGCTGCGTCACCCGGGCACGCTACCTCCCGGGGCGATCACCAGGTGCCGCGACGTCCCCGGGCCGAGAAGCAGGCCCGGTGCCAGTGCCGGCGCTCGCTGGCCCCGTCGGCGGGGCTGAAGGTGCCGCGCGAGGGCCAGACGACCAGGTGCGGGACGCCGGGCGGGATCCCCTGGGCGCAGCCGGGGCACGTGTACGTCTTCGTCGAGGAGGTGCCGCGCAGATCGCGGACCACCCAGTCCCCGTCCGGGCCCGACACCGTGCGGTCGACGCCACCACCGAGCGGGCCTCGCGGCGGCGGATCGGGTCGGCGGCGGTTGGCGCGGGGCACGGGCCCATCGTCTCAAGACTCCGGACGCTGCCGCGGTGGTGTCCCCTCCACACCACCGTGGCCACGCCCGGTTCGTGCGGTAGTCGCGGCAGGGGCGGCATTCGTTACACACCCCGTCCTCACCGGTGCGCCCTCTCGCCTAAGCTCGCCCCTCGTGCGTCTCGTCATCGCCCGCTGCTCGGTGGACTACGCGGGTCGGCTCACCGCCCACCTGCCCCTCGCGACCCGGCTGCTGCTGGTCAAGGCCGACGGCAGCGTCCTGGTCCACTCCGACGGCGGGTCCTACAAGCCGCTGAACTGGATGAGCCCGCCGGCCAGGCTGACCGTCGCCGTGCCGCAGGAGGACCAGCGCGAGGCCGGGGTGCAGGAGACCTGGACCGTCCAGCACACCAAGACCGACGACCGGCTCGTCGTCTCGATCCACGAGGTCCTGCACGACAGCGAGCACGACCTCGGCGTGGACCCCGGGCTGGTCAAGGACGGGGTCGAGGCGCACCTGCAGAAGCTGCTGGCCGAGCACATCGCGACCCTGGGCGAGGGGTACACGCTCGTCCGCCGCGAGTTCATGACCGCGATCGGGCCCGTGGACATCCTGGCCCGCGACGCCGGCGGCCGGGCGGTCGCCGTGGAGATCAAGCGTCGCGGCGAGATCGACGGCGTCGAGCAGCTCACCCGCTACCTGGACCTGCTCAACCGCGACCCGCTGCTGGCGCCGGTGACCGGCGTGTTCGCGGCGCAGGAGATCAAGCCCCAGGCCCGCACCCTGGCCACCGACCGCGGGATCCGCTGCGTGACGCTGGACTACGACGCCCTGCGCGGCATCGACGACGTCGAGGCCCGGCTGTTCTGAGGGACCCGGCTGTTCTGAGCCGGTCGCAGGACGGCCCGGGCGCGGGCCAGCCGTGCGGCGGCGCGGTCCGCCGCCGCGGCCTCCTCGTCCTCGACCTGCAGGACGCGGTGCAGCCGGGTCACGCGCAGCAGCCGCAACGCCGGCAGCGGCACGCTGCGCAGCACCAGCCGGCGGCCGGTGCGCTGAGCCCGCCGGTGCGCTCCGACGAAGACCCCCAGGCCGGTGGCGTCGGCGACGACGACGTCCTCGACGTGGACCACCAGGTCGCCCGAGCCGGCGTCCACGGCCGCGTGCAGCGCGGCGCGCACGTCGGGCACCGTGTGCACGTCGAGCCGGCCGGCCACGTGCACGACCTGGCCGGGCACCTCCTCGCTGACGTGGGCCTCCTGCCCGGGCGCCGACCGGGCGGCGCGGCGGGCGGCCACGTCGTCGGCCGCGCTGGGCGCGACCCCCGTCGGCCGTGCAGTGGACACCGCGACTCCGATCGCCATCTGTGCCTCCCCCGAGGACGCCGGTCGTGATCGTGTGATCGTTTCCGTCAGACGCAGGAGACCGCCGATCGGTTGCACCCCGTTCTGAAGATCGCACACAGCGTTGGCACCGTGCGCGTGTGACTCCTGGGGGTGGTGCGGCCGACGGTGATCCTGTGAGCACACTCTGCCACCACGGACAAGCGTTGCGTGAGGAAACGGCCAGTCGTCACCAGACGGTGACCAACGGGCCGACTGGGTGGACACTGAGCTCGTGAACTGGGGCAGCTACTCCTACGCCTTCGGGCCGCTCGTGGCCCTGGTCGCCGTCGGCGTGCTGGCCCTGCTGCTGCGCTGGACGTTCTCCCACGGCAAGTCGGTCGTGGAGCGCCGGCCGCAGCAGGGCGCCAGCGACGAGTACGGACTGCTCGAGGTGGTCTCGGCGCCCGGCACCTTCGTCGAGGCCGAGGTGCAGCGGCGCACCCTCGTCGACGCCGGGATCCGCGCGACGCTGGCCCCCACGACGGAGGGGCCGCGGGTCATGGTGTTCCCCGACCAGGCCGGCCTGGCCCGCCAGATCCTGCAGGGGCCCCGGCAGCGGTGACCCGCGACGAACTGCTCGCCGCGGCCTGGGCGGTCGCGGCCGAGGACGAGGAACGCGCCGGCGTCGCGACGTACCTGACGGTCGGACCGTCCGTGCCGGGACCGGGCTCGGCCGACGGCGCGGCGCTGGCCGACCGGCTCACCCGGGCGTGGGCCGTGCTGGCCGCGGCCGATCCGGAGGTGACCGTCCAGGACGCGCTCGCCGTCCTGGGCGACCTGGACCTGCGGCCCGTGCCCGCGCCGGTGCCCGGGGCGGCCCCGGCCCGGCTGGCCGCCTGGCGCCCACCGGGGACGCCCGTCGCGCCCCGGGCGGTGCGCGACGCCGAGGTGCGGACCGTCCGCGACGCCTTCGCCGGCGGCCGGCTGCTGCGGGTCGTGAACTACCACGACACCCCGCGCGCGAGCGCGCGGGAGCTGCGCGCGGAGCTGGCCTGGTACGCCGAGCGGTTCGTTCCCGTCACCGCCGCCGACGTGCACGCCTTCTGCGACACCGGCGCCTGGCCGGACCCGCGGCCCGGGATCGTGCCCGCGTTCTTCGACGGCTTCGCCAGCGCCGTCGAGGTGGCCCTGCCCGCGCTGGAGGAGGTCGGGCTGACGGGCTGGTTCTACCCGCCGACCGCCTTCCTGGACGTGCCGCCGGCCCGGCAGCGGGACTTCGCCCGCGCCCACGAGTACGGCGTGCTGGAGCACCCCGAGGGCCGGCTGGCCATGACGTGGGACGAGCTGGCCGCGCTGTCGCAGCGGCACGAGGTCTGCGGGCACTCGGCGACCCACGCCGCCACGGCCGCCGTGGACTCCGCCGGGCAGGTGGCGGCCGAGGTGCTCGAACCGCTGCGCCGGCTGACGGAGGTGATCGGCCGCACCCCGGCCGCCTGGGCGTGGCTGGGTGGGACCGCCTTCGACCCCGACCGCCCCGGCGACCGCGCCGTCGCCGGGGCCGGGGTGCGGTTGTGGACCTCCAACACCAGCCTTCAGCGACTGGGCTGACCGCCCAGGCGCTGCGGGGCGTGCCGGGAGGGTTCGCGGTACAGCGGGTACAGCTCCCCCACCGTCGCGTCGGCCGCCTCGACGTCGAACCAGGCCGGTCCGCCGAGCCGCTCGACGGCCGGGGCGGGAAGCCGCACCTCGCGGCGCGAGCCCCCGGCGGGGCCGAGGCCCACCAGCGGCGACCCGCGCTCCAGCAGCCGGCGCAGCACCCGCTCGCCGATCCGGTGGTAGCTCAGCGTCTCGACCTCCAGGCCCGGCACGACGACCTTGGCCACGTGGACCGCCCCGGCCGCGGTGTCGACCGCGGTGGCCACGACGAGCACGTCGAAGTCCTCCAGCCGGCGCAGCAGCTCGGCCAGCTCGGCCTGCGGGTCCAGTGCCGGGGCCGTCGGCAGGTCGCCCAGCGCGACGTGCGCGGTGACCCGCAGGGCCGGGGCCATCAGCGCGGACAGCTCCGCGGCGCTGCGCCGGGTCCAGTCGGTCATCGCCGCCAGGGCCCGCGGCTCCTGGTCGGGCACCGGGCAGCGTTCCTCGGCGGCCCAGTAGTCCGGGCACAGCCGCCGGACGTCCTCCAGGGGCCCGAAGGCGAACGCCCGCCGCGCCCGGGAGCTGGCCAGTTCCAGCAGCGCCTTGCGCACCGCGGTCGCGGCGTCGCGGGCGGCGGCCTCCCCGACGGCCGTGACCGCCATCGGTGCGGTGGCCGGGTCCGCGTCCGCGGCCACGGCGTGCACGACGACGGCGAACTCGGTGCTGTCCAGGAACACCCTCGGCGCCAGCCCGGCGGCCACCAGCCGCGCCCACACGTCCCGGGTGTCCGGGTGGTCGGCGACGCCGTCGACCAGGTGACCCTGCTCCAGCGCCCGGAACGAGACGGTGTCGCCGTCGCGCTGCAGCAGCTCACCGAGGCCGTGGGCGACGGCGCGCTCCAGGGTGTCCCCCGCGCCCATGCCGTTGGTGATCGGGGTGGTGAGCAGCCCGGTGCCGCCGCCGGCGATCCCCGCCGCGTGCGGGGCGGCGAACTCGGCCGGGAGCAGGACCTCCTCCCCCGTGCGCCAGCGGCGGGCCGGCAGCCAGCGCAGGGGCGTGTCCGGTGCGTACGGGCTGCCGGCGGGCAGGGTCAGGGTCACCGGGTCGACGACGCCCTGCTCCCCGCGGGCGGCCCGCAGCTCGGCGTGGGTCGCGACGACGGGTTCCAGGGTCGCCAGGTGCCGGTCGAGCAGCACCTGCTCGGCCAGCTCCCCGAACGCGCCCGTGCGGGCGGCGCTCACCTGCGCGCCGTACCCCACGCCGTGCCCGGAGGTCGCCGACCCCGGTTCGGGACGCCACACCGTCCCGACGACCGGGATCCCCGTGCGGTCGAACGGCGTGAGGTCGAACTCGAGCAGTTCGCCCGGGGTCAGCGCCGCTGCGTAGCGTTCCGCCGCGTTCACTTCAGGCCGCTCCTGGCGATGCCCGCGACGAACTGCCGCTGGGCGATGCCGAACAGGACCAGCACCGGCAGCACCGAGACCAGCGCGCCGGCCATGAGGGCGGGGTAGTCGGTCGTGTACTGGCTCTGCAGGAACGACAACCCCACGGGCAGCGTGTACAGGTCCGGGTCGCGCAGCGCGACCAGCGGCCAGGCGAACTCGTTCCACCGGTACATGAACGTCATGACCAGCAGGACGGCGATGAGCGGGCGCGACAGCGGCAGCACGACCGACCACAGGGTCCGCAGCTGGCCCGCCCCGTCCAGCTGCGCGGCCTCCAGCAGCTCGTCGGGCAGCGACAGGAAGTACTGCCGGGCCAGGAAGACGCCGAACGCCTCGGCCGAGCGCGGGACGATCACCGCCCAGTAGGAGTTGATCCAGCCCAGGGAGTTCACCAGCTCGAACTGCGGGATGAGCAGCACCTGCACCGGAATCATCAGCGTGGCGACGATGAGGAAGAACACCACCGCCCGGCCGGGGAACCGGTGCTTGGCCAGGACGTAGCCCGCCGTGACGTCGACGACGATGGTGATCGCGACCGCCACGACGGCGATCGCCAGGGAGTTCTGCGCCCACTGCAGGACGGGGAACTGGGTCAGCGCCCGGGAGAAGCCGCCGGGGTCCAGCGTCGTGGGGACCACGCCGATGCGGCCGGCGGCCAGGTCGTCGCGCGGGGAGAGCGCGGTGACGAGCATCCAGTACAGCGGGAACAGCCAGACCAGGCTCAGGACCGTCAGGACGACGATCCGGCCGCGACGGTCGCCCCCGCGGCGACGGGTGTGCTGCAGCAGGGTGGGGGTGTTGCGTCGCGTCGTCGTCGCGGTGCTCACAGGTCCTCCTCGGTGCGGCGCTGCGCGCGCCACCACAGGACGGTCGCGGCCAGCACGACGACGAAGACGACCACACCGATCGCCGAGCCGTAGCCCTCGCGCCGCGCGCTGAAACCCTGGCCGTAGGCGTAGGTGACGAGCAGTTCGGTCGAGCCCGCCGGGCCGCCTCCGGTCATGACCCAGACGATGTCGAAGACCTGGAACGTCTCGATGACGAGCATGACGGTGAGGAAGAACGTCGTCGGCCGCAGCAACGGCCACACGACGTGCCGCAGCCGCTGCCGGGGCGAGGCCCCGTCGAGTTCGGCCGCCTCCAGCACGTCGGCGTCGACGCCCTGCAGCGCGGACAGGTAGAGGATCACCGCCAGGCCGGTCCGCGCCCACAGCAGCACGACGACGACCGAGACCGCCGCGGCCGTGCCGTCGGACTGCCAGTCCGGCTGCGGCAGGCCCAGCCCGCCCAGGACGGAGTCGACGATGCCGACGTTCTGGTCGAACAACCAGCGCCCGGCCATCGCCACGACGACGCCGGAGATGACGTAGGGCGCGAGGAACACGGCCCGGAACAGCCCGCCGCCGGGGATCCGGTCGCGCAGCAGCAGTGCGACGCCCAGCCCGAGGGCCAGGCTGACCGGCACCGAGACGACGGCCAGCAGCACGGTGTTGCCGGCCGCCTTCCAGAAGGTCGGGTCCCCGGCCATCGCCGTGTAGTTGGCGAACCCGACGAAGTCCGCCTCCCCGATGCCGGTGGAGTCGGTCAGCGAGATCCGCACCGCCCCGACGAGCGGGTACAGCACGAAGACCCCGAACAGCACCAGCGCCGGGGCGAGCATCAGGTAGGACGTCGCCCAGCGGCGGACCGCGGGTCTCGTCACGGGGTCTGCAGCACCGACGCGACGCCGTCGGTGATCCGGTCCAGCGCGGCCGCGTCGTCGTCGCTGCCGAGGAACACCTCGTCGAGGCGGTCGCGCAGCTGGGCGTTGATCGCGCTGAAGCTGGGGACGACGACCTGCTGCACGAGGGGTTCGCGGATGGCCTGGGCCTGCTGGACGTACAGCTCCATGAGGTCCGGGCGCACCGGGTACTCCAGCGTCGCGGGGTCGACGTCGGTGCGCGTCGGCAGCACGGTGGCCGCCGCGCAGAAGGTGCCCATCTGCTCGGCCTGGGCGCAGAAGGACAGGAACTGCAGCGCCAGGTCCCGCTTCTGGCCGGCCTGCACGGCCACCAGGGCGTTCCCGCCCAGGTCGGCCGAGGCGTTGACGTCGCGGGGCAGGAAGGTCGCGGTGTAGTCGAAACCGCCGCCCTCGATCTCGGCGAGCAGGAAGTCACCGGCGAAGGCCGTCGCCACGGTCTGGTTGAGGAACAGGTCGCTGGCGGCCTGGCCCCGGGTCGAGGCGTTCTGCGGCGTCAACTGGTCGCGGAACAGGTCCCGGGCGAAGGTCAGGGCCTTCAGCGCGCCCGGGTCCCCGGTCGCCACGCTCGTGAGGTCGTCGGTGAGCAGCCGGCCGCCGGCCTGGTCGACGAAGTTCAGCCACCGGTAGGCGCCGGCGTTCTGCCAGTTCGCCGCGAACGCGTACGTGTCGGCGCGCGAGGGCTGGATGCGGTTCAGGGCGTCGGCGAACTGCTCCCACGTCCACGCCGTGTCCAGCGTGGTGGGCAGGGCGCCCAGCCCGGCGGAGGCGACGGCGGCGGTGTTCAGGACCACCATGGAGGTGTCGGTGTGGTGCGGGATCCCGAACGTGCCCGCCTCGTCGGTGACGGCCGCCCAGAAGGCGGGCAGGAAGGAGGGCTCGAGGTCGGCGGCGTCGGGCAGGTCCGCCAGGACGCCCTGGGCGCGGTAGGCCGCCACGTCGGTGTAGCTGACCCGGAACAGGTCCGGCGGGGTGTCGGTGCGCAGGCCGGTGTCGACGGCCGTGAGGACCTCCGAGTAGGGCACGACCTGGAGATTGACGGTGGTGCCGCTCTGCTCGCGGAAGGCGTCGGCGAGGGCCTGGAACGCGGTCGCCTCGGCGTCCGAGGCCCACGTGATCATGGTGATCGAGGTGTCGTCGGAGGCGCTGGAGTCGTCCGAGCCGCCGGTGGAGAAACCGCTGCAGGCGCTGAGAGCCCCCACGGCCGCGGTGGTGGCACCTGTTCCGAGAAGTGTGCGACGGGTGGGGCGGGCGGGCTTGAGCATCAGAACTCCGATGTCCGCGCAGGCGGCTTCTCCACCTGCTGGGTCGCGCGCAGGACTGGCACCTGGGAAAGGCGGACCCACGGTAGCGACGGCACGGACGCTCGGCGCGGCGAGGCTCAGGCCACGTTGACGCCCTGGCCGGGCGGGGCGGACTCCAGCCACGATGCGAACCCCGTGTAGGCGTCCGGGCTCATGGCGAAGTCGACCTCCTCACCCACCCCGTCGACGTGCAGGCGGCACTCGACGATCATCGCGCCCGGCTGCACGGCCACGACCTCGGCGCCCTCGGCGTCGCGGAACAGGGAGACGTCGAGCGCCCGCCGTGCGTAGGAGCACGACGGGCGCGGAGACAGCGAGAAGGTGCGGTACCAGTCCAGACGGTCGGTCTCGTACCGCGCCACCCCGAGGGCCCACCGGCGGCGGGTCCCCCGGGTCTGGCGGACGGAACAGTCGAACGTGCCCAGCCGCGACGTCAGCCGACGGCGGCGCAGCACCACGGCGACGAGCAGCGCGAGCAGGACGACGGCGCACGCTCCCGCGATCTCCAGGGAGAGCAGGAGCTCGTGCACCGTCGGCCGGCCGGTCTCAGCGGGCGCCTGCGCCCGAGGAGACCTCGACGGTCTCGGCCACGATCGTCACCTTGTCGTGGTCGACCGAGAAGAAGCCCCCGCTGACGGTCGCGGTGACCCCCTCGGCGCCGGAGCCGCTGATGGCGACCTCACCCGAGGCGAGGATGGCCAGGGTCGGCTGGTGACCGGCCATGATCCCGATGTCGCCCTCGGCCGTGCGCGCGCGCACCAGCGACGCCTCGCCCGACCACACGGAGCGGTCGGCGGCGACGAGTTCGACCTGGAGAGGCATCAGGCGGTTTCCTTCTGGATGCGGGCCCAGTTGCGCTCGACGTCCTCGAGGCCACCGACGTTGAAGAAGGCCTGCTCGGCGATGTGGTCGAGCTCGCCGTCGGCGATCTTCGAGAAGCCCTCGATCGTCTCCTTGAGCGGGACGGTCGAACCGGCGACACCGGTGAACTTCTCGGCCATGTAGGTGTTCTGCGAGAGGAACTGCTGGATGCGGCGAGCGCGGCTCACCGTCAGCTTGTCCTCCTCCGACAGCTCGTCCACACCGAGGATCGCGATGATGTCCTGCAGTTCCTTGTTGCGCTGCAGGATCTGCTTCACGCGGACCGCGGTGTTGTAGTGGTCCTGCGAGATGTACAGCGGGTCCAGGATGCGCGACGTCGAGGTCAGCGGGTCCACGGCCGGGTACAGACCACGCGAGGCGATCTCACGGGACAGCTCGGTCGTCGCGTCGAGGTGCGCGAACGTCGTGGCCGGCGCCGGGTCGGTGTAGTCGTCGGCGGGGACGTAGATCGCCTGCAGCGAGGTGATCGAGTGACCACGCGTCGAGGTGATGCGCTCCTGCAGGACGCCCATCTCGTCGGCCAGCGTGGGCTGGTACCCCACGGCCGAGGGCATGCGCCCGAGCAGCGTGGAGACCTCGGACCCGGCCTGGGTGAACCGGAAGATGTTGTCGATGAACAGCAGCACGTCCTGCTTCTGCACGTCGCGGAAGTACTCCGCCATCGTCAGCGCGGACAGGGCGACGCGCAGACGCGTGCCCGGCGGCTCGTCCATCTGGCCGAACACGAGGGCGGTCTTGTCGAAGACGCCGGCCTCGGCCATCTCGGCGATGAGGTCGTTGCCCTCACGGGTGCGCTCGCCGACACCGGCGAACACCGACACACCACCGTGGTCCTGCGCGACGCGCTGGATCATCTCCTGGATGAGGACGGTCTTGCCGACGCCCGCACCACCGAACAGGCCGATCTTGCCGCCCTGGACGTACGGGGTGAGCAGGTCGATGACCTTGATGCCGGTCTCGAACATCTGGGTCTTGGACTCGAGCTGGTCGAAGCTCGGGGCCTTGCGGTGGATCGGCCAGCGCTCGGTGACCTCGAGCGTCTCGCCCTCCTCGAGGTTCAGGGCCTCGCCGATGGCGTTGAAGACCTTGCCCAGGGTCACGTTGCCGACGGGCACCGAGATCGGGGCGCCGGTGTCGACGACGGCCGCACCGCGGACCATGCCGTCGGTCGGCTTCAGGGAGATGGCGCGGACCATGTTGTCGCCCAGGTGGGAGGCGACCTCGAGCGTCACCGTGGACGTCTGGCCGCCCATGGTCACCTCGGTGGTGAGGGCGTTGTTCTGGTCGGGCATCGCGTCGGCCGAGAACTCGACGTCGACGACGGGTCCGATGACTCGGGCGATGCGGCCGGTCGCACCCTTGCTGGTGCTGGTCGGCGCTTCGTTGACGGTGGCGGTCATGTCGCTCCTCGGGCTTCCTTCGTCGAGTGAGTTCTAGCTGAAGTGTGGGTGGGCCCGGCAGCCGTCAGGCGCGCGAACCGGAGGAGGCCAGCGCGTCGGCGCCGCCGACGATCTCGCTGATCTCCTGGGTGATGTCGGCCTGGCGGGCGTTGTTGGCCAGCCGGGTCAGCTTCTTGATGAGCTCGTCCGCGTTGTCGGTCGCGCTCTTCATGGCCCGCTGCCGCGCCGCGAGCTCGGAGGCCGCGGACTGCAGGAGGCAGTTGAAGATGCGGCTGTTGACGTACTGCGGCAGCAGCGCGTCCAGGACCGCGTCGGCGCTCGGCTCGAACTCGTACAGCGGCTGCAGGCCGCCGTCCGAGGGCCCCTCGACGCCCTCGACGACCTCCAGCGGGAGCAACCGGATGACCCGGGGCTCCTGGGTCACCATGCTGACGAAGTGCGTGTAGACGACGTGGATCTCGTCGACGCCGCCGTCGGCGTACTCCTTGGCGAAGTCGGCCAGCAGCCGGTCGCCGATCTTCTTCGCGTCCTCGTAGCTGGGCGAGTCGGTGAAGCCGGCCCACTGGTCGGCGACCTCGCGGCGGCGGAAACCGTAGAACGCCGCCGCCTTGCGGCCGACCAGGTAGGGGGTGATCTCGCGGCCGTCGGCCCGCAGCGCGGTGGTGAGGCGTTCACCTTCGCGGATCACGCTGGAGGAGTACGCACCGGCGAGCCCGCGGTCGGAGGACAGCAGCAGCACGGCCGCGCGCCGGACCTCGGGCTTCTCGGTGATCAGCGGGTGGTCGAGCGAGGAGTTCGACGCCGCCGCCGACACCGCGCGGGTCAGCGCCCGCGCGTAGGGGGTCGACGCACGCACGTTCGCCTGCGCCTTGATGATGCGCGACGCCGCGATCAGCTCCATCGCGCGGGTGATCTTCTTGGTCGCCTGGACCGAGCGGATCTGCCGCCGGTAGGCCCTCAGCTGGCCTGCCATGTCCTGCTCCTCTTCCCTGCTCCGCTCGGTCCTTGCTCGTTCTGGTGGTGCTCAGCCGCGGGCGGCCGTGGCCCCGCCGCGGCGGGTGGTGATCTGCTCCTGCGAGATGTCGTCCGCGTCCGTCGCGCCGTGGTCCTCGTCGGCCGGGACGGCCGAGTCGGTGGCACCGGCGGTGAACTGCGGCTTGAAGGCGTCGATGGCCTTCTTCAGCTCGTCCTTGGCGCCGTCGGAGAACTGCTTGCTCTCACGGATGCCCTGCATGACGCCGCCGTGGTTGCGCTTGACGTACTCGAGGAACTCGCGCTCGAAGCGGGAGATGTCCGAGACCTCGACGGAGTCGAGCTGACCGGTGGTGCCGGCCCAGATCGAGACGACCTGCTCCTCCAGGGAGAACGGCGTGTACTGCGGCTGCTTCAGCAGCTCCACCAGACGCGCACCGCGGGCGAGCTGGTTGCGCGAAGCCTGGTCGAGGTCGGAGGCGAACATCGCGAACGCCTCCATCGCGCGGAACTGCGCGAGGTCCAGCTTCAGCGTGCCGGAGATGCCCTTGATGGCCTTCGTCTGCGCGGCGCCACCGACGCGGGACACCGAGATGCCGACGTCGATCGCCGGACGCTGGTTCGCGTTGAACAGGTCCGACTGCAGGAAGATCTGGCCGTCGGTGATCGAGATGACGTTGGTCGGGATGTACGCCGAGACGTCGTTGCCCTTGGTCTCGATGAACGGCAGACCGGTCATCGAGCCGCCACCGAGCTCCTCGGACAGCTTCGCGCAGCGCTCCAGCAGACGGGAGTGCAGGTAGAAGACGTCACCCGGGTAGGCCTCGCGGCCCGGCGGACGGCGCAGCAGCAGCGACACGGCGCGGTAGGCCTCGGCCTGCTTGGACAGGTCGTCGAACACGATGAGCACGTGCTTGCCGGCGTACATCCAGTGCTGGCCGATGGCCGAGCCGGTGTACGGCGCGAGGTACTTGAAGCCGGCCGGGTCGGAGGCGGGAGCCGCGACGATGGTCGTGTACTCCATCGCGCCGGCCTCCTCCAGCGAACGCTTCACCGAAGCGATCGTGGAGCCCTTCTGGCCGATGGCGACGTAGATGCAGCGGACCTGCTGCTTGGGGTCGCCCGAGGCCCAGTTGGCCTTCTGGTTGATGATCGTGTCGATCGCGATCGCGGTCTTGCCGGTCTGGCGGTCGCCGATGATCAGCTGACGCTGACCGCGGCCGACCGGGATCATGGCGTCGATGGCCTTGATGCCGGTCTGCAGCGGCTCGCGGACCTCCTGGCGCTGCACGACCGAGGGGGCCTGCAGTTCCAGCGCACGACGGGTCTCGGCCTCGATCGGGCCCAGGCCGTCGATCGGCGCGCCCAGCGGGTCGACGACGCGGCCCAGGAAGTTGTCACCGACGGGGACCGAGAGGACCTCGCCCGTGCGGTAGACCTCCTGGCCCTCCTCGATGCCGGCGTAGTCGCCCAGGACGACCACACCGATGTCGCGGACGTCGAGGTTCTGCGCGAGGCCGAGGGTTCCGTCCTCGAAGCGCAGCAGCTCGTTCGCCATGACCGAGGGCAGGCCCTCGACGTGGGCGATGCCGTCGCCCGCGTCGGTCACGCGGCCGACTTCCTCACGCGCGGCGGTACCGGGGTCGTACGACGCCACGAAGGCGTCGAGAGCGTCCCGGATCTCCTCCGGGCGGATGGTCAGCTCGGCCATGGAAGCCCTGCTCTCCTTCTCGGGTCCTGCAGTCCTGAAGTCCATTGTCCCCCCTGTGACGGTGCACCGGGGGTTGGCGGTGCGTTCGACCGGGTGGTCGGCACTCAGCCGGCGAGGCGCCGGCGGGCGTCGTCCAGCCGGGTCGAGATCGACCCGTCGATGACGTCGTCGCCGATGCTGACTCGCAGCCCGCCCACCAGGTGGGGGTCGACGTCGACGTTGATGCGGATGGGACGGCCGTACTGACGCGACAGCGTGCTCGCGAGCCGGTCGCGCTGGGCCTCGGTCAGCGGCGCGGCGCTGACGACGTGGGCGACGAGCTGCTCGCGGCGCCTGGCCACGACCTCGACCCACTCCTCCAGCAGCCGCTCGGCGCGCACCCCGCGGGGGGCCACGGCCGCGCGACGGACCAGCTGGACCGTCTCCGGGGACGCCTTGCCCAGCAGCAGCCGGGTCACGAGCGTGGCGCGGTTGGCGTCCGGGGCCGTGCGGTCGGCCAGGGCGTCCCGCAGGGCCGGGGTGCCGGCGATGGTCCGGGAGAACCGGAAGAGCTCGTCCTCCAGCGCGTCCAGGTGTCCCGAGCGCTCGGCCTGGGTGACGACCGCGACGACGGCGAGCCGTTCGGCGGAGTCGGACAGGTCACGACCGGCGGTCCAGCGGGCCGAGGCCAGCGTGGCCAGCGTCTCGACCGCAGCCGGGCTGATCTTGCCGGTGAACGTGCGGCGCACGAAGTCCGCCTTGGCCCCGGGGTCCCGGGACGGGTCGGTCAGCGCGCGGCGCAGGCCGACCGAGGAGTCGAGCAGGCTGGTGACGGCGAAGAGGTCCTCCCCCGTCCGGCCCGCGTCGGCCCCCTCGGCGGCCAACTGCGCGTCGAGCACCTGCTGCGCGGCGGCGAGGCTCGCCTTCGCGACGCCGGAGTCGAGCTCGCTCATCGGGAGGTCGCCCCCGACTCGCTGCGCTCGAGGTCGGCCAGGAACCGGTCCACGACACCGCTCTGGCGAGCGGGGTCCTGCAGCGACTCACCGACGATGCGGCCGGCCAGGTCGGTCGCCAGGCGTCCCACCTCGGCGCGCAGCTGCGCGGTGGCCTGGGCACGCTCGGCCTCGATGGTCGCGCGCGCCGAGGTCGTGATGCGGTCGGCCTCGGCCTGGGCCTGTTCGCGCATCTCGGCGAGGATCTGCGCACCCTGCTGGCGCGCCTCCTCACGGATGCGGTTGGCCTCCCCGCGGGCGTCCGCGAGCTGGGCCTTGTACTCGTCGAGAGCAGCCTGCGCTTCGGCCTGGGCCTTCTCGGCCTTCTCGACGTTGCCCTCGATGGCCGCGCGCCGCTCCTCGTACATCTTCTCGAGGCGCGGGACGACCTTCTTGGCGATCACTGCGTAGATGATGATCGCGAAGACGATGCCGACGATCAGCTCCCCCCAGTGGGGAAGGATCGGGTACAGCGGGTCGCCCTCGACTTCTTCGCCTGCTGCGGCGAAGCCTGCTACGAGCACGATTCCTCCTTCGGGCTAGGACGAGTGGGCGAGCCTGGAAAGGCCCGTCACTGCCCCGAGAAGACGAAGGCGAGCGCGATGCCGAAGATGGCGAGCGCTTCCGCGAGGACGAAGCCGAGGATGGCGATGCTCTGGAGCATGCCGCGGGCCTCGGGCTGGCGGGCAGCGCCGTTGATGTACGCCGCGAAGATGAGGCCGATGCCGATGCCCGGGCCGATGGCGGAGAGGCCGTAGCCGACGATGGCGAGGGAGCCAGTCATGGTCCTGCGTCTTCCTTTCGTTGCCGGTGCGCACGCCGCGCCCCGGGGTTTCTGGGTGGGGCGGTTCAGTGCTCGTCAGCGAGGGCGCTGGCGATGAAGGTGGCGGCGAGCATCGTGTAGACGTACGCCTGGAGGAACTCGACGAAGAGTTCGAAGAGCGTGAGGGCGAAGGCCATGCCGATCGTCGGGACGCTCAGGAGCTTCAACCCGAAGCCGCCGTGCAGGAGCATGTGCTCGGCGCCCGTGATGAACAGCACGAGGATCAGGTGGCCGGCGAACATGTTGCCGAAGAGCCGCAGCGTGATCGTCACCGGCTGGATGACGACGATCGACAGGACCTCGAGCAGGAACACCAGCGGCACGATCGGCTTGGGCAGGCCGTGCGGCACGACGCCCGCGAAGTAGCCGGCGAACCCCTTCTTCTTGATGCCGACGTAGTGGTACGTCAGGTACAGCATGATCGTCAGCGCCAACGGGAACGCGATGCGCCCCATCGTCGGGTACTGGATCGGCGGGATGACGCCGAACAGGTTGTTGACGAGGATGACCGTGAAGAAGGTGAACAGCAGCGGCACGAACTTGCGGAACTCCTTGCTGCCGATGATGTCCCGGCCGATGGTGTTCCGGACGAAGCCGTAGACGGCCTCCATCGCCATCTGCTTCTTGCCGGGGACGACCGCCAGGCGCTTCGTCCCGGCCAGCAGCAGCCAGATGATGAGGACGGCGGACAGCGCGAAGACGATGGCCGGCCGCGTGATGGCGAAAGCACCACTGCCGATCAGCGGCTGCCAGAAGATGTCCTGGTTGGGCGCGGTGTACCCGCTCTCCGCGGCAGCCAGCAGGGGCAGGCTCACGTCAACTCCTCCGTGCGAACTTCATCGTGGGTACGGGGCCGGTCTGCCGGCCGCGTGGCCCCCTGAACAGTGGTCGGGCGTCTCGCGGTCAGTGCGTACCGTACCGGAGCCACATGTAGTACAAGGTCAACGCCTTGCCGAGGACCAGGCCGATCCCCACCACGAAACCGGTGCCGAGCAGCTGGTCGACCCCCCAGCCGGCCAGCGCCCCGAGGAGCGCGCCGGAGATGAGGTACGACGTGATGCTCCAGGCGACCTTCTCGGTGAGGCCGTTGCCGATGTCGGTGCTCGGGTCGTCCGAGGGCTTCGCCAGGCTCACTTGCGCCCCTCGTCCGACATGAAGACCGGGATGCGCATCGTCATGAACGCGCGCAGCTCCGCGGCCAGCCAGACGACGGCCGTGATGATGACGGTGAACCCGAGTGCGGGACCGGAGATCCCTTCCACCCGGATCAGCAGCAGCATCGCCACGCCCAGCAGTACGACCTTGACCGAGTAGACGACCATCGCGGTCAGCATGATCATGTGCGGGTTCTTCTCGGTGACCTTGCGCATCACGACCAGCCGGGCCCCGAAGAACCCGACGACGATCGCGCCGCCGAGGAGAGCGGACAGTCCGGCTCCCACGCCCTGCCACACGGCGGCGACCACGACGCAGACGAGAGCGGCGATCCCGGAGATCAACGACGCACGACGCAGCAGGACGCCGAAGGCCTCGGAGGCCTGGACTCCTGCGTCGGTGCTCGTGCTCACGGGTTCTTCCTTCGTCGTCGGCGGGTCGTCCGGTGGGACAGGCTCATCGGCGGCAGCCCCGGAAGCGGGTGGTTCCGGGGAGACTTCGTGAAAGCTATCACGAGCTCCGGGGTCTCCTACGCCGCGTCGTTCGCCGTCGTCGGTCATGTGCGTGAAGTCTCAGGGGGGACTGTCCTGGCCTCACGTCCTGCGTTCGCCGCGTCACGATCCACGGGTTCCACGGTGGGCCTGCGGCGCCGCCAGTACAAGGGCAGGAACGTCACGGCCAGCACGACGCAGCCGGCGGCGAGGGCGACCGCCAGCGCCTGCGTCAGCGGCAGGAACGCCGACGACGCCACGCCGAAGCTCAGGAACGCGGCCCAGGAGTACATGACGAGCACCGCGATCCGGTGCGAGTGCCCCATCTGCAACAACCGGTGGTGCAGGTGCTTCTTGTCCGGGTGCCAGAACGCCCGGCCCGCCCGGGTGCGGCGCACGACGGCGAGCAGCATGTCGCTGAAGGGCACCAGCAGCACGGCGATGGGCAGCAGCAGGGGGAAGAAGGCGGGGGCGATCTGCTCGTCCGCGACCGTCTCGGGATCGACGGTGCTCGTCGCGGCGATCGTGGAGCTGGCCATCAGCAGGCCCAGCAGCATCGAACCGGAGTCGCCCATGAAGATGCGCGCCGGGTGGAAGTTGTGCGGCAGGAACCCCAGGCAGACCCCGACGGTGATGGCCGCGATGAGCGTGGCCAGGGAGGAGAAGTCGTCCGGGACGCTGCCGCGCTGCAGGGCGTAGGAGTAGCCGAAGAAGGCGATCGCGCCGATGCCGACGATGCCGGCCGCCAGGCCGTCCAGGCCGTCGACGAAGTTCACCGCGTTCACCGACACCAGCACCACGAGGATCGTGATGATCATCATCGTCCGGCCCGACAGCAGGGTGACCCCACCGATCGGCAGCTGCAGCAGGCTCACGCCCTGCCAGCCCATGATCCCCGCCGCCAGCACCTGCCCGGCCAGCTTGGTGACGGCGTCGAGCTGGACGATGTCGTCGGCGACCCCGACGGCGACGACCACCGCGGCGCCGACGAGGACCCACAGCGGGCCCGGATCGGTCTCGAAGACGCGCGACAGGAACGGGATCCGGCTGGAGACGACGAGCGCCGCGCCCATGCCGAGCAGCATCGCCAGCCCCCCCAGGCGCGGGATCGGCACGGTGTGCACGTCCCGGTCGCGCAGGGGGGTCACCGCCCCGACGCGCTGGGCCAGCCGCCGCACCAGGGGCGTCGTCAGGTACGTCACGGCCGCGGCCACGACGATGACGAGCAGGTAGGCCCTCATCCGCTCGTCGTCGGGCTCGGTTCTGACCCCTCGGCCGGCGGCTCGACCTCGGCGGGCTCGTCCAGCTCGACCCAGCCCTTGGGGACGGCGGCGCGCAGCTCCGCCTCGGAGATCGCCCCCACGCGCAGCACCCGCAGCGGGCCGTTGGAGGCGTCGACGATCGTCGAGGGAGCCCCCTTCGGGCTGGGGCCGCCGTCGAGGTAGACGCGCACCGACTCCCCCAGCTGCTCGACGGCCTCGGGAACGAGCGTCGCGGCGGGGTGGCCGGACTTGTTGGCGCTGGAGACGGCCAGCGGCCCGGTGCGCCCCAGCAGCTCGAGGGCGACGGGGTGCAACGGCATCCGCAGCGCGACCGTTCCGTTCGTCTCCCCCAGGTCCCACGTCAGCGACGGCTGGGCGCGGCAGACGATCGTCAGCGCCCCCGGCCAGAACGCGTCGATGAGCTCGCGCACCGCGAAGGGGATGGAGCTGGCCAGCCCGTCGATGGTGCGCGTCTCGGGCACCAGGACCGGCGGCGGCATGTCCCGGCCGCGGCCCTTGGCCTCGAGCAGCCGTTTGACGGCGGCGGGGTTGAAGGCGTCGGCGCCGATCCCGTAGACGGTGTCGGTGGGCAGCACGACCACCTCACCGCGCTTGACGGCGTTGTGGGCGGCGGACAATCCGCGCTCGCGGATGACGGGGTCTGCGCAATCGAACGGGGGCCTCACGGGAGAAGAGTCTCCCACCGTCGGCCGCCGGTGGAACGGCAGCGTCGGCCTCGGCGGGTTGCCACGTGATCTACCGGCGACGCGCCGTGGTGGAGCGGGGACGTCCCGTGAGGTCCTGGTGGCTGCCGACGTCACGCCAGGCGCGGGCGCCGAACATGGCACGGGCCGGTTCCTCCTGCACCTCGGCGTGCTCGACGACGGCCAGGCCGCCGGGCCGAAGCAGCCGCGCCGCCGTGGCGACGACGCGGCGGGGCACCAGCAGCCCGTCGTCGCCCAGGCCGTACAGGGCGATCTGCGGGTCGTGCCGGGCCACCTCGGCGTCGACCGGGACGGCGCCGGGCGGGACGTAGGGCGGGTTGCTCACCACGACGTCGACCGTGCCGTCGAGGTCGGCGAAGGCGCTCGCGGCGTCGCCCTCGCGCAGGTCCAGGCCGGGGGCGAACTCCTCGACGTTGCGCCGGGCCCACGCGTGGGCCATCGGGTCGAGTTCGACGGCGTGCACCCGGGCGCGCGGGACCTCTGTGGCCACGGCCAGGGCGATGGCCGCCGATCCCGTGCACAGGTCCACCACGACGGGGGACGTCCCCGCCGCGACGAGCCGGTGCGCCTCGTCGATGGCCAGTTGCGCGACCGTCTCGGTCTCCGGCCGCGGCACGAACACCCCGGGCCCCACGTGCAGGTCGAGTGCGCGGAATCCCGCCCGGCCCGTGAGGTGCTGCAGCGGAACGCGTCGCTCACGCTCCTCCAGCAGGGGTTCGAAACCCTCGGCCGGCACGGCCTCCCCCATCGCCACGAGCAGGCCGAGCCGGGACCGGTCGACGCCGAGGGCGTGGGCCAGCAGGGTCTCGGCGTCGGTGCGCGGCGAGGGAACCCCCGCGGCCGCGAGCCGCCGCTCGGCGTCGAGCAGGAGCTCGCGGGCGTCGATCACGGTCCGAGGTTAGTTCTGCAGCCCGAGCAACCGGAACGCGACGTCCTGGGTACCGGGTCCGGTCCCGGCACCGGTCGGAGCCGTGACGGCGACCCAGTCCCCCGTCGCGGGTTCGGCCCAGATGGAGGACTGGGCCCCGTAGGTGGCGCCGTTGAACCCGACGACCGTCCGGCCCCCGACCTGCGCGACGAGCCAGCCCCAGCCCGCCCACGCTCCGCCGGTCTCGACCGCCGGCTCGAGCGCGCGGGTCCCCGGCAGCTGCCCGGTGGCCGCCGCCCGCGCCAGCCGGCCGAGGTCCTCGGCCGTGGACCACACGCCCGTCCCGGCCGGGGTGCTGCCCGCGGACAGCCACGGGGACGTCGCGCGGCCGTCGGGGGCGAGCTCGCGGGCGCTGCCTGCGGGAGGCGCCGCGGGGCCGGCGACGGTCGCGGTCAGGCCGAGCGGGACCAGGACCCGCTCGGCCAGGAGCTGCGGGTAGGACGTCCCGGCGCGTGCGGCCAGGGCGTTGCCGAGCAGGGCGTAGCCGAGGTTGGAGTAGGCGTACTCCCCGCGCGGGGTGCGCAGCAGGGTCGACCCGGCGTCCGACAGCAGCGACCCGGGGGTGTCCCACGCGTACGGATTGCCGTAGGTGAGGCCGGTCCACAGGCTCGCGACGTGGGCGCGGGTGCTCAGCCGCGGGAGCCCGGACGTCTGGGTGGCCAGCTCGGCCAGCGTCGTGACCGCCAGTTCCGGCGCCAGGCCGGCGTCGGGGTACACCTCGGCCAGCGTCGTCTCCGGCGCCACCTCACCGCGCTCGACCGCGTCCGCGAACAGCAGACCGGTCATCGACTTGGTGACCGAGCCGATCTCCTGCGGGGTCGTCGCGGTCAGCGGCCGGCCCGCGTCGGCGGTGCCGATCGCGGCGGAGGCCGACGTGGTGCCGTTCCCGGCGGCGACCGCGAACCCGCGGCCGACGACGTCGGTGGTGGCGGCGCGCAGGCGGTCGGCAAGGACCGCGTCGCCGGTGGCGTCGGCGGTCGGGCGGGGTGGTCCGGGCGGCGTGAAGGCGCTCAGTCCCGCGACGAGCGCGGCGGCCAGGGCCACGAGCAGGGCGGGTCTCGTGCGGGGCATCAGGTCCTGGCGCAACGGGTCACCTCAGTCCGGCGGTGGCGAGCAGGGTCACGAGCGGGACGACACGGGCCGGCGGGACGTCGTAGACGCCCCGGCCGGACGTGGCCAGCCAGCCTTCGGCGACGAGCTGGCGCAGGTGGTGGTAGAGCTGCCCGGAGGTGCCGAGCCCCTCGACGAGCTCGGCGACGGTGTGCCGGCCGTGCAGGACCTTGTGCAGCAACTGGATCCGCACCGGGTGCGCGAGCGCGGACAGCGCCGCGACGGCCTGCGTGGGGTCGGCCTGGAGCATCGAGGAGACCTCGACGGTCTCCTGCCACTCGTAGTGCGCCCCCGTGGGCAGCGTGAGGCTGCCGGTGAACAGGACGTGCGAACGGTCCTGGGCCCGGCGCTTCAGCTCCCGCAGGGCCCAGAACTCGTCGTGCTCGCGCGCGTCCGCGCCGTCGGCCACCCTGGCCTCGAGCGCGGCGACCCGCTTCTCCAGGACGTCCCACCGTTCGTCGTCCATGCGTAGATCCTACGCACTTCCGTAGTCATCGCGCCCGACGAGGATGCCCGCGGAAACAACAGTCTCCGTTGCCACAGCGAGCTCTGAGCGACGGAGACTGTTGTTTCCGCGGGGTTCGGGAGTGCGTCAGGAGGCGGCGAGCTGGGCGGCCTCGTCGGCGTCGATGGCCGACTGCACGACCGGGTCGAGGTCGCCGTCGAGGACGGCGTCGAGGTTGTAGGCCTTGAACCCCGTGCGGTGGTCGGCGATGCGGTTCTCGCCGTAGTTGTAGGTGCGGATGCGCTCGGAGCGGTCGACGGTACGCACCTGCGACCGGCGCGCGGCCGAGGCCTGGGCGTCGGCGGCCTCCTGGGCCGCGGCGTGCAGGCGGGCGCGCAGGATCCGCAGCGCCTGCTCCTTGTTCTGCAGCTGCGACTTCTCGTTCTGGCAGCTGACGACGATGCCCGTGGGCAGGTGCGTGATCCGCACCGCGGAGTCGGTCGTGTTGACGCTCTGCCCGCCGGGGCCCGAGGAGCGGAAGACGTCGATGCGCAGGTCGTTCGGGTCGATGTGCACCTCGACCTCCTCGGCCTCGGGCATGACGAGCACGCCGACGGCGGAGGTGTGGATGCGGCCCTGCGACTCGGTGACGGGCACCCGCTGCACGCGGTGCACGCCGCCCTCGTACTTCAGCCGGCGCCAGACCCCCTCGGCCGCCGCCCCGCGCGTCTTCACCGCGACGGAGACGTCCTTGTACCCGCCGAGGTCGCTGGGGGTGGCGTCGATCATCTCGGTCGCCCAGCCGTGACGCTCGGCGTAGCGCAGGTACATCCGCAGCATGTCGCCGGCGAACAGTGCGGACTCCTCCCCGCCCTCCCCCGCCTTGATCTCCAGGATGACGTCGCGGGCGTCGTCGGGGTCGCGGGGCAGCAGCACGTGGCGCAGCCGTTCGCCCGCCTCGGTGGCCGCCTGCTCCAGCGCGGGCAGCTCGGCCGCGAACCCGGGGTCCTCGGCGGCCAGCTCGCGGGCGGCCTCGGCGTCGTCGACGGCCGCACGCCAGGCGGTGTGCGCCTCGACGACCTGGCCGAGCTCGGCGTAGCGGCGCCCCAGGGTGCGGGCCAGGCCGGCGTCGGCGTGCACGGCCGGGTCACCCAGCCGGCGTTCGAGCTCGGCGTGCTCGTCGAGCAGCGGCTGGACGGACTCGAACACGACGGGCTCCTGGGACGAGGTGGGGTGGGAACGCGACAGCGCCGGCCCCTCCACCCCGTGGGGCGGTGGGACCGGCGCTGCGGACGTGCTACTTGGCGGTCTTCTTGCCGTAGCGCTGCTGGAAGCGGGCGACACGGCCGCCGGTGTCCAGGATCTTCTGCTTGCCCGTGTAGAAGGGGTGGCAGGCGCTGCACACGTCGGCGCGCATCTCGCCGCCCTTCTCGGTGCTGCGGGTGGTGAACGTGTTGCCGCAGGTGCAGGTGACCTGGGTCTCCACGTACTCCGGGTGGATACCGGCCTTCATGGTGTTCTCCTCATAGCGCGTCGTCGGTACCGGGTCGCCGTTCGTGCTGGCGTGAGCCGGTACCTGCGGTCGAAGCAGTCTCCCACAGGAGCCGCCGGGTAGTGGAACCCGGCGACCCCGCGGAAGATTCCCGTCTCAGTCCTTCTGGACCAGCGGGGTCGAGGTCTGCACCTGGTGCAGGAACTCGAGGTTGCTGCGGGTCTTCTTGAGCCGGTCGAGCAGCAGCTCGATGGAGGCCTGCGCGTCGAGCGCGGTGACCACGCGGCGCAGCTTCCAGACGGTCTGCAGCTCCTCGCGGGACATGAGGATCTCCTCGCGACGGGTGCCGGAGGCCGGCACGTCGACCGCGGGGAAGATGCGCTTGTCGGCCAGCTGGCGCGACAGCCGCACCTCCATGTTCCCGGTGCCCTTGAACTCCTCGAAGATGACCTCGTCGGCCTTGGAGCCCGTCTCCACCAGGGCCGAGGCCAGGATCGTCAGCGAGCCACCGTTCTCGACGTTGCGGGCCGCACCGAAGAACCGCTTCGGCGGGTACAGCGCCGAGGCGTCGACACCACCGGACAGGATCCGGCCGCTGGCCGGCGCCGAGATGTTGTAGGCGCGCGACAGGCGGGTCAGCGAGTCCAGCAGCACGACGACGTCGTTGCCGAGCTCCACGAGGCGCTTGGCCCGCTCGATGGCGAGCTCGGCGACCGCGGTGTGGTCCGAGGCAGGACGGTCGAAGGTGGAGGCGATGACCTCACCCTTGATCGTGCGCTGCATGTCGGTGACCTCTTCGGGCCGCTCGTCGACGAGGACGACCATGAGGTGGCACTCGGGGTTGTTCGTCGTGATGGCGTTGGCGATGGCCTGCATGACCATCGTCTTGCCGGCCTTCGGCGGGGCCACGATGAGGCCGCGCTGGCCCTTCCCCAGCGGCGACATCAGGTCGATGATGCGCGTGGTCAGGACGTTGGGCTCGGTCTCCAGCCGCAGCCGCTCCTGCGGGTACAGCGGCGTGAGCTTGGTGAACTCCGGGCGGTGCCGGGCCTGCTCGGGAGCGGCACCGTTGACGGTGTCGACCCGCACGAGCGCGTTGTACTTGGCCCGCTGGCCGGTCTGCTCGCCCTCGCGGGGCTGGCGGACGGCGCCGGTGACGGCGTCGCCGGGGCGCAGGTTGTTCTTCTTCACCTGGCCCAGGGAGACGTACACGTCGTTCTGGCCGGCGAGGTAGCCGGAGGTGCGGATGAACGCGTAGTTGTCCAGCACGTCGAGGATGCCGGCCACGGGCAGCAGGACGTCGTCCTCGCTGACCTGCTCGTCGACCTCGGGGGCACCGGGACCGCGCTCGCCACGGCGGCCCTTGCGGTCGCGGTAGCGGTTGCGCCGGCCGCGGCGGCCGCCGCGCTCGTCGTCGAAGTCGTCCGCCGGCCCGTTGGACGGAGCCTGCTGGGCGGCCACGGGACGCTCGGCGCGGTCCTCGCCGCGCTCGTCCGAACGCGCCGGGCGCTCGGAGCGGGACTCGGAGCGGGACTCGGGGCGGCGGTCGCGGTTCTCCCCGCGGCCCTCACCGCGCTCGGCCTCACCCGCCGGGGTCTCCCGGCGCGGCATGTTCGGCAGCTCGACCTGCTGGTCGGGTTCGCGGACGCGCTCGCGGCGGGCCCGCTCACGGCGGGACAGGCGCTGCGGCGCCTCCTCGGTGCGCTCCGGACGCTCGGTCCGGCCGCCCGTGAAGTCGTCCAGCGTCGGCTCGGGGCGCTGCTGCGGCGCCGTCCCGGCCGGGGTCTGCTCGACCGGCGCGCTCGCCGGCGGAGCACCGGCTGCGGCACCGGCCCGGCGCGAACGCGTGCGCGGCGCCGAGGCGGACGCGGCCGCGGACTCGGCCGGGGCGCTGTCGTTCAGGGCGGAGACCGGAGCGGCTTCGCCGGTCACGGCGGGCGGCGCCTGCGTCGCAGGGGCGGCGCTGTCGGCGGCCGGGCGCTCGGCGGCGGCCGGGCGCTCGGCGGCGGCCTCGGGGCGGCCGCCGCTCTGCGGGCCGCCGGACTGGTGCTCGCGGATGGCCGCGAGCAGGTCCACCTTGCGCATGCGTCCGGTGCCGGAGATCCCGAGCTCGGCCGCGAGCGCCTGCAGCTGCGGCAGCCGCAGCGCGGACAGGCTCCCGGTACGGCGCGCAGGCGCCTCGGTGGTCGCGCCGTCGCTGGCAGCGATGTCGGTGGTGTCGGTCACGAAGGTCCTTCCCCCTCGTCGGAGCGATTGACCTGCAGAGCCGGCCTCGCCGGGTCCGGGGTGTCGCGGTGACTGCCCGATCGGGCAGGAACGGATTCCACGGCTGCGCGGAGGAGCGCGAGTCATGCGTGGAGACGCACCCGGTGACGGAGGACTCGCGCCGGTAGAAGATCACACGCCGGTGGTCGTCAACAACGCTTGTTCAGTGCCCGAGGGAAGTCCGACGTGGTGGGATCCACCACGGTGGACGGCCTCGAACGCCGCCGTGAGTGCTGACACGACAATAACACCCGAGGGCGCGAAGTCGTTCCACATCCCCCGGACGGACCTGCGGCGCGCGCCCGCCCGGCACGGCCCCGACAGGGTCGGCAGCAGCGCGGGAGCCCGCGCTCACCGCCTGCCGTGCAACGGCTTCACCGACGCGTCAGGACACCCGCCAGCTGACCCCGGACGGGTGCACGGCCCGGTCGTGCACGTCCCAGCCACCGTGCGCGGCGGCCGTGGCGTGCACCTGCGCCACCCCCGCGGCGTCGGTCAGGACCAGGACGCTGGGGCCGGCCCCGGAGACGACGGCCGCCAGGTCCGCCGCCCGCAGCCCGGTCAGCAGCTGCGCCGACCGCGGCATCGCGGGGGCGCGCTGCCCCTGGTGCAGCCGCTCCTCGGTCGCGTCGAGCAGCAGCGAGGGGTCGGCGGTGAGGGCGTGCACGAGCAGTCCCGCCCGGCCGGCGGTCAGCGCGGCGTCGGCGTGCGGGACGGTGGCCGGCAGCAGCGCACGCGCCCGCGACGTCGCGAGCTCCTCGGCCGGCACGCACACGACGGTGCGCACGGCCGGGTGCACCGGGAGCCGGACCGAGCACACGGCGTCCGGGTGCGTCGGGTCCTCCCCACGGGTCCAGGCGATGGTGAAACCGCCGAAGACGGCGGGGGCCGCGTTGTCCGGGTGCCCCTCGCGGCGCGAACTCTCCACGAGCAGCCGCTGGCGGGTCTGGTCGTCGGTCTCCTCGACCACGCCGGCGGCCCGCAGCAGCCCACGGGCGGCGGCGAGGCCCGCGACGATCGCCGATGCGGAGGAACCCAGTCCACGGCCGTGAGGTATCACGTTGCGGCACAGCAGGTCCAGGCCCGGGCAGCTGAACCCGGCGGCCGCGAGCTCTTCCTGCAGGACCCTGACGACGAGGTGTCGACCGTCCGTCGGGACGCTGCCGTGTCCCTGACCCTCCACGCGCACCTGCAGGCCCTCGGGCAGGACCTCGGCGCGCACCTCGTCGCACAGGTCGAGCGCGAGGCCGAAGGCGTCGAACCCGGGGCCGAGGTTGGCGCTGGTGGCCGGCACCGACACCGTCACGGCCGTCCCGACCGGCAGCGGCACCAGGCCGCGCGCACGGGTCGGGGTCGGGGTGCTCACGGCCCCGGTCGCCTGCTCCACGTCAGGTCGCCCTCAGACGTCCAGGCCGATGGCCCGGGCGATGGTCACCGCGTCCGGCTGCACGCGCACGGGCTGCACGGAGTGGTTCGCGCCGCCGGCGAGCTCGAGGGCCCACTGCGGGTCCTTAAGGCCGTGACCGGTCACGGTGATGACGATGGTCTGGCCGGCCTCGACCTCACCGGCCTCGGCCGCGGCGAGCAGCCCGGCGACGCCCGCAGCGGACGCGGGCTCGACGAAGACGCCCTCCTCGGCCGACAGCCAGCGGTGGGCGGCGAGGATCTGCTCGTCGGAGACGGCGTCGATGCGGCCGCCGGAGGAGTCACGGGCCGTGGTGGCACCGGTCCAGGACGCCGGGTGGCCGATCCGGATGGCGGTGGCGATGGTCTCGGGTTCGTCGACGGGGTGGCCCTTGACGATGGGGGCGGCACCGGCGGCCTGGAAGCCCCACATCTTCGGCGTCCTCGTCGCGACACCGTCGGCCGCGTACTCGGTGTACCCCTTCCAGTACGCGGTGATGTTCCCCGCGTTGCCGACGGGCAGCGCGTGGATGTCCGGGGCGTCGCCCAGGACGTCGACGACCTCGAACGCACCGGTCTTCTGGCCCTCGATGCGGAACGGGTTGACCGAGTTCACCAGCTCGACCGGGTAGGCCTCGGCCAGCTTGCGGGCCTGGTTCAGGCAGTCGTCGAAGTTGCCGTCGACCTGCAGGATCGTCGCGCCGTGGGCCACGGCCTGGGACAGCTTGCCCATGGCGATCTTGCCGTCCGGCACCAGCACCGCGCAGCGGATGCCCGCGGCGGTGGCGTAGGCGGCCGCCGAGGCCGAGGTGTTGCCGGTGGAGGCGCAGATGACGACCTCGGCACCGTTCTCCTTGGCCTTGCTCATGGCCATGGTCATGCCGCGGTCCTTGAAGGACCCCGTCGGGTTGCAGCCCTCGACCTTGAGGAGCACCCGGCCCTTCACGACCTCGGACAGCCGGCGCGCCGGGACGAGCGGCGTGCCGCCCTCGCCCAGGGTGACCACGGGGGTGGCCTCGGTCACGGGCAGCCGGTCCCGGTACTCCTCGAGGAGACCTCGCCACACGTGCGCCATCAGGCGTCTCCTCCCTCGACCCGCAGCACACCGGCCACCGAGTCCACGATCTCCAGGTCTTCCAGTTCCTCGACCGTCGCCGCCAGGGCGGCGTCGGTCGCGCTGTGCGTCACGACGACCAGGACCGCACGGCCCGCGTCGTCCTGGCGCTGCTGCACGGCCTCGATCGAGACGCCGTGCGCGGCGAACACCCCGGCCACCTGGGCCAGGACGCCCGGACGGTCGGCCACGTCGAGCCGCACGTGGTAGCGCGTGATCGTCTCGGCCATGGGCTGCACCGCGAGCTGGGCGTACGCCGACTCCCCCGAACCACGGGCGCCGACGACCTTGTGCCGCGCGACGGCGACGACGTCGCCCATCACGGCGCTGGCCGTGGGCTGCCCGCCGGCACCGGGGCCGTAGAACATCAGCTGCCCGGCCGACTCGGCCTCGACGTAGACGGCGTTGAACGCCCCGCGCACCCCGGCGAGCTGGTGCTCGCGCGGCAGCATGGCCGGGTGCACGCGCACCGAGACGGCCTCGTTGCCGTCGGCGTCGGTGCCCCGTTCGCAGATCGCCAGCAGCTTCACGACGCAGCCCTGCAGCTGGGCGGCGCGCACGTCGGCGGCGCTGACGTCGGTGATGCCCTCGCGGTGGACGTCGTCGAGGCTGACGCGGGTGTGGAAGGACAGCGAGGCCAGGATCGCGGCCTTGGCGGCGGCGTCGAAACCCTCGACGTCAGCGGTCGGGTCGGCCTCGGCGTAGCCCAGGGCCTGGGCCTGCTCGACGGCCTCGGCGAACCCCATGCCGGTGGTGTCCATCTGGTCCAGCACGTAGTTCGTCGTGCCGTTGACGATGCCCAGCACACGGGTGACGCGGTCGCCGACGAGGGACTCGCGCAGCGGGCGCAGCAGCGGGATCGCGCCGGCGACCGAGGCCTCGTAGTACAGGTCGACGGAGTTCTTGGCCGCGGCCTCGTACAGCGTGGGGCCGTCGGCGGCCAGCAGCGCCTTGTTCGCGGTGACGACGGAGGCGCCGTGCTCGAAGGCGTGCAGGATGAGCGAACGGGCCGGCTCGATCCCGCCGATGACCTCGATGACGACGTCGGCGCGGGCCACCAGCCCCTCGGCGTCGGTGGTGAACAGCGACTCCTCGACCGGCAGCCCGCGGTCGCGGCCGAGCCGTCGCACCGCGATCCCGATGAGCTCCAGCGGCGCGCCCACGCGCGCCGCGAGTTCGTCGGACTGCGTCGTCAGCAGCCGCGCCACCTCGGTGCCCACGACACCGCACCCGAGCAGCGCGACCTTCACCGGCTCCACCGCTTGCGCTCCCTACGTCCGTCCACCATCGTCCGACCGGCCCTACCCTCTCACCCTCGTCAGGCTCGCCTGACCACGACTGGTCAGCCCGCGTCGAGGGCCAGCAGGTCCTCGGGCGTCTCGCGACGCACCAGCAGCTTCGAGGACCCGTCGCGCACCGCGACCACCGCCGGCCGCGGCACCTGGTTGTAGTTGCTGGCCATGCTGCGGCAGTAGGCACCCGTGCCCGGGACGGCCAGCAGGTCACCGGCCCCCGCGTCGGCGGGCAGGAACTCGTCGCGCACGACGACGTCACCGCTCTCGCAGTGCTTGCCGACGACACGGGACAGGACCCCGGTGGCGGCCGAGGCGCGCGAGGCGATCGTCGCGGAGTAGTCCGCGTCGTACAGCGCCGTGCGGATGTTGTCGCTCATACCGCCGTCGACCGAGACGTACCGGCGGCGGGTGCCGCCGTCGAGCTCGACGTCCTTGGTCGTGCCGACCTCGTAGAGCGTGAACGTGCTCGGCGCGGCGATGGCCCGGCCCGGCTCGACCGAGACGCGCGGCACCGCGATCCCCTGGACCAGGCACTCGCGGGCCACGATGTCGGCCAGCCGGCCGGCGATCTCGGTGGGCGCCAACGGCTCGTCCTCGGAGGTGTACGCCACGCCGTACCCGCCGCCGAGATCGATCTCGGGCAGCTCCACCCCGTGGTCGCGCTCGACCTTGCGGTGCAGTTCCAGCAGCCGGCGCGCCGAGACCTCGAAACCGCCCATGTCGAAGATCTGCGAGCCGATGTGGCTGTGCAGTCCCAGCAGGCGCAGTTCCGGGCGCGCCAGCACCTTCGCGACGGCGGCCTCGGCCTGCCCCGAGCCCAGCGACAGACCGAACTTCTGGTCGTCGTGGGCCGTGGCGATGTACTGGTGGGTGTGCGCCTCGACGCCGACGGTGACGCGCAGCATCACGGGGGCGACGATCCCGCGCTCGCGGGCCAGGTCGGCGACGAGGTCGATCTCCTGCAGGGAGTCCACCACGATCCGCCCGACGCCGACCTCAAGCGCGGTGGCGATCTCGCGGCGGGACTTGTTGTTGCCGTGCAACGCGATCCGCCCGGGCAGCACACCCCCGCGCAGCCCCAGCTCCAGCTCGCCGCCCGTCGTGGTGTCCAGGTGCAGCCCGTCCTCGGCGATCCAGCGGGCCACCCCGGTCGCCAGGAACGCCTTGGAGGCGTAGTAGACGTCGGCGCCGCCGCACAGGTCGGCGAACGCGTCGGCGAAGGCGTCGCGGAAGGCCACCGCCCGCGCCCGGAAGTCGAGTTCGTCGACGACGTACAGCGGGGTGCCGTAGGTCGCGGCCAGGTCGGCGACGCCGACCCCGCCGACGTGCAGCGCACCGGCCTCGTCGCGGCCGACCGTGCGGGCCCACAGCTGCGGGAGCAGTTCGTTGACGTCGGCGGGCGGCTTGAGCCAGGCCGGCACGACGGCGATGTTCGCCACTACATCCTCTCCGGGGCGCTCACGCCGAGCAGACCCAGGCCGTTGGCCAGGACCTGCCGGGTGGCGTCGTTGAGCCACAACCGCGTCCGGTGGACGTCGGTGACCTCTTCACCCGCGCGCGGGGTGACCCGGCACGCGTCGTAGAACTTGTGGAACTTGCCCGCCAGTTCCTCCAGGTACCGCGCGACGCGGTGCGGTTCGCGCAGTTCACCGGCCCGCCGGACCACCTCGGGGAACTCGGCCAGGGCCGCCAGCAGCAGCGACTCGGTCTCGTCGGTCAGCAGCGCCGGGTCGAAGGCGTCCTCGCGGCGCACCCCCGCGGCGGCGGCGTTGACACCGACGTTGGCGGTCCGGGCGTGCGCGTACTGCACGTAGAAGACCGGGTTGTCGTTGCTGCGCCTGGTCAGCAGGTCGAGGTCGATGTCGATGCTGGAGTCGACGCTGGAGCGGACCAGGGAGTAGCGGGCGGCGTCCACGCCGACCGCGCCGACGAGGTCCTCCATCGTCACGACCGTGCCGGCGCGCTTGCTCATCCGCACCGGGACGCCGTCCTTGACGAGGTTCACCATCTGGCCGATGAGGATCTCGAGGTTCACCCCGGGGGTGTCACCGAACGCTGCGCACATCGCCATCATCCGGCCGACGTAGCCGTGGTGGTCGGCGCCGAGCATCAGCACGCAGCGGTCGAAACCGCGCTCGCGCTTGTCGAGGTAGTAGGCGATGTCGCCGGAGATGTAGGCCGCGTTCCCGTCGCTCTTGATGACGACGCGGTCCTTGTCGTCACCGAAGTCGCTGGTGCGCAACCACTCGGCACCGTCGGCGGTGTACATCCGGCCGAGGTCGCGCAGCTTCTGCACCGCGCGGTCCACGGCACCGGAGGTGTGCAGGGAGTCCTCGTGGAAGTAGACGTCGAACTCGACGCCGAACTCGGCCAGGCTCTGCCGGATCTCGGCGAACATCAGCTCGACGCCCTCGCGGCGGAACGTCTCCTGCTGCTCGTCGCGGGGCTGCTCGAGCAGGCCGGGCACCTTGGCCATCACCTGCTGGGCGATGTCGGTGATGTAATCCCCGCCGTAGCCGTCCTCGGGGGCGGGCTCGCCGTTGGCGCGGGCCAGCAGCGACCGGGCGAACCGGTCGATCTGGGCGCCGTGGTCGTTGAAGTAGTACTCGCGGGTCACCGCGGCGCCCGAGGCCTGCAGGATCCGGGCCAGGGAGTCGCCGACCGCGGCCCAGCGGGTGCCGCCGAGGTGGATGGGGCCCGTCGGGTTGGCCGAGACGAACTCGAGGTTGACCTTCTCACCGCTCGGCACGGCGGCGTGCCCGAAGGCCGCGCCGGCTTCGACGACGTCGCGCGCCAGCCCGCCGGCGGCGGCGGCGTCGAGGGTGATGTTGAGGAAACCGGGGCCGGCGATGTCGACGGCCTTGACGCCGGCGACCTGGACCAGCCGCTGCTGCACCACCGTCGCCACGTCGCGCGGGGGCCTGCCGACCTTCTTGGCCAGCTGCAGGGCGACGTTGGTCGCCCAGTCGCCGTGGTCGCGGTTCTTGGGGCGCTCCACGCGGACCTCGGCCGGCACGTCGGCCGGGTCCAGGGACAGCTCTCCGGCCGTCACGGCCGTGGTCAGGGCGTCCCTCAGGGCAGCTGAGAGCTCGGCGGGAGTCACGAAGGACAAGGGTACCGGCGGGCGGACCCTGCACGGTGCGCCACCGCCCGGGGGAACGGTGGTCGGAGCGGTGGCTGATCGCTGGTAGTGTCTGCGACGCACCGCAGGGCCCCCGTAGCTCAGCGGATAGAGCATCGGCCTCCGGAGCCGTGTGCGCAGGTTCGAGTCCTGCCGGGGGCACCACCGATCGGCCCGGACCTCACCGCAGGTCCGGGCCGATCTGCGTTCCGGGTCCCGTGTCGGGGCCCTGTGCTGGGATGCCCTCCGGGTGCAGGAGGTGACGCGGGTGGATCCGCAGGCGGCGTTGACGATGGCGCGGCGACTGGTCGTCGAGCACGGGCTGGACGGCTGGACGGTCGTGCTGGACCGGGCCAGGACGCGCGCGGGCATCTGCCGGGCGGACCGGCGCGAGATCGGGCTGAGCGCGCCCCTGACGGCCCTGCACGACGAGGACGAGGTGCGGGACACGGTCCTGCACGAGATCGCGCACGCGCTGGTGGGTCCGCGGCACGGGCACGACGCGGTGTGGAAGGCGATGGCGCGGCGCATCGGCTGCTCGGCCGAGCGCACGTCGACGGCGGCCCGGGCGCCCGGGGCGTGGGCGGGCACGTGTCCCGCGGGGCACGTCCTGACCCGGCACCGGCGCCCCTCGCGCGTCATGGCCTGCGCCCGCTGCGGGGGCACCTTCGACCCGGCGAACGTCGTCACCTGGACCTTCCACGGCCGCCCGGTCGCGCTGGAGTCGATGCCGGCCAGCTACCGGCTGGACTGGGCGCACCTGCAGAGCAGGGACGCCGGTGCCGTGGCCGTCGCGGCGCGACGGCTTCCGCTCGGGGCGTGGGTGCGGGTGGGCGGCGGTGGGCGGTACGCCGGGACGACGGGGCGGGTCGTGGGGCTGGGCCGCACCCGCTACCACGTGCGGACCCGGGCCGGGGTGCTCACCGTCCCGTTCGGCCTCGTCGAGGTGGTCGCGCAACGGTGAGCCGACCTCGCGCCGGCCGGTTCCCCGACGGCCGCGCGCGGAACGTGCCCGGCACTCCCCGGGGGTCAGGCGCGGCAGAGCAGTTCGCCGTGCACCATCGTCATCCAGCCGTCGGGGTGCTGCGTCCAGGCGCGCCAGTCGGCGGCCATGGCCTCGATCCCGTCCTGCTCGACGCCGCCCGCGCGCAGGCGCTCCGTCAGGGTCGAGGCCTCGACCCGCTCGGCCCAGGTGCTGCCCCACCAGGCGCGCGAGTCCGGGGTCGCGAACGTCCACACCGACGCCGACGGGGTGATCTCGGCGAAGCCCGCCTCGCGCGCCCAGGCCAGCAGCTTCGCGCCCGCGTGCGGGTCGCCCGAGCCGGCCCGCGCGGTGGCGCGGTAGCCGTCCAGCCAGGCGGTCAGGCCCGGCAGTTCGGGATGGAAGTGCGTCGTGGCGAAGTCGGCCTCGCGCACCGCGACCACTCCCCCGGGCCGTGCGACGCGGCGCATCTCGCGCAGCAGCCGGACGGGTTCGGCCACGTGCTGCAGCACCTGGTGGGCGTGCACGACGTCGAACGTCCCGTCGGCGTAGGGCAGCTCGTACGCGTCGGCGACGCCGAACTCGACGTGCACCCCGCGGGCGGCGGCCGCGGCCCGCGCGGTCTCGAGCACCTCGGCCGACACGTCGACGGCCGCGACCCGGCCCGGGGCCACGCGCGCGGCCAGGTCGGCGGTGATGCTGCCCACCCCGCAGCCGACGTCGAGCAGCGAGGCGCCGGGACGCAGGTGCGGCAGCAGGTACGCCGCGGAGTTCTCGGCCGTGCGGCGGCCGTGCGAGGCCTGGACGGCGGGGGCGTAGCCGTGGACGTAGCCGGTGGTGGTCATGACCGGACCCTGGCGGCCCCGGCACCTCGCCGTCCACACTCTGGACGTCGCGTCTCGGAATGCGAGACGTCAGCGGCCGGTGAGCACCTCGCGCACGGCCTCGCGCGCGGCCCGCGAGGCCCCCACGGTGCTGGCCGAGGGCCCGTAGCCGACGAGGTGCAGCCGCGGTTCGTGCACGGCGCGGGTGCCGTCGACGAGGATCCCGCCGCCGGGCTCGCGCAACCGCAGGGGCCGCAGGTGGTCCAGCGCGGGCCGGAACCCGGTGGCCCACAGGATCACGTCCGCCTGCTGCACCGACCCGTCGCCCCACGCGACCCCGTCGGGCACGATCCGCTCGAACACCGGGTGCCGCTTGAGCACCCCGCGGTCGCGCAGCGCGGCGACCTGCGGGGTGAGCACCAGACCGGTCGCCGACACGACGCTGCCCGGCGGCTCCCCGGCCGCGACCCGGCGGGCGACGACGTCGACGGCCGCGCGGCGGGCCTCCACGTCGAAGTCGTCGCGGAACTCCGGTTCGCGGCGGGTCACCCAGGTGGTCCCGACACCGGCGTCGGCGAGCTCCTCGAGGTGCTGGACGGCGGAGATGCCGCCGCCGACCACGACGACGTGGGCGCCCGCGAACGCGGCCGGTCCGGCGTAGTCGGCCGTGTGCACCTGCCGGCCGCGGAAGGAGTCCCGCCCGGGGTAGGACGGCCAGAACGGCTTCGTCCAGGTCCCGGTGGCGTTGATGACGGCACGCGCGGCGAAGGCGCCGGCGTCGGAGTCGACGAGCAGCCGCGCCCCGGCGGCGCGGACCTCGCGCACGGCGACGGGCCGGCGGACGGGGTGCCCCAGCCGCCGCTCGTACTCGGCGAAGTAGGCCGGCACGACCTCGCGGGCGGGAGCGGCCGGGTCGACGGCGCCCAGGGGGAACCCCGGCAGGTCGTGCACCCCGTTGACGCGGGCCATGGTCAGTCCCGGCCAGCGGTGCCGCCACGCGCCGCCGGGTGCGTCGTCGCCGTCCAGGACGACGTAACCGCGGCCGGGAGCCAGGCCCGCCCGGTCGAGGAAGTGGGCGGTGGCCAGCCCGCCCTGCCCGGCGCCCACGACGACGACGTCCACCGTGCTCAGGGCGGGGCTCACGACGGCCCACCCGCCCGGCGCACGCCACGACTGGTCACAGCGAGTGATCGTAATCGTCCGGGCGCTCCGGCGGACAGGGACGACCACCGGCCGGCGTCTAGGCTTCGCCGGTGACGTCCGCCACCCCCGCCCGCGAAGTCCTCACCTGGTCAGTCTTCGGGGAGGCCGTGCGCGAACTCGCCTCCACCATCGCCGCCGACGGGTACCGGCCCGACGTGGTGCTGGGCATCGCCCGCGGCGGCCTGCCGCTGGCCGCCGGGCTGGCCTACGCCCTGGACGTCAAGGAGACCGCGACGATCAACGTCGAGTTCTACACCGGCGTCGACTCCCGGCTGCCCGAGCCGGTCGTGCTGCCGCCCTCGGTGGACCTGTCCGAGCTGACGGGCCGGCGGGTGCTCGTCGTCGACGACGTCGCCGACACCGGCCGCACCCTGGCGGTCGTCGTGCGGATGTGCGCCGACGCCGGGATCGATGCGCGCGCCGTCGTCGTCTACCGCAAGCCCACCACCCGGCTGGCGCCGGAGTACGCGTGGCAGGAGACCGACCGCTGGATCGAGTTCCCGTGGTCGGCGCAGGGCCCGGTGCCGCAGGTCGCCGGCCGGTCAGCCTGACCGCCGGTTGGTGCGCGCGGTCGGCACGGCGCTCAGCGGGTCCTCGGGCCACGGGTGCCTGGGGTAGCGGCCGCGCATCTCGGCCCGCACCGACGGGTAGGCGCCGATCCAGAACGAGGCCAGGTCGGCCGTGACGGCCAGCGGCCGGCCGGCCGGTGAGAGCAGGTGCAGCAGCACCGGCACCCGGCCCTCGACCAGCCGGGGCGTCGTCGTCCACCCGAACGCCTCCTGCAGCTTCAGCGCCAGGACCGGGGCGCTCGGGTCGGAGTAGTCGACCCGCACGGTCCGGCCGGTGGGGACGGGCAGCTGCTCCGGGGCGAGCTCGTCGAGCCGGCCCGCCTGCGGCCACGGCAGCAGCGCCCGCAGCGCGGCCGTGGTGTCGATGCGGGCCAGGTCGCGCCGTGAGCGGACCCCGGCCAGCTGCGCTCCCAGCCACTGCGGCAACGTCGCCAGCAGCTGCTCGTCCCCCAGGTCCGGCCACGGATCCCCTTGCGCGGCACGGCAGCACGCGACGCGGTCGCGCAAGGACGCCGCCGCCGGGCCGAAGGTCAGCAGCTGCAACCCCTCCCGGCGGATCCCCTCGGCGACGGCGTCGGCGACCGCGGCGGCGGGCGGGTCCGGCAGGGGCCGGGCGGACAGTTCCAGCGCTCCCAGGCGCTCGATGCGCCGCGCGGTGACGTCGCCGTCCCAGCGCACCTCGTCGGTCACCTCCACGCCGACGACCTCGCGCGCGGTGTCCTCGTCGATCGGCGCCGCGGACCGGACGCGGGCCGCGGCCCGCCCCGGCGCGCGGTCGGCCACGGCCACCGCCAGCCACGGCGCGGCGCGCAGTCCGCTGCCCTCGGCGAGCTCGACGCCGGTGCCCCCGGTCGTCGCGTAGGCCGTCCCGTCGGCACCCCGCCGTCGGGCGATGCGGTCGGGGAACGCGAGCGCGACCACCGTTCCGGCCGCCAGGTCCCGCGGCAGGCCGGCCGCCGGGGCCTCGGGGACGACGGCCAGCAACCGGCTCACCTCCCGCCGCCAGGACTCCTCCCCCTCGGCGGCGCGCCAGGCCGCCGCCAGGTCGTCCACGCGCGACGGGGCGTCCTGCGACAGCAGCGCCACCACCTCCGCGGCCGCCCGCGAGCCCACCCGCGGCGCGCCGGTCAGCAGCGCCCGGGCCAGCCGGGGGTGCAGGCCCACCTCGGCCATCCGGCGGCCGGACGCCGTGATCGCACCACCGGGGTCCAGGGCGCCGAGCCGGCGCAGCGTCTCGCGCGCGGCCGCCAGGGGTCCGGCGGGTGGGGCGTCGAGCAGCGCCAGGTCGTCCAGCTCGCCCCAGCCGGCGGTCAGCAGGGCGAAGTCCGTGAGGTCGGCGGTGAGGATCTCCGGGGCGGTGTGCGCCGCCAGCAGCGCGTGGTCGGCGGCCGACCAGGCCCGCAGCACGGTGCCCGGGGCCTCGCGGGCGGCCCGCCCGGCCCGCTGGTCGGCCGAGGCGCGCGAGACGCGCACGGTGTCCAGGCCGCCGAAGCCGCGGGCGTGGTCCAGCCGCGGGATCCGGGCCAGACCCGCGTCGACGACGACCCGCACGCCGGGAACGGTGAGGCTGGACTCCGCGACGGCCGTCGACAGCACCACCCGACGGCGCGGGCCCGGCCGCAGGGCGGCGTCCTGGTCGGCGCCCGAACGGCTCCCCGACAGCTGGACGACGTCGACGTCGGTGCGGCGCAGGCGGTTCTGCACCGCCCGGATCTCCCCCACCCCGGGCAGGAAGACCAGCACGTCCCCGTCCAGCTCGTCCAGCGCGCGCCCGACGAGCCCGGCGACGTGGTCCAGCAGCGCGGGGTCCACGCGCAGCCCCTCCGGCGGCCGCACCGGCCGCGGCGGCGGGCACCACCGCACCTCCAGCGGGTGCACGGGGGCGGTGGCCGTGACCACCGGGCCGCCCAGCAGCGCCGCCAGCCGCGGCACGTCGAGGGTGGCCGAGGCCGCGACGAGCCGCAGGTCCTCGCGCAGGAGCTCGCGGGCCTGCAGCGCGAAGGCCAGGACGAGGTCGGCGTCCAGCTGCCGCTCGTGGACCTCGTCGAGCAGCACGGCCGCCACGCCCGGCAGCTCGGGGTCACGCAGCATCCGGCGCAGCAGCAGGCCCGTGGTGACGACCTCGACCCGGGTGCCGCGACCCACCCGCCGCTCACCGCGCACGGCGTACCCGACGCTCTCGCCGACACGTTCGCCCAGCAGCGAGGCCATCCGCGCCGCGGCGGCGCGGGCGGCGACCCGGCGGGGTTCGGCCACGACGATCCGGCCGGGGAAGGCGTCGGCCAGCGCCAGCGGGACCAGCGTCGTCTTGCCCGTGCCCGGTGGGGCCTGCAGGACGGCGGTGCCCGCGCCCTCGAGCGCGCTCAGCAGGTCGGGAACGGCGGCACCGGCGGGCAGGGCGGTCAGCAGCCGGTCGGGGAGCACCCGCTCATCCTGCCCGCAGCTGCAGCCGCCGCCGGTGCACCAGGCCCGCCCCGGCCGCCACGGCCACCCCGGTCAGGGCGGCGATCTGCGCAGCACCCAGGACCGGCCCGGTCCCCTCCGGGACGTAGCCGCCGCTCTCGAGCCCGGCGAGCCGTTCGAAGTGGTTGCGGGCCCCGGGGAAGAAGAAGTCGTCGACGCCGTAGGCCACCGGGAACCCCGCGGGCCCGGCCAGCAGCGTCCCCACCGCCCACTGCGGCCGGTGGTGCGACTCGTGCTCGGCGAGCTCGGCGGCCTCCGAGGGCAGCGTCGGGAAGCGTGGGGAGATGACCATGTCCCCGAAGTTCACGGTCCGCTTGCCGGCCTCGGCGACCTGCACGACCCCGACGTAGTAGTTCGCCGCGGCGTACCGGCAGACCGTGAGCCCGCGGGCGTCGGCGTAGAGCATCGCCAGGCCGGTCTCGGGCCACGTCGCGACCTTCTGCGCGAACACCGAGGCCGTCAGCGGGCCGACCTCGGGCGTCGACCCCCACTCCTCCCCCGGTGGCGCGGCGCAGACCGGCGCGTTCCCGAGGTCGGTGAGGCTGCGCCACGTCGTGCCGACGAGGACGAGGCCCACGGCCAGCCCGGCCGCGACGCCCTGGGCGACGCGCACCGGCGCCGACCGGATCGGAGCGTGCCGGCCCTTGAACCACCAGTACAGCGCTCCGAGGACCCCGCCGACGAGCAGCCAGAAGCCGAGGTGGATCGCGGCGCGGCTGCGCGGGTGGCTGTACCCCCGCCAGCTGCGCCGCCCCACTCCGGCGATCCAGATGCGCGGCGGTCAGTTCGCCGGGGCGCCCGTGCCGCGCCCGCGCCCGCCGCGACGACGGCGACGACGCGCGGGGTCACCGGTGGACTCGCCGACGGGCTTTCCCGCGGGCTTGGCGGCGGGCCTGGCGGCGGTCTTGGCCGCCTTGGGCTGGCGCTGCGGCTGGGGCGGGGCGGTCGGCACCGGCGAGGTGGCCGGGTCGACCCACTCCGCCTGCGGGCCCACGAGCCGCGCGATCAGGTCCTGACCGGAGGCGGCCGCCGTCCACTGCGGGGAGATCCCCGCCTGCCGGGCCAGCGTGCGGACGTCGCCGCGCTGGTCGGGGGTGGCGACGGTGACGACCAGGCCGTCGGAGCCGGCGCGGGCGGTGCGGCCCGAGCGGTGCAGGTAGGCCTTGTGCTCGGTCGGCGGGTCGACGTGGACCACGAGCCCGACCTCGTCGACGTGGATGCCGCGGGCGGCGATGTCGGTCGCGCACAGCACGCGCACCGACCCGTCGGAGAAGGCCGCGAGGTTGCGCTCGCGGGCGTTCTGGCTGAGGTTGCCGTGCAGGTCGACGGCCGGGATGCCGGCCGCGGTCAGCTGCTTGGCCAGCTTCTTGGCGGCGTGCTTGGTGCGCGTGAACAGGACCGTCCGGCCCTGGCCCGACGCCAGTTCGCGCACGAGGGAGTTCTTGCCGTCGGCCGCGACCTCCAGCACGTGGTGCTCCATGGTCGCCACCGGCGCCACCGCCGGGTCGACCGAGTGCACGACCGGCTCGGACAGGTAGCGCTTGACCAGGACGTCGATGCCGTTGTCCAGGGTGGCCGAGAACAGCAGCCGCTGGCCGACGACCGGGGTCGCGTCGAGCAGGCGCTTGACGCCGGGCAGGAAGCCGAGGTCGGCCATGTGGTCGGCCTCGTCCAGGACGGTGACCTCCACGGCGTCGAGGTGGCAGTGGCCCTGCCGGATGAGGTCCTCCAGCCGGCCCGGGCAGGCGATGAGGACGTCGACCCCCTCGCGCAGGGCGGTGACCTGCGGGTTCTGCCCCACACCGCCGAACACCACGGCCGTGCGCAGCCCGAGCGCCTGCGCCAGCGGGGTCACCGTGGCCGCGACCTGGTTGGCCAGTTCACGGGTCGGGACCAGGACCAGCGAGCGCGGGCGGGTCGTGCGGCGCGGACGCTGCGAGGCCGCGACCCGCGCGACCAGCGGCAGCGCGAAGGCGATGGTCTTGCCGCTGCCGGTCCGGCCGCGGCCCAGGACGTCGCGGCCGGCGAGGGAGTCGGGCAGCGTCGCGGTCTGGATGGGGAACGGCGAGGCGACGCCGCGCGCAGCCAGGACGTCGACGAGCGCCTGCGGCACACCGAGTTCGGCGAAGGAGCGGTCGTCGGCGACGACCTCGGTCACGGTGTCGGGCACGACCTCGGGGCGCACGGCCTCGGTGCGGGGGGCGGGGACGGTCTGCCCCCCGCCACCGGAGCGGCGGCGACGGCGCGGGTTCGGGACCGACTCACCGGCGGTGCGGGTGGTGGTGCTGGGCGTGCGGGGGCCGCGGGACGCGGACGAGTTCACTGCAGGGCCTTCCGGAGGACGGTCACGACGGGGATCGGCCGTGGTGCCCGACCGCACCCGCGTCGATCGCGGGGGACCTGCGTCCGGGAACCCCGGACTGAACACTCGACCGCGGTCACCTGCGGTGACCGCCGACGACCACCCTAGTGCCGCCGCTCCCCCTCCATCGGCAGATGGAGGCCCGGAGGACAGTTCGTGACGCATTCCACTCCGCTGCGGACGGGCCGGGTGAGGTGAGCCTTCCGCAAGCCACAGGTGGAGAGGCTAACCTCACTACGTGCCCACCTCGACGAGCGCGCCGCCCCCCGCGGCCGCCCCCACCGCACGCCCGCAGGCGCGGGGCCGGCGACGGGTCGACCGCCGCCTGGCGCTGGCGGTCGCGTTCGCCCTGCTCGTGCTCGCCGTCCTGGCGAGCCTGGCGGTCGGCTCCCGCGCGATCCCGCTGGGAACGGTCCTGGACGCGTTGCGCGGTGCCGGGGGCGACTCGCAGGACGTCCTGGTGGTGCGCGAGCTGCGCGTCCCCCGCACGCTCGTCGGCATCGTCGTGGGTGTCGCGCTGGGCCTGTCGGGCGCGCTCATGCAGGCGCTGACCCGCAACCCGCTGGCCGACCCGGGCCTGCTCGGCGTCAACGCCGGTGCGGCCGCGGCCATGGTCACCGCGCTGGGCGTGCTGGGGCTCACCTCGCGCATGCAGCTGGTGTGGGCGGCGATGCTCGGCGCCGCGGTGGTCTCGGTGGCCGTCTACGTCCTGGGCGCGACCGGCCGCGGCGGGGCCACACCCGTGCGGCTCGCGCTGGCCGGCACCGCGATCTCCGCGGCGCTGTACGCCTACACCAGCGCGCAGATCCTGCTCGACACCACGACGTTCGACCGCTACCGCTTCTGGCAGGTCGGCTCGCTGGCCGGGCACGACATGACGGTCTTCTGGCAGATGCTGCCCTTCTTCGCCGTCGGCACCGCGCTGGCCCTGACCCAGGCCCGCCCGCTGAACGCGCTGGCCCTGGGGGAGGACTCCGGCCGTGCGCTAGGCGCCCACGTCAACCGCACCCGGGTGCTGACCGCGATCGCCGTGACCCTGCTGTGCGGGGCCGCGACGGCGACGGCCGGGCCGATCGCCTTCGTGGGCCTCGCCGTCCCGCACCTGGTGCGCGCGCTGACCGGCCCCGACCAGCGCTGGGTCCTGCCGTTCTCCTGCGTCGTCGCGCCCGCGCTGCTGCTGTTCGGCGACGTCATCGGCCGGATCGTGGTCCGGCCCGGAGAACTGGAGGTCAGCATCGTGACCGCCCTGCTCGGCGCGCCCGTCCTGGTCGCGCTCGTCCGCCGGCGCCGGCTGGCCCAGCTGTGAGCGCGGGCGTGAGCGAGAAGCCCGTGGCGATCCCGCGGCAGCGCGTCGCCGACAAGGCGCGCAAGGGGCGCACGGTCCGCGCCGGCCGTGGCCTGTCGGTCCGCGTCGAGGGCCGCAGCCTGGCGGTCTGCCTCGGCCTGGTCGTGGCCCTGCTCGGCGTCGTCTCGGTCAGCCTCACCACCGGCGACTACCCGATCACCGTCCCGGACGTGCTGCGCACGCTCGTCGGCCAGGGCGAGCGGGCCGACGAGTTCATCGTCCTGGGGCTGCGGCTGCCGCGCGTGGTCACCGGCCTGCTCGTCGGCTGCGCGCTCGGCATGGCCGGCGCGGTCTTCCAGCTGGTCACCCGCAACCCCCTGGGCTCCCCCGACGTCATCGGCTTCACCTCCGGCGCCGTCACCGGGGCGCTCGTGGTCCTGCTCGTGCTGGACGGCGGCGGCTGGCAGACCTCCTTCGGCGCCCTGGTCGGCGGCGGCGCGACGGCGGTCCTGGTGTACCTGCTGTCCACCCGCGGCGGCGTCCAGGGCTACCGGCTGATCCTCGTCGGCATCGGCATCAGCGCCGTCCTGCAGGCCGCCAACGGCTACCTGCTGACCCGCTCGCGCGTCGAGGACGCCCAGCAGGCCCAGGTGTGGATCACCGGCTCGCTCAACGGCCGCGGCTGGGAGCAGGCGACGCCGCTGGGCATCGGGCTGGCGCTGCTGGTGCCCGTGCTGCTCGGCTGCGGCCGGTCGCTGACGATGCTCGACCTCGGTGACGACGCGGCCCGCGCCCTGGGCGTGGACCTGGGCCGCACCCGGGTGCTCGTCCTCGTCGTCGCGACGGCGCTCACGGCGCTGGCCGCCATGGCCGCCGGCCCCATCGCCTTCGTGGCCCTGGCCGCCCCGCAGGTGGCGCGCCGGCTGACCGGGGCCGTCGGTTCGGGGCTGGTGGCCGCAGGCCTGACCGGCGCGCTGCTGCTGCTGGTCAGCGACTTCGCCGCCCAGCGCCTGTTCGCCCCGACCCAGCTGCCCGTCGGCGTGATGACCGGCGCGGTCGGCGGGCTGTACCTGGCCCACCTGCTCGTCACCCAGTGGCGCCGCGGCCGCGGCTGACCCAGAACCGACTGCGAGAGAGACCCATGACCACCCGGAACCGGCTGCGCGGCGAGAACCTCACGCTGGCCTACGACGAGCGCACCATCGCCACCGACCTGGGCATCGAGATCCCCGACGGCTCGTTCACCGTCATCATCGGCCCGAACGCGTGCGGGAAGTCGACGCTGCTGCGGGCGCTGGCCCGGATGCTCAAGCCCAAGGTCGGCACCGTCTTCCTCGACGGTGAGCAGATCCAGTCGCTGCCCAGCAAGGAGGTCGCCCGCCGGCTGGGTCTGCTGCCGCAGACGGCCACGGCCCCCGACGGCATCACCGTCGCCGACCTCGTCGCCCGCGGCCGGTTCCCCCACCAGAAGCTGCTGCGGCAGTGGTCGCGGGACGACGAACGCGCCGTCGACGAGGCCATGGCCTCCACCGGCGTCGCCGACCTGGCCGACCGCACCGTCGACGAACTGTCCGGCGGGCAGCGCCAGCGCGTCTGGATCGCCATGGCGCTGGCCCAGGAGACGCCCATCCTGCTGCTGGACGAGCCCACGACCTACCTCGACATCGCCCACCAGATCGAGGTCCTCAACCTGTGCGCGCAGCTGCACGAGGAGCAGGACCGCACGATGGTCGCCGTCCTGCACGACCTCAACCACGCCACCCGCTACGCCACCCACCTCGTCGCGCTCAAGGACGGCCGGGTCATGGCCCAGGGCGACCCGACCGAGGTCGTCACGGCCGGGCTCATCGAGGACGTGTTCGGGCTGCCGTGCGTGGTCGTCCCCGATCCCGAGACCGGCACGCCGCTGGTCGTGCCGAAGGCCCGCACGAGCCGGCTGGGCAGGGACGCCGCGGCGCACGCCCACGCTCCCGCGCGCGAGTCGGCCTGACCCCGCCCGGTCCGCTGGTGCGCCCGCCGTTTAGCGTGTCGAGCGTGCAGCCTGCGAGCGTCGGCCGACTCGGTCTCGTCGTGCACCCCGTGCGGGACACCGTGGAACAGGCCCGCCTGGTGCAGACGTGGGCGGCGGCGCACGGCAAGGAGGTCGTCGGGTTGCGCACCGACGCCGCCCGGCTGCCCGAGGGCGTGGACCTGGTCGGGCCGGAGGAGTTCGCCTCGACCGTCGACGCGGCCGTGAGCCTGGGCGGCGACGGCACGATGCTCGGCGCGCTGCGGCTGCTGGTCGGCCGCGGAGTTCCCGTGCTCGGGGTGAACCTGGGCCACCTGGGGTTCCTCGTCGAGCTCGAACCGCGTGAACTGCCCGCTGCCCTGGAGCGCATCTCGGCCGGCGACTTCACCGTCGAACCGCACCTGTGCCTGCGCACCGAGCTGCGCACCGGGGAGGGCCACCGCGAGTCGGTGGCGTTCAACGACGTCGCCCTGGCCCGCCGGCCCGGGCACGGGACGGTGACCGCGGCGCTGTCGGTGGCCGACCAGCGCATCGGCTACCTGCGCTGCGACGCCGTCGTGCTGGCCACCCCGACCGGGTCGACGGCCTACAGCTACGCGGCCGGCGGTCCGGTCGTCTCTCCCGGCGCCGACTCCCTCGTCGTCACCCCGGTCGCGCCGATGTCCGGCATCGGGCGCCCCATCGTCCTGGGCGTCGACGAACCCGTCCGGCTGGAACTGCTCGAGAAGTCCGGCGCGCCCGTCGTGGAGGTCGACGGCATCGCGTCGGGGGAACTGCCGCCCGGCTCGGTCGTGGAGGTCCGCGCCGAACGCGACGCCGGCCACGTCATCCGGCTCGACGCGGGCGACCACGGCCGCCGGTCGCGGGTGAAGCTCAGCCTGCTGGACCTGCCCCTGCTGCCCGACGAGATGCTCGAGCTCGTGCCCCAGGAGCTGCGGCGCAGCGAGTCCACCCGGACCCGCTGAGTCAGCCCGCCGCCGGGGCTCCGGTCGGGGCGCCGGTCGGGGCGCTGAACGCGCCGTCGCTGCTGCCGGAGGTCGCCGTCGGGGCGCCGTCCGCCTCGTCGTCCGCGCCGTCCTGGGAGGTCGACCGGTCCGTCGGGTCGGCCGTCGAGGACGAGCTGGAGCTGCTGCTGGAGGACGAGGAGCTGCTGCTGCCGGACGGGCTGCTGGTTCCCGTGGCGGTGCTCTCGTCCGTCGCGGTGCCCGTGCCGGTGCTGGTGGGGCTGTCGGTGGCGGTGTCCGTGCTCGTCGCCGTGTCGGTGCTCGTCGGGCTGTCGGTCGGCGTCGAGCTCTGGGTGGGCGTCGGCGTCGAGGTGATCTCGTTGCCGAGGATGCCGGCGTTCGCCGTCGCCGTGGACCCCTGCCGTTCGGCCGCGACGCTCTGACCGCTGGCCTGTTCCCACACGAAGATGCCCCCGACGCTCAGCACGAACGCCACGACGCCGAGGACGACGGCGTGGACCGGGCGGAACCGCTTGCGGCGCAGAGGTTCCGGAATCGGATCCGGCGTCGGGTCGGGGATGGGGGCGCCCTCCTCGACGGGTGGTTCGGCACGGTCGGGGTGCTCGTCCTGCGCGGGCGGGACGGTCCCGGTGCGACGCTCGCGGGCCCGCCGGGCGACCTCGGCCAGGTGCTCCTTGCTGCGGTTGAGGTAGAACCCGTAGACCGCCGCGGCGGTGGAGGCGATGATGCTGCCGAGGGCGGCGCCGACGAGGGTGCCGTACGTGCCCAGGCTCTTGAGCCCGGCCAGCAGGACCGCGGAGGTGACGGCCGCCCCCGCACCGCCGGCGATCTGCAGCCAGTTGATGGTCAGGGTCGTCTTCTGCGGTGTCTGCTCGCTCATGCCGCCTCCCATGGTGGCATCCGACTCCCGGCGGTGCTCGCCACGGGGCGGGAGGGTCCTGTGAAGGCCTTCGTGTGGCCGGGTGCGGCGGGCTCGGCCACAGTGATCGCATGACGATCCTCGTGCAGGACCTGAACCAGTGGAAGGGCGCGGCCGTCGTCGACGTCACCGACGCGAAGATCGGCACCCTGGCGTCGGTGTACGTCGACGCGGCCACCGACGAGTGGCTCTTCGCCGCCGTCGAGACGGGGCTCGTGGGTTTCAAGAAGGTCGTGCTGGTGCCGCTGGACGGTGCCGCCGTCGGTCGGCAGGACATCCGCGTGGCGCACTCCAAGGAGGCGGTGAAGAACGCCCCGACGTTCGGCCCCGACGAGGAGCTGGGCCCCGACGACGAACCGCGCATCTACGCGGCCTACGGCATGGGCTACTCCCCCGCCTCCACCCCCAGCGGCCGGCGCCTGGCGCGCCGCTGAGGACGGACCGTTGGGGGGGGGGGGGGGGGGGGGGGGGGGGGGGGGGGGGGGGGGGGGGGGGCGGGGGCGCGCGGGTGGGGGGGGGGGGGGTGGTGGTGGGCCGGCAGCGCGGCGACGGGCACCACA
>NZ_JBJLSI010000032.1:0-59013 GCF_050871945.1 Kineococcus deserti | reverse complement strand
CGGTGACCTCGCGCGCGATGACCGGGTACGCGGTGACCTCGCGCGCAAACCCCTGTCCGCGCCCGGTGCGGCGCGCGGTGACCTCGCGCGCGATGACCGGGTACGCGGTGACCTCGCGCGCAAACCCCTGTCCGCGCCCGGTGCGGCGCGCGGTGACCTCGCGCGCGATGACCGGGTACGCGGTGACCTCGCGCGCAAACCCGGCCGCGCGGCGGTTGCGCAGCCCCGGGCCACCTCCCAGACTGCCCGTGATCAAGGGCGGTCGTCGGGGACCGCCCGGAGGGGAGGGCTCGATGCCGCAGGTCGTCTCCGTGGGGGCGCACATCGCCGACGCCCTCGGCTGGCCGTTCACGCAGGTCCCGCCGGGGCAGCAGCTGGCGATCCTGGAGCAGATCCGCTTCACCGTCGCGGGCACCGCGGCCGCACCGTCGGTGAACCTGGCCAAGCTCGGGGTCGACGTCGCCACCGTGGGCCGGGTGGGCGCCGACACCATCGGCGACTTCGTCCGCACCACGATGTCCGGGTACGGCGTCGACACCACCCACCTCGTCACCGACCCCGAGCTGCAGACCTCCGCGAGCCTGCTGCCCATCCGCGCCGACGGCTCCCGGCCGGCGCTGCACGTCATCGGCGCGAACGCCGGGTTGCGCGAGGAGGACGTGCCGTGGGACGTCGTGGAGCAGGCGCAGGTGTTCCACCTCGGCGGGTTGTTCGTCCTGCCCGGGATCGACGGGGAACCGGCGGGCCGGATCCTGCGCCGGGCGAAGGAACTGGGCCTGACGACGACGGTCGACCTGCTCGCCAGCACGCGCCCGGACGCCCGGGAACTGCTCGAACCCGTCCTGCCGCACGTCGACTTCCTCCTGCCCAACGTCGAGGAGGCCGGCTGGATCACCGGCGCCGAGGACCGGTCGCAGATCGCGCGGTGGTTCCACGACCGCGGGGTGGGGTGCACGGTGCTGACCCTCGGCGGCGACGGGGTCGCGGTGGCCCGTCGTGGAGAACCCGAGACGGTGCTGCCCGCGTTCGACGTCGACGTCGTCGACAGCACCGGCTGCGGGGACGCCTTCACGGCGGGTTTCATCTCCGGCCTGCTCGACGGCCTGGACCTCCTCGAGGCCGCCGACCGCGGCCTGGCCTGCGGCAGCCTCGTCGCGACGGGGCTGGGTTCGGACGCCGGGATCGTCGACCTCGCGCAGGTCGAGGAGTTCCGCACCCGCACCCCCCGGGCGGCCTGAGGTGTTCGAGGCCGAACGCCGGGAGGTCGTCGAGTTCGCGCGACGTGCGGTGCGCGACGGCCTCGTCGTCGGCACGTCCGGGAACGTCTCCCGCCGGGTGGGGGAGTTCGTCGTGGTGACGCCCAGCGGCACCGGCTACGACACGATGACCGCCGCCGACGTCCCGGTGGTGGACCTCGACGGCGACGTCGTCGAGGGCGGGCTGGAACCCACGTCGGAACTGCCGTTCCACCTCGCGGCCTACCGCGACCACGGCGCCGGCGCCGTCGTGCACACCCACTCCCCGGCCGCGACGGCGTTGTCGCTGCTGCGCGACGACGTTCCCCCCGTGCACTACCAGATCGCGATGTTCGGCGGGTCGGTCGCCGTCGTCCCGTACGCGACGTTCGGCAGCGACGAGCTGCGCGACAACGTGTCGGAGGGGTTGCGGGGCCGCAGCGCGGTGGTCCTGAAGCACCACGGGACCGTGACCACCGGCGCCGACCTCGCGAGCGCCTACGACCGCGCCCGGCAGCTGGAGTGGTTGTGCGACGTCTGGTTGCGGGCCGGCGCCGTGGGAGTTCCCGCGGAACTGTCCGCCGAGGAGATCGACCGGGTGCTGCCGAAGTTCGCCACCTACGGCCGCGCACCCCGGTGAGCAGCCGTGGCAGGGTGGCGTCATGGAACTCATCGCCGTCACCGGAGCCACCGGCCACGTCGGCGGCCGCGTCGCCCGCGGTCTGGCCGCGGCGGGGGTGCCGCAGCGCCTCGTCGTCCGCGACGCCGGCCGCGCTCCCGACCTCGAACGCGCCGACGTCCGGGTCGCGACCTACGACGACGGTGAGGCCCTGCGGCACGCCTTCGACGGCGCCGACGTCCTGTTCTTCGTCTCCGCGGCCGAGGACGCGGACCGCCTGGACCAGCACCGCACCGTCGTGGAGGCCGCGGCGGCCGCGGGGGTGCGGCGCGTCGTCTACACCTCGTTCCTGAACGCCTCCCCCGACTGCACCTTCACCTTCGGCCGCGACCACCACGCCACCGAGCAGATGCTGACCGCGGCCCGGTTCACCACGACGTTCCTGCGCGACAACTTCTACCTCGACGTCCTCCCCGAGTTCGTCACCGACGGCGTCCTGCGCGGGCCGGCCGGGAACGGCCGGGTCGCGGCGGTCGCGCGCGCCGACGTCGCCGAGGTCGCGCTGGCGGCCGTGCTGGACGAGGCCCACGGCGGGCGCAGCTACGACCTCACCGGACCGCAGGCGCTGACCTTCCGCGAGATCGCCGAGACGATCTCGCGGGTCCGGGGAACCCCCGTCGAGTTCGTGGACGAGACGGTCGAGGAGGCGTACGCCTCGCGGGCCGGATCCGGTGCGCCGCAGTGGATGGTCGACGGCTGGGTCAGCACGTACACCGCCATCGCGGGCGGCGAGCTCGAGGTCGTCACCGACGCCGTGCGCACCGTCACCGGCCGCCCGGCCCGCAGCCTGGAGGACGTGCTCAGCGAGGGCTGAGGGACCGCGTCAGGACCCGGTTGCGGCCGGCCGCCTTCGCCGCGTACAGCAACTGGTCGGCCTGTCGCAGCAGTTCCTCGGCCGGCGGTGCCGACGTCGCGCGGGTCAGGACCGCGCCGACCGAGACGGTCACCCGCAGGCCGGCCGCGAGGTCGTCCCACCCGGCCTCCTGCACGTTGCGGCGCAACCGGTCCAGCCGCTGGTGCAGGCCGAGGCCGAGGTGGTCGACCCGGTCGGGCGCCGGCAGCACGCAGACCAGCGCGAACTCCTCCCCGCCGATGCGGGCCAGGACGTCGCGACGGCGGACCTCCTCGCGCAGGAGGACGCCGAGGCGGCGCAGCACCTCGTCGCCCACGCCGTGCCCGAACGTGTCGTTGACCACCTTGAAGTGGTCGACGTCCAGCAGGCACACGCACACCCAGTCGCGGTCGCCGACGTCGGCCAGCAGCGCGGGCAGGGTGGCGTCGAAGGAGCGCCGGTTGTCCAGGCCGGTGAGGGGGTCCTCGCGGGCCTGCCGTCCCAGGACCGCGGCCTGCGAGCGCAACTGCTCCAGTTCGACCGTCTGGCCGAGCAACCGGGCACGCACCTCGGCCGTCTCGGTGCGCTGCCGGGTCTCGAGTTCATGGAAGCAGCGGTAGGAGGCCAGCGCCTCGCGGAACTGCTCCAGCTCCTCGTGGCAGCGGGCGCTGAGCTGGTGCGCGCGGGCCAGGACCCCGGCGTCGGCCACCTCGGTCGCCAGCCCGACGACGGCGGTGAACCGGCCGAGTGCCTCGCCGAACTCGCCCCGCCGCAGCGCGTCCATCGCGAGCGCGTCGAGGACGCCGAGTTCCAGACCGCGGTACCCGTGGCGGCGGCTGATGGCCATCGACGCCGCGAGCGTCGCCTCGGCCTGCCCGGGGAGGTCCAGGTAGGTGGACAGGCTGCCGGCGTTCAGCATCGACAGCGCCTGCCGGTACGGGTTGTGCGCCTCCTGCGCCAGGACGAGGGCCTGCTGCGACAGGTCGATCCCGCGGCGCAACCGCTCGGGGGAGACGGACAGCCCCGAGTAGGCCATCTGCAGGACCAGGTCGGCGGTGTTCGTCAGCAGGCAGAACCGCGTCTCGCTGGAGACCGAGCCCGTGGACAGGCCGACGGCGAGTTCCTCGGCGGCCCGGTCGAACAGCCCGACGGCCTCCTCGAAGTCGCACATGGCCGTGCGGACGGTGCCGGCCCGGTTGTACGTGGCCGAGCGCAGTTCGGCGTCGTCCAGGGTCACCGCCCGCTCGAGGCTGCGCTCGATCGACTCCAGGGCCTCGTCGAACAGCGCCAGGTTCAGGTAGGCGAAGGACAGCAGGTTCAGCGCCTCCACCTGGGCGGCGCGGTCGCCGCACCGTTCGGCGACGGTGAACGCCTCGTTGCCGGCGCGGGCGGCGTCCTCCAGGTCGCCCAGGCGCAGGGCCTGGTTGCACACCAGCCGCAGGGCCAGGGACAGCGCGGCGTCGTTCCCGGCCGCGGTCGCCAGGACGGCCGCCTCCTCGGCCAGCCGGCGGCCCTCGCGGTAGTCCCCGCGACCGCGGGCGGTCTCCGAACGCGCGAGCAGGGCGGAGGTGTCCGTCCCCCCGCCCTCCGCAGCCCGGTCGGCCGCACGCTCCGTCAGCACGGGGAGAGCATCGACCGCGCAGCGTGCACCTTGACGGTCCCCACCCCGAACGGACCTAGCGTTGAGCGCGTGAGCCCCTCCGCCCTGCGCAGCACCCTGGAACGTCTCGACGGCGGTCCCTACGCCCGGTACCGGTCGCTGACGGGCCGGGGCTGGGACCTCGTGCCGGGCCTGACGGTCACGCTGCGGCACGCCCAGGCCGACCCGTTCGCGCCGCCGTCGCGCTGGGAGGTCCGGTTCGACCGGACGCCCTTCGCCGCGCTCGGCCTGGCCGCTGCGGCCCGGCGTCGCGCGCTGGCCGGGTTCCTCGCCCGCTCCGCCGCCGCCCCGCGCAGCCCGTTCCGCATCGACGCCGGTGGACAGGAGGTGTTGCAGCGCAGCAGCTTCGAGGTCGCCGCCGACGGGTCGGCCGTCCTGCGGTTCGGGTACCACCTGCCCGGCCCGCGGCGGCGCGTCGACGCACCGACCGCGGTGGCCGACCTCACCCGGGCGCTGCCGGACCTGCTGCGCGAGCACGTCCTGGGCGTGGACCTGCAGCAGGCGCGGGACTTCTGCGACGTCGTCGAGGACACCGTCCACCTGCGCTCCGCGCTGCCCGGGCTGGGCCTGGTCGCCTTCGTCGCCGACGGCGCCGTCCTGCCCCGCGCCAGCGGCGTCGACGACCGGCCGCTGCGCGAGGCGGTTCCGTTCGCCTCCCCGGAGGCGTTGCGGGTGCGGGTCGACCTCCCGCACCGCGGCCCCACGACGGGGATGGGCATCGCGCACGGCGTGACGGTCGTCGTCGGCGGCGGCTTCCACGGCAAGTCGACGCTGCTGCGGGCGCTGGAGGCCGGCGTCCACGACCACGTCCCCGGCGACGGGCGTGAGTTCGTCGTGACCCTCCCCGACGCCGCCGCGATCCGCGCCGAGGACGGCCGCGCCGTCACCCGCGTCGACGTCGGCGCCTTCGTCACCGGCCTGCCCGGCCGCCTGGACCCGCACGACTTCTCCACCGCCGACGCCTCGGGGTCGACGTCGCAGGCCGCCGCGACGCTGGAGGCGCTCGAGGCGGGATCGCGGCTGCTGCTGGTCGACGAGGACACGGCCGCGACCAACCTCATGGTCCGTGACGCCCGCATGCAGGAACTCGTCGCGAAGTCGTCCGAACCGCTGAACCCGTTCGTCGACCTCGTCCGGTCGCTGGCCGACGACCACGGCGTCTCGACGGTCCTGGTCGTGGGCTCCTCGGGGGACTACCTCGACGTCGCCGACCGGGTGCTGCTGCTGGAGTCCTACCGGTGCAGCGACCTCACCGACCGCGCCCGGCAGGTCGCGACCCGACCCACCGGCCGCGTCGCCGAGGCCGGCACCTTCCCCGCCGTGCGGGCGCGGGTCCCCGACCCGCGCAGCGTCGACCCGACGGTCGGGGGCCGGCGCCGCATCTCCGCCGTCGGCACCGACACGCTGCGCTTCGGCGAGCACGACGTCGACGTCCGCGCCGTGCGGCAGTTCACCGATCCGGGCCAGGTCACCGGCGCCGGGCTGGCCCTCGACCACGCCGTCGCAGCCGGCCACCTCGACGGCCGGCGCTCGCTGCCGGAAGTCCTCGACCTGCTCGACGCCGACCTCGCCGGCCCGCCGGCCGACTGGGCCGGTGGCGCCGGCGCCGGCTCCCTCCCCGACCTGGCCGTCCCGCGGCGGCACGAGGTCGCGGCCGCGCTGAACCGGCTGCGGGCGTTGCGGGTGGTGGGCTTGCGCTGACGAGGCAGGGCGACGGGGCGGACCCCGCACCCGATCGGCCGAGCCAGGACGCGAGATCACGGGCCGATGCCCTGCGGGTGAGTTCCCGCCCGCCGCTGCCACGCGTCCGAGCCGGGGCGGTGGTCGCCGGTCTGCTGGCGGTCGGTGCCGCCCTGGTGCCCGGCGTCGCCGGGCACGACGCCGCCGTCCTGCTGTGCGTCGCCCAGCTGGTGGCGGTCGCGGTGCTGTGGTCGGGTGCCTCGCAGGGCGACCGCGGTGAGTTCGCGGTCTGGCGCTGGTGGGGTGCGGCCGTCGCGGTGCTCTCGACCGGCCCGGTGGTCAGCCTGGTGAGCGGGGTGCAGAGCATCAGCCTCGTCGGCGTCTGCGCGCTGGCGTCCACGCCGCTCATGTACCAGGCCCTCGTGCGCTGGAACCGGTTCCGGACGTACGTCTCCGATCCCGGCGACTGGCTGAACGGCGTCAGCGCCGTCCTGGCGATCACCGCGGCCGGGCTCATCGGCCAGAGCTGGTCCGGTTTCCTGCCCGCCGGCTGGCCGTCCTGGCAGGTGCAGCTGTGGCTGGCGATCTTCGCCGCGCTGGTGATCGTGCTGGGCACGGCCGCCACCGTCGCGGGCGTCGGGGGCCTGTCCCGCGACCCCCGGATGTGGACCGTCATGGCCGCCCTGCTCGGGCTCATCGTGCTGAGCTGCACCCTGCGCGGGGACGCCGACGACGCGCTGCACGGTCAGGCCGGGTGGACGCTGGCGTGCCTGGTCATCGCCTGGGCCTCGACCCGCCCGAAGCGGTCGGTGCCCGTCGCGGCCACCAGCCAGGCACCGGCCGTCGGCGCGCTCATCGTGCTCGCCCTCGCCGTCGCGGCCCTCGCCGCCGACGGCCACCAGCAGAGCTGGGCGGCGACGCTGTACGCCTGCGGCGCGGTCCTGGGGATCAGCGTCCGCGTCGTGCACCTCGTGCGCGAACTGGCCCACCTGGCCGAGTCCCGCCAGCAGGCCGTCACCGACGAGCTCACCGGCACCGGCAACCGCCGCGCGCTGCTGCGCGAGCTCGACGTCCTGGTCGGGGAGGGGCGCGCCGCGGCGCTGCTGCTGTTCGACGTCGACCACTTCAAGGAGGTCAACGACCGGCACGGCCACCACGCCGGTGACGACCTGCTGCGCCGCATCGTCGCCACCGCGGGCCGCGTCCTGCCCGCCGACGCGCTGCTGACCCGCATCGGCGGCGACGAGTTCGCCGTCCTGCTGCCGGGCCGCGACGAGGAGCAGGCCGCCGGAGTGGGACGGGCCGTGCACGAGGCCGTCGTGCGCGAGGTCGAGATCGGGTTGTCGGTGGGCGTGCGCTCGATCGCCGCCGGCGGTGTCGACCCCGACCGGCTGCTGCGGCAGGCCGACACGGCCATGTACTCGGCCAAGACCGCCGGCGGCGGCGTCAGCGTCTACGACTCCGCCGTCGACGCGCGGCTGCGCGACCGCGCCGGGCTCGCCGACGACCTGCGGGTCCTCCTCACCGGCGGTGGGGAGCGGATGCGCCGCGAGGTCGTCGTGCACTACCAGCCGCAGGTCGACGTGGCCTCGGGCCGGGTCGTCGGGGTGGAGGCCCTCGTGCGCTGGCAGCACCCGGTGCGTGGCCTGCTGCCGCCGGGACGCTTCCTCGACCTCGTCGAGGAACTGGGTCTCGTGGACCAGCTGACCGTCCACGTCCTGGACCGCGCCGTGGCCGACGCGGCCGGCTGGCGGCACGACGGGCTGCCGCTGCGGATCTCGGTGAACCTGTCGGCCAGCACCCTGCAGCACCCGGACCTGCTCGCGCTGGTCGACGGGGTCCTCGCCCGCAGCGGGCTGGCCGCGGGCCGTCTCGTGCTCGAGGTCACCGAGACGACGCTCATGGCCGACCCCGACCTGGCGCTGGCCGTCACGCACGGACTGACGCGCCGCGGGGTGCAGCTGAGCATCGACGACTACGGGACGGGCTACTCCTCCTTGGCCTACCTGACCGACCTGCCGGCCACCGAGCTGAAGCTGGACCGCGCGTTCACGGTGCGGGTCCTGGGCGAGGCCCGGACGGCCGAGATCGTCGAGGCGACGGTCGCGCTGGCGCACCGGCTGGGTCTGCGGGTGGTCGCCGAGGGCGTCGAGGACGAGGCCACCCGGGTGGTGCTGGGCGGGCTCGGCGTCGACGAGTCGCAGGGCTACCTGCACGCCCGGCCGCTGCCGCCGGCGGAGTTCGGTCGGTGGCTGGCGGCCGTGCCGTGCCCGGGCCGGATCGCCGGGCCGGACGGCGGGGGGAGCTTCAGGCCTCGCTCAGTTCCTCGGTGACGATGGCGATGTGCTCGCGGACGTTGCGCTCGGCGTCGGCGCCGTCCCCGCGGGCGATGGCGCGGGCGGCGGCCAGGTGCGCGCCGAGCGTGCCCGGCGCGGGGTCGGCCGGCGTGAGGCCGCGGCGGGTGCGCCCGACGAGGATCTCGCGCACCGGGCCGGCGAGTTCGGCGTAGAGAGCGTTCCCGCTCGAGGCGAGCAGCAGCGTGTGGAAGTCGATGTCGACCTGCAGGTACTCGGGGGAGTCCCCGCGGCCGGCGCGGCCGAGGCGGTCGAGCTCGGTGGCCAGCCGCACGAGTTCGGCCCGCTGGGTGCCGTCGGCCCGCTGGGCCGCCAGGCGCGCGGCGACCGGTTCGAGCGCGGCCCGCAGCTCCATCAGCTCCACCAGGTGCGCCCGCCGCAGCGGCCCGTCCAGGGTCCAGCGGATCGTCTCGGCGCCCAGCACGTGCCAGGTGCTGCGCGGCTGGACGGTGATGCCGACGCGGCGGCGCGAGCGCACCAGGCCCAGCGACTCGAGCACGCGCACGGCCTCGCGCGCGACCGTCCGGCTGGTGCCGGTCTCGGCCTCGATCGCGGCCAGTGTGATCACGGCGCCGGCGGGTAGATCACCGGAGGTGATGCGGCGCCCGAGCGCGTCGAGCACGCTGCTGTGCGTGCGCGAGGCGGCGCTGGAGCCGGTCATTCCCCACCCGTCCTGGAGGTCGTCACCCCGCCGTCGGAACACCCCACGCGAAGTGTTTGGAAAAGTACTACCTTTGGTGGCACGCTGCCCCGGCCAGCACGGCGTGGGCGGCCGACCACGTGCATCGACGCAGCCTACTGAGCGTCCTGACGACTCTCCGTGCGGTGGCGTGACCCGCGAAGTTCAACGAAGAAGGACGTTCATGGACAACTGGACACAGACGCTGGGAGCCGGTCCGCTCCTGGGCATCGCAGCGGGCGCCATCGCCCTGATCCTGGTGCTCGTCATCGTCTTCAAGCTGCACGCGTTCCTGACGCTGATCATCGTCTCGGCGCTCACCGCCATCGCCACGGGCATCCCGACGAGCGAGATCGCGAACACGCTGATCAGCGGTTTCGGCAGCACCCTGGGCACCGTCGCGCTGCTCGTCGGCCTCGGGGCCATGCTCGGCCGGCTCGTGGAGTCCTCCGGCGGCGCCAGGGTCCTCGCGGACAAGATGATCGAGGTGTTCGGCGAGAAGCGGGCGCCGTTCGCGCTCGGCATCGCCTCGCTCATCATGGGCTTCCCCATCTTCTTCGACGCCGGTCTCATCGTGATGCTGCCGATCGTCTTCGCGGTCGCCCGCCGCATGGGCGGCCGCTCGCTGCTGCTGTACGGCATCAGCGCCGCCGGTGCGTTCTCGGTGATGCACGTCTTCCTGCCCCCGCACCCGGGTCCCGTCTCGGCCACCGACCTGCTGGGCGCCAACATCGGCATCGTCCTGCTCGCCGGCCTGATCGTCGCCTTCCCGCTCTGGTACGTCTCGGGCTACCTGTGGGCCAAGGTCGCCAACGCGCGCAACCCGCTGCCCGTGCTGTCGCTGTTCGGGGACGAGAAGGACGACGTGCAGGCGGAGAACCCGCCCAAGGCGAGCACGGTCATGCTCATCCTCGCCGTGCCGCTCGTGCTCATCCTCATGAACACGCTGTTCACCACGCTCGGCACCTTCGGCGCGGTCGACACCGAGAACCCCGTCGTCCAGGCGCTCGTGTTCGTCGGCACCAGCTCGATCGCGCTGCTCATCAGCGTCCTGGTCGCCGCCTTCGTGCTCGGCCGCGCCCGCGGCGTGCGGGGGTCGGCGCTGGAGAAGACGCTGGAGAGCGCGCTCGGCCCCATCTGCTCGGTCGTGCTCATCACCGGCGCCGGCGGCATGTTCGGTGGCGTGCTGCGCACCTCCGGCATCGGCGACGCGCTGTCGCAGACGCTGGGCGACCTGGGCCTGCCCGTCGTCGTCGCCGCCTGGCTCATCGCCGCCATCCTGCGCCTGGCGCAGGGCTCGGCCACCGTCGCGCTCGTGACGGCCGCGGGCCTCGTGGCGCCGGCCGTCGCCGCGGCCGACTACAACCCGGTCCAGCTGGCCGCGGTCGTGCTCGCCACCGCCGCCGGTTCGGTGTTCGCCGGGCACGTCAACGACTCGGGCTTCTGGCTCGTCGGCCGCCTCATGGGCATGGACGTGAAGACCACGCTGAAGACCTGGACGGTGCAGCAGGCCATCGAGTCCTTGATGGGGTTCGCGCCGGGGGTGATCGTCTAGCGGGTGGGCGCCGCGCTCTGCCCCCCGGCGGCCCGGATCCCCCCGGTCCGCGCCGCCACCCCGTACCCCGACGACCTCCGCAGGAGCAGCAAACCCGTGACCGACCTCTTCGACCTCACCGGCAGGACCGCGCTCGTGACGGGCTCCTCGCGCGGACTGGGCCAGTCGCTGGCCCTGGCGCTGGCCCGCGCCGGGGTGCGGGTGACGCTGCACGGCCGCGACACCGCCGCCCTCGCCGCCAGCGCCGAGCTCCTCGAGCGCGAGACCGGCTCGCGCCCGGGCACCGTCGCGTTCGACGTCACCGACTCCGCCGCCGTCGAGGCCGCGATCGGCGGACTGCTGGCCGAGCACGGCGTCCCCGACATCCTGGTCAACAACGCCGGACTGCAGCGCCGCGCGCCGTTCACCGAGTTCGCCGTGGCGGACTGGGACGCGATCATCGCCTCGAACCTGTCGGGCGTCTTCTACGTCTCGCGCTTCGTCGCCCCCGGCATGGTCGAACGCGGCTCCGGCAAGATCATCAACGTGGCGAGCGTGCAGTCGATGCTGGCCCGCCAGACCATCGCGCCGTACTCGGCCTCCAAGGGCGGTGTCGCCCAGCTGACCCGCGGCATGGCCGCCGACCTGGCCCGGCACAACGTGCAGGTCAACACCATCTCCCCGGGCTACTTCGCCACCGAGATGAACACCGCGCTGTGGCAGGACCCCGAGTTCGACACCTGGCTGCGCCAGCGCACCCCCGCCCAGCGCTGGGGGCGGATCGAGGAGCTGCAGGGCACGCTCGTGTACCTGGCCTCGCGCGCCAGCGACTTCGTCTCGGGCCAGAACATCTTCGTCGACGGCGGGATGACGAGCGTCGTCTGACGCTCCCCGTCCCCCGCCCCCCACCCCGAAGGAGAACGGCGTGAAGGTCGTCCAGATCGACGGCAAGCTCACCCTCGCCCAGCGCGAGGTCCCCACCCCCGAACCGGGTGAGGGGCAGGTGCGCATCCGGGTCGACTACGTCGGCATCTGCGGCTCGGACCTGCACTACTACTTCGAGGGCGCCAACGGCGCGTTCGTCGTGCACGAACCGCTGGCCCCCGGCCACGAACTGTCCGGGCGCGTCGACCTCGACCCCAGCGGCCGGTACGCGCCCGGCACGCCCGTCACCGTGCACCCGGCCCGGTTCGGCACCCCCGAACGCGGGGTCGAGGACGAACCCCACCTGTGGCCCGGCGGTTCCTACCTCGGCAGCGCCTCCACCACCCCGCACACCCAGGGCGCCCTGGGCGAGTACCTCGTCGTCGAGGCCGGCATGGTCCGGGAACTGCCCGCCGACCTGCCGCTGGACCTCGCGGCGCTCGCCGAACCGCTGGCCGTCTCCCTGCACGGCGTCACGCGCGCCGGGGACGTCACGGGCGCCCGGGTGCTGGTCTCGGGCGCCGGGCCCATCGGCCTGCTCACCGCGGCCGCCGCCCGTGCACGCGGCGCCGCCGAGGTGACCGTGGTGGACCTGCTGACCGAACCGCTGGAACGGGCGGAGGCCGTCGGTGCCGACCGCGTGCTGCGCATCGGTGTCGACGAGGTCCCCGCCGGGGAGTTCGACGTCGTGTTCGAGTGCTCGGGTGCCGCCCCGGCCGTGAGCGCCGCCTTCGTCGCGGCCCGTCGCCGCGGTGTGGTGGTGCAGATCGGGATGATGGCCGACGAGCCGCGCCCCATCAACCTCGCCCCGGCGATCTCCAAGGAACTGGCCGTCCTGGGCGTCTTCCGGTTCAAGGACGAGATCGACGAGGCCGTCCGGATCCTGGCCTCCACGCCCGCGCTCGCCGCCGTGATCACGCACGTGGTCGACGCCGACGAGGCGCAGCGCGCGTTCGAGATCGCGAAGGACTCCAGCGTCAGCGGCAAGGTGCTCGTCGCGACCTGGCCCGAGCGTGGCTGACCCGGTGGTGCCCGTGGTGATCGGCCTGGACCTGGGGACCACGAGCACCAAGGCCGTCGCGTTCACCACCGACGGCACGCAGGTCGCGCAGGCCTCGCACGGTTACCCGCTCGCCACGCCGCACCCCGGGCACGCCGTGCAGGACCCCCAGCAGATCCTGACCGCCGCGCTGGCCGCGGTGCGCGACGTCGTCACCGACCTCGGGGCCGAGCGAGTGGCCGGCATCTCCTTCTCCTCGGCCATGCACAGCCTGCTCGGCCTCGACGCCGACCTGGTGCCCCTCACCCCCGTCGTCACCTGGGGCGACACCCGGGCGCACGCCCAGGCCGAGCAGTTGCGGCAGACCACCGGCGGGCTCGCCCTGCACCGCCGCACCGGCACTCCCGTGCACCCGATGTCGCCACTGACCAAGCTCATGTGGTTCCGCGACGTCGAGCCCAAGACGCACGAGAAGGTCGCGTTCTGGGTGGGCATCAAGGACTACGTCCTGCTGCACCTGACCGGCCACCTGCTCGTGGACCACTCCAACGCCAGCGGCAGCGGACTGCTGGACATCCACCGCCTGCAGTGGGACGACGAGGCGCTGGGCCTGGCCGGCCTCACGATCGAGCAGCTGCCCGAACTCGTCCGCACCCGCCACGTCGTCGACGGCCTGCTCGACGACGCCGCCCGGGCCACGGGGCTGCCGCTCGACACGAAGGTCGTCGTCGGCGCGGGCGACGGGCCGCTGGCCAACCTGGGCGTCGGCGCGGTCGAACCGGGGGTCGCCGCCTGCTCGATCGGCACCAGCGGGGCGCTGCGCGTGGCGGTGGAACGCCCGGCCGTCGACCCGCAGGGCGGGGTGTTCTGCTACGCCCTCACCGAGGACCGCTGGATCGTCGGGGGCGCCATCAACAACGGCGGCGCCACCCTCGACTGGGTGCGCGACGTCGTCGCCCCCGAACTGGCCGGCGCCGGGGCGGCGGAACTGCTGGAACTCGCGGCGCGTGCGCAGCCGGGTTCCGGCGGGCTGATCATGCTGCCGTACCTGCTCAGCGAGCGCGCCCCGCACTGGAGCGCCCTGCCGACCGGCGCCTACGTGGGCCTGACGCGTTCGCACCAGCGCGAGCACCTCGTCCGGGCCGCGCTGGAGGGCGTCTGCCTGCAGCTGGCCGTCGTGCTGCAGTCGATGCGCGCGGCCGGGCTCGACGTGCGCGAGGTGCGCGCGACCGGTGGGGTGACCCGCAGCGACCTGTGGCGCGACGTGCTGGCCGCCACCTTCGGGATGCCGATCGGGTTCGCCCAGGGGCAGGAGGGGTCCGGGTACGGCGCCGCGATCCTGGGCATGGACGCCCTCGGGCTCATCGCCTCGATCGACGTCGTGGCCGACCAGATCCCCGTCGAGGAGACCCTGCGCCCCGACCCCCGGTCCTCGGCCGTCTACGCGCAGCTGCTGCCGACGTTCGCGGCGCTCTACGACGCGCTGGTGCCGACGTTCTCGCGGCTGCGCCGCCTCGGCCCGTCGCTGCCGGTGGAGCTGTCGACGGACCGGTGAACCGAGGCCCCGGCGACGGCCGGTGCGCGGTCGAGGACGCCGAGCAGGTCCGTGCCGTGTCGGTGGAGCGGGTGGGCCCGGCGGTGGGGCGGTTGCCGTTCGAGGCGTTGGATGCCCTCGACGATGCCTTGCGGCTGCACCTGGCCTCGTGAGGCCGGTGACGAGAGCGACCCTCGTCGCGGGATGTGCGTGATGTCGGGTGCGGCATCCACGATCGGTGCAGCCACCTGCTGACACGCCGTGGCAGACAGCTCGGAACCGGGGTGTCACGAGACGGGCGCACCGATCGTGCGCACCCGCAGCGCCGCAGCGGCCGGAGGGGTTGAGGCGGGACCCGTGGTCGTCGGTGCGGCCGTGGGACCGGGACCGGGGCCGCGCGGTGCGGTGGGCCGCGGCCCCGGGTGAGGCCGTCGGGGCTACTTCTTCCCGAGCGTCGGCGTCGTCCCGCCCGACTGCGCGGCCAGCAGGTCGCGGATCTCGGTGAGCAGCAGGACCTCCTCGGTCGGGGCCTTGGGCTCGGCGACCTCGCCCTTCTTGCGCAGCGTCAGCAGGCGGTTCACCGGCGTGAGGATGGCGAAGTAGATGACGGCGGCGACGATGAGGAAGTTGAGGACGGCGCTGACGATCGTGCCGAACTGGATGCCGACCTCCGTCCCGTCCTCGAGCGTGCGCAGCGGCAGGATCCAGGTCCGGGACAGGTCGGGCGCACCGCCGATGGCGGCGATGATGGGGTCGATGAGCCCCTCGACCACCGACGTCACGATCCCCGTGAACGCCGCCCCGATGACGACCGCCACGGCGAGGTCGATGACGTTGCCGCGCAGGATGAAGTCCTTGAAACCCGTGATGATCTTCACGGCCGTCCCCTCGTGTGGCTGTCCGGTCCATGTCGAACACTAGGGTCGCCGCCGGCCCGACGATCGTCGGGCTGGGCGCCGCGGGGGCGAGCCTGGCCTGGCGGCTGCTGGACGCGGGGCTGCCGTTCGAGGTCGTCGAGGCGCCCCGTGGGGCAGCCGTCCGCAGTCCCGACCGCACCTGGAGCACCTGGGGCCCCGCCGGCCCCGGCCCCTTCGGGCACCTCGTCGCGGCGCAGTGGCCCCGGATCCGCGTCGTCGCCCCCGACGGTGCGGCCGTGACCGCGGACCTCGGCACCTGGCGCTACCGCATGCTGCGCTCGGGCGACCTCGACCGGGCCGTGCGCGAGCGGCTGGAGCGCGCCGGGGTTCCGGTGCACGAACGGGTCGTCGACGACCCGGCGACCGTTCCGGGGCCCGTCGTCGACACCCGCCCGGTCCCGGTCCCGCGCACCGGCCGGACGCTGCTGTGGCAGCACTTCCTGGGTCACCGGATCCGTACGCGCGCGGCCGCGTTCGACCCGCGCACCGCGACGCTCATGGACTTCCGCACCGCCCAGCCGGCCGGTGGGGTCGCCTTCGGGTACGTGCTGCCGACCTCGCCGACCGAGGCCCTCGTGGAGTACACGGAGTTCTCGGCGCACCTGCTGACGCCGCAGCAGTACCGCGAGCGGCTGGGGGAGTACCTGCAGCGCAGCGCGATCGGCGCGCACGAGGTGCTCGGCGCCGAGACCGGGGTGATCCCCATGACCGACGCCGCCTTCCCGCCGGCGGCGCAGGAGGGGGTGCTGCGCTGGGGGGCGAACGCGGGGTCGATCAGGCCGTCGACCGGCTACTCGTTCACCACGCTGCAGCGCCAGGCCGACGACCTCGCCGCGCAGGTGCGGCGGGGTGGGCCGCTGCGCCTGCCGCGGCCGCACCGCCGTCGTCACCTGCTCATGGACTCCCTCGTCCTGCAGGCGCTCGCGACCGGCCGCGTCGACGGGGCGCAGTTCTTCGTGGACCTGTTCCGCCGCAACCCCGTCCACCGCGTGCTGGGGTTCCTCGACGGGACGACGAGCCCCGCGCAGGACCTCGCGCTCATGAACACCGCCCCCCGCACCGCGATGCTGCGCACGGTGCTCAGGCGTTGAGGACGGCTTCGACCTCGAGTTCGAGGTCGACCTTGTCGGAGACGACGAGGCTGCCGTTGTCGAGGCGGGCGTCGAACTCGATGCCGAAGTCGCGGCGGTTGATGGTCGTCCTGGCCGAGAAGCCGATCCGCGTCTCGCCCTCGGCGCCGGGGCCGATGCCGGAGACCTCGACGGTCAGGGTCACGGGCCTGGTGGTGCCCTTGAGGGTCAGTTCGCCGGCCACGAGGAAGTCGTCGCCGTCGTGGGTCAGCGAGGTGGAGCGGAAGGAGGCGGTCGGGTGCTTGTCGACCTCGAAGAAGTCCCCGCTCTTGATGTGCCCGTCGCGCATCTCGTTGAAGGTGGTGATCGTGGTGACGTCGACCTCGGCCGTCACGGAGGAGGCCGCCGGGTCGTCGCTGGTCACCAGGGCGCCGGAGACGGTGCCGAGGCGACCGCGCACCTTGCTGACGGCCATGTGCCGCACGGTGAAGGAGATCTCGGAGTGGACGGGGTCGATGGTCCACGTGCCCGCGACGTAGCCGGGGACCGCGGGCAGCGTGCCCGTCGCCGTCGCCGTCGTCGTGTCCGCGTCCTTGGTCCTGCCGCCGAACCAGCCCATGGTGACCTCCGGTAGATGTTTGCAGCTTCAAGCTCTTGGGGACACCGTACCCCCCAGTTGCTTCAACCTGCAAGCATCTCGTCAGACCACTGTCCCCCGTTCGAAGAACCAGGTGACGACCAGCGCACCGGGGTCGACGTTCCCGTCGACAGCGGTGTGCCGGGTTCCGTTGCCGGCCGCGCGGTAGGCCGCGTGCAGCGCCGCGACGGCCGGGACACCGGCGACGTCGGCTCCGGCGAGTGCGTCGGCCGCGGGGGCCATGGCGTCGACGAGGGACCCGGCACCCGGCGCCGGCGCCCCGGCGCGCTGCACGGCGAAGACGCCCGCCCAGGCCGCGTCGGCCAGTTCGTGGGTGCCGACGGCCCGCCCGCAGGACCGGGCGAACTCGGCGAACCACGGGGACAGCAGGGTGGGTACCCCCGCCACCGAGGCGAACCCCAGCGACGCGGCCTCGAACACCTCACCGGCCAGCTGCGGGGGCCTCTCGCGCAGGACCTCCTCGACCGCGGCCACCGCCAGCCCCATCTCCGGTCCCAGGCCGTGCAGCTCCTCCGCACGGTCGGACAGCTGCTGGGCGAAACCCCGCCACCAGGCCAGGGCGCGGTCCAGGTCCAGGTCGGCGGCGCGGGTGCCCGCGACCGGTTCGACCCGCCGGCCGTCCTGGCGCAGCTCGAGCTCGTCGAGCGGGTTCGTCGTGCCCTTCGTCTGCGTGCTGTGCTTCACGATCCATCTCCTCGTCCTCGAGGGTGGTCCACGTCCGGGGAACGAGCGTGGCACTGGGGTGCGGTGATCGCCAGCCGTAGGGTGAGGCCGTGACGGTGGTGCTGCGGCGGCTCGACGAACCCGACTGGGAGCGCTGGCGCGACCTGCGGTTGCGCATGCTGGCCGACACCCCCAAGGCCTTCGCCGAGGCCCTCGAGACGGCCCGCCGGCACGACGAGGCGACCTGGCGCCACCGCGTCCGGCGCACCCGCGAACCGGGCAGTACCACCGTCGTCGCCGTGGACCCCGGGACCGACCGCTGGGTCGGGACGATGGGGGCCTTCACCGACCCCCGCGAGGGCGTCTTCCTCGTCTCGGTGTTCGTCGACCCGCAGTACCGCGGGGCGGGGGTGGCCGACCGGTTGCTCGAGGAGGTGCTGCGGTGGGCCCGGTCCCGCCCCGGGGTGGACGGCGTGACGCTGCACGTCCACGAGGAGAACCTGCGGGCGCAGGCCTTCTACCGACGCTCGGGCTTCGTGGACACCGGCGTCCGCGTGCCGTACAACCTCGACCCCTCGCAGCGTGAACTGGAGATGCGCGTGACCTTCGAAGCCCCCGGCCTGGAGCTGCCCGACGTCCTGGACGCCGCCCGGCAGATCCACGGTGTCGCCCACCGCACGCCGGTGCTGACCTCGCGGCGCCTGGACGCCCACGCCGGGGCGGGGGTGTTCCTGAAGGCGGAGAACTTCCAGCGCGTCGGGGCCTTCAAGTTCCGTGGGGCGTACAACGTGGTCTCGCGGCTGACGCAGGGCGAACTCGGCCGCGGCGTCCTGGCCTACTCCTCGGGCAACCACGCCCAGGCCGTGGCGCTGTCGGCCTCGATGGTCGGCGCGCGCGCCGTCATCGTCATGCCCGCCGACACCCCGGCCGCCAAGGTCGAGGCGACGAAGGGGTACGGCGCCGAGGTCGTGTTCTACGACCGGTACACGCAGGACCGGGTCGCCCTGGGCGGCGCGATGGCCGCCGAGCGCGGGATGACGATCGTCCCGCCCTACGAGCACCACGGGATCATGGCCGGGCAGGGCACTGCGGCCCTGGAGCTGCTCGAGGAGACCGGTGCGGTCGACACCCTGCTGGTCCCCGTCGGCGGGGGCGGCCTGATGGCCGGCAGCTCCACCGTCGCGCGGGGCCTGCACCCGGCCACCCGCGTCGTCGGGGTGGAGCCGGAGGCCGGCAACGACACGCTCCTGTCGCTGCGGGCGGGACGCCGGGTGCGCATCGACGTCCCGCGCACGATCGCCGACGGGTCGGCGGCCGAGACCCCCGGTGAGCTGACGTTCGCGGTGAACTCCCGCCGCGTCGACGACGTCGTGCTGGTCAGCGACGCCGAACTGCGCGCGGCGCTGGTGTACGCCTTCGACGTGCTCAAGGTGGTCCTGGAGCCGTCGGGGGCCTGCGCGCTGGCGGCCGTGCTGTTCGGCAAGGGGTTCGCCCCGGGGCAGCGGGTCGGCGCGATCCTGTCCGGCGGCAACGTCGGCGTCGCCCGGTTCCGGGAGCTGACGGGACCCGACCAGGAGATCGCCGCCATCTAGAAGGTCACTGGCAGTAGTGATTTGGTGCTCAAGGCGCGCTGGGGGGCCGCCGATGCTCGGGATGTCGGTGACGTTCCGTCTCGACCACCGCCCGAGAAGGAGCACCGCCGTGACCAGGTCCCGTTCGCTCGCCGCCGTCCTGCTCTCCGGCGCCGTCCTGCTCGGCGGGGCCGTCGCCACTGCCCCGGCCGCCTCCGCCGCCGTAAAGCCCGCGGCGAAGCCCGCCGCCGTGAAGCCCGCCGTCACCACCGTGCAGAAGGCCGCCGCGAAGACGGCGGCGAGCGCCGCCGTCCAGGGCGGTCACCTGCGCGGCGTCTCCGCGGGTCACCTCCGCTCCACCTCCGCCGGCCACCTGCGCTGACACGCGGGAGCCGGCCCGGACTGCCTCCCGAGCCCGACAGGAGCAGGATGGGGGCATGGCCCGGATCGAGGACTACGCGCTGATCGGTGATCTGCACACCGCAGCGCTCATCGACCGCACCGGCAGCATCGACTGGCTGTGCTTCCCGCGGTTCGACTCACCGGCGTGCTTCGCGGCCCTGCTCGACTCCCCGGAGTCGGGGCGATGGCGGCTCGGCCCCAGCGGGGGCGCGACCGCCAGCCGCCGTCGCTACCGCGGCCACTCCCTGGTCCTGGAGACCGAGTGGGACACCCCCGACGGCACCGTCCGGGTCACCGACTTCATGCCGCCGCGCGGCAACCACCCCGACGTCATCCGCGTCGTCGAGGGCCTCGAGGGTGAGGTCCGGATGAGCTCCGAGCTCGCGCTGCGCTTCGACTACGGCTCGATCGTGCCGTGGGTCCGCCGCCGCGGGGACGAGCTGGAGGCCGTGGCCGGCCCCGACTCGGTCTGGTTCTGGAGCACCGTGCCCATCGAGGGCCGTGACCTGACCAGCGTCTCCGACTTCGTCGTCCGCGAGGGCGAGCAGGTGCCGTTCGTGCTCACCTGGGGCAAGAGCCACGAGGAGATGCCGCACCGCCCCGACCCCTTCCACGCCCTGGACGACACCCTGGCCTTCTGGCGGGACTGGAACCGGTGCGAGACGGTCGAGGGCCACTGGGAGGAGGCCGTCACCCGCTCGCTGGTGGTGCTGAAGGCCATGACCTACGCCCCCACCGGCGGCATCGTCGCGGCCGTGACGACGTCGCTGCCCGAGGAGATCGGCGGCAACCGCAACTGGGACTACCGCTACTGCTGGCTGCGCGACGCCACCTACACGCTGCAGGCGCTGCTGCTGTCGGGCCACGTCGAGGAGGCCTCGGCCTGGCGCGACTGGCTGCTGCGCACCGTCGCCGGCGACCCCGGTGACCTGCAGATCATGTACGGCCTCGACGGCGCGCGGCGGCTGCCGGAGATGGAGCTGCCCTGGCTGAAGGGCTACGAGGGCTCCACACCGGTGCGCATCGGCAACGAGGCCGTCGACCAGCTGCAGCTCGACGTCTGGGGCGAGGTCCTGGACAGCCTGTTCCTGGCCCGGCAGGCCGGGCTGGAGCGCGGGCACGACTCGTGGAACCTGCAGAAGGCGCTCATGCACCACCTCGAGGCGCGCTGGCAGGAGCCGGACAACGGCCTGTGGGAGATGCGCGGCCCGCGGCGGCACTTCACCCACTCCAAGGTCATGGCCTGGGTCGCGGCCGACCGGATGGTCCGCAGCGTCGAGGAGTTCGGCCTGCCGGGGCCGGTGCAGCGCTGGCGCCGGGTGCGCGACGAGATCCGCGCCGACGTGCTGGCCAACGGCGTCTCGCCGACGACGGGCACCTTCACCCAGTCCTACGGGTCGGAGAACCTCGACGCGAGCCTGCTGCTCATCCCGCGCGTGGGGTTCCTGCCCTTCGACGACCCCCGCGTCGTGGCCACCGTCGAGGCGATCCAGCGCGACCTCACCGAGGACGGTTTCGTCCTGCGCTACCGCACCGAGGAGTCGGCCGACGGGCTGCCCGGTTCGGAGGGCGTCTTCATCGCCTGCTCGTTCTGGATGGTCGACGCCCTGCACGGGATCGGCCGCAACCAGGAGGCCCGGAACCTGTTCGAGCGGCTGCTGGCGCTGCGCAACGACGTCGGGCTGCTGGCCGAGGAGTACCACCCGATCACCAAGCGCCAGCTCGGCAACTTCCCGCAGGCGTTCAGCCACTTCCCGCTCGTGGTCGCCGCGCACCACCTCACCAACGGCGAAGCGGTGCGCAGCGACGACGTCGAGACCCACGAGGTGCTGCCCGACTCGGCGTGAGGCCTCAGCCCTCGACGCTGACGTCGACCCGGTCGGGGTGGAACGCGACGTGGCCGGCGATCTCGGCCACGGCCGGGAAAGCGTCCTCGTACGTCCACACCGCGTCGGTGAGTTCCGTCCCGTCCACCAGCAGCGAGTAGTACGACGCCTCGCCCTTGTACGGGCACCAGGTGTGCGTCCCGGTCCGCTGCAGGTACCTCCCGTCGACGTCGGCCAGCGGCAGGTACTGCACGCCGGGGTAGGTCGACTCCTGCAGCGTCAGCGCCGCCGTCGTGTCGGCGACGACGGTGTCCCCGACGCGCGCGACGACGCGGCCCGCCGTCGGGGTGGTGGTGATGGGGTGGTCGGGACCGGGTTCGAGGTGCTCGCGAACAGTCATGACGGGCCAACCCGGCCCGGCGGCCGGCTGTTCCGGCCGCCGGGTCCGCTGAGCGGGGCCGCGGGGTGCGGATCACGAGAGCAGGTTGCGGATCTGCTCGTCGAAGGTCAGCACCGACAGGGTGCCGAACAGCAGCACGGCCCACACCAGGGCGCCGACCCGGACCGCCCGGGGCTTCACCGCCTCGGGCAGGACCCGGCGGTTCAGCAGCAGCAGCAGACCCGAGTAGACGAACATCATGAAGCCACCGACGACAGCGGAGATGACCAGCAGCACCAGGGGCTGGGTCAGGCCGAAGAGCAGGACCAGGCAGCCGAAGAAGACCAGCCCCCACACCAACGCGAAGTACAGCTTGCTCTCGGAGACGCGCTCGAAGTAGCTGACGCGCAGGACGTCGGCGGCCAGGCGGCTGGTGTAGTCGACGATCCCCAGCGCGGCGGCGAACAGGGAGACGACCCCGACGATCCAGAAGAGGGTGCCGAACCAGCCGCCGACCGCATCGGCGAGCACCTCGCCCTCGGTGCGGACGAAGGAGATGTCGCTGTCCAGTCCCGGCCGGCCGAAGACGGTGGCGTAGGCCAGCAACGAGGTGAACAGGATCGTGACGAAGGTGATCGCCACGAAGGTGACCAACTGCTCGATGTTCGCCATCCGCCACCAACGCCGCCAGCGCGCGAGGTTCTCCGCGGTGGGCTCGAAGGCGTACCCGGTGGTGGGGGCGGCCTCCGGTTCACCGGTGATCGGGCTGACGATGCGCGGCACGTAGGCGCCCATCCCGAACCGCTTGTCGCGGATCCAGTTGCTCTGGCACAGGTTCTGCCCGCCGCCGGCGCCGGCGAAGGCCAGCGCACCCATGAGCAGGGCGAAGCCGAGCTGGTCCGCCGGGACGGAGGCCTCGGTGACGACGTCGGGGACGTCGCGCCAGGCGTCGGCGCCGATGGCGAAGGTGGCACCCACGACGACGAGGACCAGCACGGCGACGACCTTGACCGTCTCCACCCGCTCCAGCACGGTGTACACCACCGGGGCCAGGGTGAGGGCCACCCCGATGGCCACCAGCATGCCGACGGCGATCCACGTCGCGTCGCCACCGACCAGGTAGGTCAGCAGCGTCGCGGAGCTGGTCGCCCAGCCCGGCCAGAGGTTGGCGAAGTAGGCCATGACGGCGAACACCAGGCCCCAGTGCTTCCAGAACCGGCTGAAGCCGGTGAGCGCCGTCTCCCCGGTGGCCAGGGTGTAGCGCTCGATCTCCATGTTGATGAAGAACTGCGTCACCAGCCCGACCAGGGCTGCCCAGACGAACACCAACCCGACCTGCGAGGCGATGTAGGGGTAGAGGATGAACTCGCCGCTGGCCAGCCCCACCCCGGCCGCGACGATGCCCGGCCCGAGGATCGGCAACAGCCGTGGCGGCGCGGCCGGCAGGTCGCGCACCTGCGGGCTGGGCAGGTGCTTGGTGGGAAAGCGCTCCAGCACGGTGCTGCGCCGGTCGCTCAGGTCGTCGTTGCGGTGCTGCTCGGACATCCCGGCCTCCTCGACGGTGTCCTGGCCACGGGGGGTGCGGTGTCAGGCGGTCGAACCGGCCACCGCCGACCGCGGCACCACGTGACCATGGTGCCAGCCCCGGACGTGCTCGTGAGTTCGCGAACGGGGTCTTGCGCGGAGTCGTCACACGACTGCGGAGGAGTCGGTGTTCCCACCGTCGTGCACCCGGCCCGGTGCGCGCGCTACACGTCCCGGCAGGTACCCAGGACGGTCAGTGAGACCGCCTCGGGGCACACCCGGTGGTCCCACCCACCGCCGTACCGGTCATCGCTCATGTCGCTCCACACCTCCAGACCCGTCGTCTGCGGCAGAGCCCGGTAGTAGGTGCGGATCTCCCCACCCTCATCGGTCAGGGAGGCGACCAGGAGTTCGGCACCGCGGTGCCGGGCCAGGTCGTCGAACAGGCAGGCACCGACCACGTCGAACTCCACCGCCTGTTCGGCGTCCACCCGCGGACACTGCGGCAGTTCGGTCCGGGTGAGGAAGCTCCACGGCGGCGGCGTCCACACCGACCACCCGATGACCACCAGCAGGGCCACGGCGATCAGCCCCATGCCCACCGCCGGCGCCCTGGTCGTCATCGACCGACCGTAGCCACCCGCCGCACCCACCCGCAGGCGAACGCGATCGCCATCGACCACCACCGGGGTCCTGACGCACCAACCGTCGCCGGTTCCGCCGCAGGTCACGCGAAGGAGGCGGCGTTCTCCCGGGCCCAGTCGGCGAAGCGGGTCGCCGGTCTGCCGGTGACGTCGGCGACCACCGTCGTGGGCACCGGGTCCGCGTCGGCCGATCCCGCGAGGATCGTGTCGACGTACCAGGCCGCCCCCGCACCCATCACCGGGGCGAGCGCGGCGACGGCCTCGTCCCGGCCCACCCGCTCGAACACCAGCTCCCGCCCGAGCGCCGCGCCGATCGCGGCCAGGAGGTCGGTGCGGCGCAGGGCCTCGGGCCCGGTGATCGGCAACGCCCGCCCCAGGTACCCGTCCTCCAGCAGCGCCACCGCCGCGACCTCGGCGACGTCGGCCATCGCCACCGGGGTGCTGGTGGCGTGGGGCCACGGTTCCGCGACCCCGCCGCGGTCGGAGATCTGCCGGGCCCACGTGGAGGTGTTCTCCATGAAGTCGCCGGGCCACAGGTGGGTCCAGCCGGTCCCGCCGTCCTCGACGGCGGCCGCGACCTCGCCCCACCACGTCGTGGGTTCGCCGGACAGGTCGACGATCCGCTCGACCCCGGCCGCGCGGGCGGCCGCCACGACCCGGCGGGTGGTCGCCGGAGCGGACGGCAGGTAGAGCCGGTCGACGCCGGACAGCGCGGCGCGCAAGGTCTCCGGCTGCCAGACCGTCCCGGTGACGACCTCGACACCGGCGGGCAGCTGCGCGCGACGCGGGTCGTTCGTCAGCGCCCGGACGTCCGTGGCGCCGCGGGCCAGCAACCGGTCGACGACCAGTCGCCCGACGCTGCCGGTGGCGCCGGTGACGAGGACCTTCACCGCAGACCCACCGCGTCGAGGTCCCAGAACACCCGGTCGTAGACCAGGGTTCCGGTCATCCACTCCTCGTACCCCTCGAGCAGGACGACCTGGAACGCGGCGGGCGGGATGCGCAACGAGGGCCGACGGAACCCGAGGTCCCCGGCCGCGCGGAAACCCAGCCTGCCGTAGTAGCCGGGGTCGCCCTCGAGGAACACCGCCGGCCAGCCGCGGTCCCGGGCGGCCTCGACCGCCGCCTCGACCAGGCGGCGGCCGATCCCGCGGCGCTGGAACTCGGGCCGCACGCCCAACGGGGACAGCACGCCCACGTCGACCAGCCGCGGTGGGGCGTCGAGCAGGTTCCGCCCGACCGCGACGTGCCCCACCACCTGCCCGTCGAGCTCGGCGACCACCGAGGCCGGAGCGCCGGCGCGCAGGGCGTCGGCCACCGCCGCGACGTGGTCACCGTCGGCGCCGAACGCGGCGCGGTGGACCTGCCGGACCGCCTCGTGGTCCGCGGGGTTCTCGGGCCGGATGAGCACGGTCCGATCTCAGCAGGGTGCGGCCCGCCCGTCGAGGAGTTTCCCGGGAGCCCCGGCCGGGGCGACGAGGGCGTCCGGTGTGCGCCGCGTCCGCCCCCGGTCAGTCACGACCGCCAGCCCTTCACGGGCCCAGTACTCGAACCCGCCGATCAGCTCACGCACCTGCGTGTACCCCGAATCCGCCAGCGCGAACGCGGCCTTGGTCGCGCCGTTGCACCCCGGCCCCCAGCAGTAGACGACGATCGGGGTGTCCCGGTCCGGCGCGAGGTCGGCGATGCCCCCGCGCACCCGCCGGCCGGGCAGGTGGACGGCACCGGGGATGCGGCCCTGGCCCCAGCTCACCGCGTCGCGGACGTCGAGGACCAACGGCGCGGCACCGGCCGCGCGCGCCGCGGCGAGGTCGGCGGGGTCGGTCTGGTGGGCCAGCTTGGCGGCGAAGAAGTCCACCGCGGAGATCGTGTTCTGCACCCCTCCAGGCAACCCGGTCCGGCGCGCGCCGACCAGGGGCGTTCCCCGCGGGAACCGGTCGGCCGCCGTCGATCCGCTGGTAGTTTCCCGCCTGTGCCGACGAATCCACGGCCCGCGCTGGACGCGACCGACCACAGGATCCTCGAGCGCCTGCAGCAGGACGGCCGGATCAGCGTCGCCGACCTGGCCCGGGCGGTGAACCTGTCCGCCAGCGCGACCGCCGACCGGCTGCGGCGGCTGACCGACAGCGGCGTCGTCACGGGCTACAGCGCCACGCTCGATCCCGAGGCGCTGGGCTACACCGTCACGGCGTTCGTCCGGCTGGCCTACCCCTCGGGGAACTACAAACCGTTCCACGACCTGCTCGCGGTCCTCCCCGAGGTCGTCGAGGCCCACCACGTGACGGGTGACGACTGCTTCGTCCTGAAGGTGCTCGCCCGTTCGATGCGCGACCTGGAACGCATCACCGGGAAGGTGGCGACGCTGGGCGCCACCACGACCAGCGTCGTCTACTCCAGCCCGCTGCCGCGCCGGCACCTCACGCCGGCCTGACCCGCGGCCGCTCCAGACCCACCAGCACCTCCAGCGCGCCGCGACCGAGCAGTGCTCGCCGTGCACCGGCAGCAACGGCTCGCCGTCCGGGACGAGCTGGTGACACGGCGTGCGAACCACGGCGTGCAGTCCACCGTTCGGCTCCTCCGGCCCGGGCCGGGAACGACCGATGCACACCCGGTGACGAACCCGGTGACGAGAGCGCTGCGGCTGCGGGTGATCAGCGGATCACCCCTGCTCGCCGTCGCGTTCTGCCTGGCGGCGGCAGTGCTGCTGACCGCGACCCAGGCTCAGGCCCCCACCGGGGGGCTGCTGCAGGAGAGCGTCCGGGCCGGGCGCCCCGAGGTCGGGGTGCCCGACGAGTTCTGGCAGGTGCTGCTCCGGTCCGTGCTGCGCGTGACCATGTTCGCCGCGGCAGCCGTCACCCTGACCTGGCGGGCCCGTGCCGCGCGCCCGGAGGCGTCGGTGTGGCGCTGGTTCGCCCGCACGGCGTGGGTCGCCGCGGCGGCCTCGATGCTCGCCGGCGTCGTGGACTGCCTCACCGTGCGCGGGCCCCTGGAGGGCGTCGGCGGTGGCGGCGCGGTCCTGGGCGCCGGCGTCCTGGCGGCCTGCCCCCTGCTGTACCAGGGACTCGTCCGGTGGAACCGGTACGGCACGCACCTGTCCGAACCGGGCGACTGGCTCAACGGCATCGGCGCCGCCTTCGCCCTGACCGCGATCGGCAACCTCCTGCTGCCGCTGGTCGACTCACCGATCGCCGCGTGGCCGCTGTGGCAGGAACAGCTCTGGCTGTTGCGGATCTCCGCCGAGATCACGCTGCTGGGCAGTGCCGCGACGATCCTGCACATCGGCGGGCTGCACCGAGACGTCCGTGCCTGGGCGCTGACCCTCTCCCTGGCTGCGGTGGTGGGCGTGGAGGTCGCCGCGGTGCACGACCCCGTCGCTGCCGTCGGCAACGGCCCGGTCTCCGAGCTCGGGTGGACGCTGCTGGCCGTCACCTTCGCCCTGACGGCCGTCCTGCGAGCCGTGCCGCCGCTGGCCCGTCCGGTCACCACGACCGCCCCGACCGCCGGTGCCTTCGTCGCCCTCCTCGCGTCCATCGTCGTGCTCGTGGCCGCCGGTCTGAGCTCGGGCACGGTGGGGGGACGGGCCACCACCGCCGCGGCCGTCGCCGGCGGGCTGGGCGCGATCAGCGTCTCGGTCCGCGGGGTGCAGCTCATCCGCCTGCTGGCCGACCTGGTCGTGCACCGGCGCGAAGCGTTGACCGACGACCTGACCGACCTGGCCAACCGCCGGGCGCTGAACCTCGAGCTGGGCAGGGCCTACCGGGCAGGCCGTGACCTCACGCTCGTCCTCATCGACCTGGACGGCTTCAAACGGGTCAACGACCGCTTCGGCCACGCCGTCGGCGACGAGCTGCTGCGCCGCGCGGCGACCGTCGTGCGCAGCGCGGCGGGTCCCGACACCTTCACCGCCCGCTTCGGCGGTGACGAGTTCGCCGTCGCCCTGCCCACGGCGTCGGTGGACGAGGCCGCGGACCTCGTCGCGGCGCTGGCCCGCGAGACGGCTGCGCCGGTCCTCATCGGTGGGCGGCGGTTGCTGGTCACCGGGAGCATCGGGATCGCCAGCAGCCTCGATGCCGACGACCCCGAGCAACTGCTCGCCCTCGCCGACGCGGCCGTGTACCGCGCCAAGGCCGCCGGAGGCGCGAGAGCCGCGGTCCACGACGACGCGGCCGCCGCCGAGGCCGCCGAGGAGGTCCGGCTCGTCGAGGAGCTGCAGGCGCTGCTCGGGAACCCCGACGCCGTTCCGGGCACCGACCCCGGTCGCCTGGACGTGCACTACCAGCCCCAGCTGGACCGCCTCGGGCGCGTCGTCGGCGTCGAAGCCCTCGTCCGGTGGCGCAACGCCCGTCGCGGTCTCCTGCCACCCGACGTCTTCCTGCCGCTGGTGGAGGACTACGGCCTGATGCCGGCCCTGACCGGAGCCGTCCTGCGGCAGGCCGCCGAACAGACGGCCAGCTGGCGGGCGCGGGGCTGGAGGGTCCGGCTGTCGGTCAACCTGTCCGCGACCTGCCTGACCCATCCCGCCCTGTCGTCCCTGGTCGACGACGTCCTGGCCGACACGGGCCTCCCGCCGTCGGACCTGGTTCTGGAGGTCACGGAGACCTCGGTCATGGCCGACCCGGCGGGGTCCGTGGCGCGGCTGCTCGACCTGGCCGATCGCGGCGTCGAGATCAGCATCGACGACTACGGCACCGGGTACTCGTCGCTCGCCTACCTGCGAGACCTGCCGGCTGCAGAGCTGAAGCTCGACCGCTCGCTGGTCGCCGACGTCGGGACCGACCCGCGCGCCGACGAGACCGTCGAGGTGCTGCACGTGCTGCGCCAGCTGGGGTGTGACGAGACTCAGGGGTACCTGCACTCCCGCCCGTTGTCCGCCGCCGACTTCGAGCGGTGGTTCGAGCGGTCTCGGGCGGCCTGTCGCCTCACCGTCGGAGCCGACGACTGACGGTGCGCCCGCCCGCGGTGCCCCGGAGGACGTCGACCACCCGGTCGCCCACCGGCTCGTCCGCCGACGTGCCTGGTCGACGTGCCTGGTCGACGTGCCTGGTCGACGTGCCTGGTCGGCTGCCTGGTCGCCGACGTGCGTCGTCGACCCGGACGGCCCACGATCACAGCGTGAGACGACGTGTGGGAGTCGAGGAGGAGTTCCTGCTGGTGGACCCCCGGTCGGGCCGGGCCCGGCGGAACGGGCCCACCGTGGCCGCGGCCGGTGGCGAGCAGACCGAGCTGCAACGCCAGCAGGTCGAGACCGGCACCGCCCCGCACGCCGACCTGGCCGACGTCCTCGCCGACCTCAGCGCCCACCGGAAGGCGACCGCCGCGCTGGCCGAGGACGACGGCAGCCGCCTGCTCGCCCTGGCCACCCACCCGATGCCCACCGAGCCGGTCGTCACCCCCGGCGAGCGCTACCAGGAGCTGGTCGACCGCTACGGGTTGCTGGCCCGCGAGCAGCTGACCTGCGGGTGCCACGTCCACGTGGAGGTCCCCGACCGCGACGAGGCCGCCGCCGTGCTGGACCGGATCCGCCCGTGGACCCCCGTCCTGCTGGCCGTGTCCACCAACTCGCCCTTCTGGCAGGGCCAGGACACGGGGTACGCCTCCTACCGCGCCCAGGTGTGGGACCGCTGGCCGACCGCCGGGCCGACGGAGCTGTTCGGCGACGCCGCCGGGTACGACGCGGCGGCCGCGCGCCTGCTGGCCACCGGCGTTCCGCTCGACGCCGGCCAGCTCTACTTCGACGCCCGCATCTCGGCCACCCACCCGACCATCGAGGTCCGCGTCCCCGACGTCTGCCTGCACGTCGGCGACGCCCTCCTGCTCGCCGCGCTGGTCCGTGCCCTGGTCGAGACCGCGGCCCGCGAGGCCGCGGACGGCAGACCCCCGGCCCAGGTCTCCGTCGCCGAGCTGCGCGCCGCCTCGTGGCGGGCCTCCCACGACGGGCTCGGCGGTGACCTGGTCTGCCCGCGCAGCGGGCGCCCCGCACCGGCCGCCGACGTGGTCGGCACCCTGCTGGACCACGTCGGCGCCGTCCTGCGCGAGAACGGCGACGAGGACCTCGTCGCCGACGGCCTGGCGGAGCTGAGCCGCCGCGGGACCGGCGCCGCCTGGCAGCGCGCCACCGCCGCCGCCCTCGGTCCGTCCGGGATGGTCACCCGGGCGGCCGAGCTGACCCTCCGGTCCCCGTAGCCGGCCCGCCGCGGGGGGAGCTCAGGACTCGCCGCCCTCGACGCGCACGGCACCGACCGCCGTCGTGCGGCCCGCGCCGTAGGTGTCGAACCACGCCTCGACGACGTCGAACGAGGACTGCTCGTCGCCCACCAGCAGCGTCGCCCGGCCCAGCGGCCCCGCCGCCAGGGCGTCGACCAGGTGCCCGCTCACCCCCGGGGCGAGCAGCAGGTCGGTCGCGGGCAGCCCGCGGTCCACGCCCTCCTGGGCCAGGGCGGCCGCCGTGCCGTAGCGGTCGACGCCCTCCGCCCGCCGGGGAGCGGGCAGCGGCGCGAGGGCCTCGGGGAACACCGCCGTCGGGCCACCGGCGACCGTGGTCGAGGTGACCCCGCGCGCGGCCAGCGCCTCACCGGCGGGGATCGGGTCGTCGTCGGCGACGAGCACGAGGGGCTCGGCCAGCCGAGCGGCCGGCCCGGCCGCCGCCAGGGCGTCGACGAGGTGCGCGTCCTCGCCCGAGGCCGCCCAGCCGTGCTCGGCGCCCGGCACCAGCGCAGCCACCGCGCGCGACGTCGCGTAGCGGTCGCCGCCGGCGACGCGGGCCACGTCCGCCACCCCCAGGTCGTGCAGGTCCCCGACCAGCTCCTCGCCCAGCGCGTTCCGGCCGCCGACCAGGAGCACCGAGCTCACCGCGTGCTCCTGCAGGTAGGCGGCCGTCGCCGCCGGGACGCTGTCGCGGGTCGACAGCAGCACGGGAGCGGCCAGGCTGCGGGCCAGCGGGGCCGTGGCCAGGGCGTCGACCAGGTGCCGGTCCTCGCCGCTGACCAGGACGGCGACGTCGGCCTCGGGGAACCCGTGCTCGGCGATCTGCACGGCGGTCGCGAACCGGTCCGCGCCGCTGAGCTCGACGAGCTGGTTCGGCGTTCCGCTGGGCAGCGGCGCCCCGCGGTAGCTCAGCCCCTGCGCGCACCCCGGGTGCGGCACGGGCAGGGCCGGCGAGCACACCGGGGTCAAGGTCTCGAAACCGATCTCGGGAGCGGCCGACGCCGCCGGGGCGCCCACCGCGACCAGCGTGAGCGACGCCAGCACGGCGGCACTCGCCCGGCGAGCGGACTGCGGAACGGGAACGTGCACGACTCCTCCTGGTGGGTGGTCACACCGGTGTGACGGGAGTGGCCAGTGTGGCAGCCGGGCTCGTGCGGCGGAGGGTGTTCGCGCGAGCGCCGGAACCTCGGGCGCCGCTGCCGGTCACCGCCGCACCCGCCACGATGGGGGGCGTGAGTGCTTCCGCCACCTGGTCCCGTCGCTGGCACGCGGCGCTCGCCGCCGTCGTGGCCGCCTCGCTCGCCGGCCAGGTCGGGTTGACGCTCACCGCCGACGACACCGGCGGCGCGGCGCGGGGACTGCTGCAGATGGTCAGCTTCTTCACCGTCCAGAGCAACCTGCTGGTGCTCGTGGCGGCGGTCTCGCTGGCACGTGACCCGTCGCGGGACGGGGCGGTCTGGCGGGTCCTGCGGCTGTCCGGTCTGCTCGGCATCACCGTCACCGGGCTGGTGTTCGGCACGGTGCTGGCCCCGCTGGTCCAGCACGAGGGGATCGGGTGGTGGACCAACGCCGGTTTCCACTACGTCGCCCCCACCATGGCGCTGCTCGGCTGGCTGGCGTTCGGGCCGCGACCACGCGTCGACGGCCGGACGCTGGCGTGGACGTTCGCGTGGCCGATCGCCTGGATCGTCTACACGTTCGTGCGCGGCGCCGTCGTCGACTGGTACCCCTACCCGTTCCTCGACGCCTCCGAGCTCGGGCTCGGGGTGGCTCTGCGGAACACCGGTGTCGTGGTCGTGCTGGCCGTGCTGCTGCTGGCGCTGTTCCGCTGGGCCGACCGGCGGTTCACGCCCCGTGGGTGAGGTCGTCGCAGACCAGCAGGACCCGCGCCGGGGCCGTGGCCTCGTTGCGCCAGCGGTGCGGGACGGCCGGGTCGAGGGTCAGCGCGTCGCCCGCGGCCATCGTGACCGCCCGGCGTGAACGCCGCAGGCAGCGCACGCTGCCCTCGAGGACGACGGCGACCTCCTCACCGGGGTGGGTGAAGAACTCCTCGTCGCCTCCGCCGGGCGGCAGGCGCAGTTCGTAGACGTGCAGGTTGCGTCCCGGACCGCCGGCCAGCAGGCGGATCTGCGAGGCGCCCCGCTCGCCGGGCATCGCCAGTCCGGTCGAGGGCGCCGAGTCCCCGACGGTGGGCAGCAGGTCCGACGGTGCGACCTCGAGCGCGGCCGCGAGGTCGTACAGCGTCGGGATGCTCGGCAACTGGTCGCCGCGTTCGAGCTTGGTGATGAAGGGCTGGGACACCCCGGCCCGGCGCGCGAGTTCGCGCATCGACCAGCCGCGCGCCGTGCGGTGCGCCCGCACCTGCGCCCCGACCTGCAACGGAGCGTCCGTCACCTCGTCCTCCCTGCGAAACACGCTCGTAATAACCAGTGGTTATCGTACCGGCCGTGACCAAGCAGATCGTCCTCGGCGCCTTCGAGGAGTTCACACCGAACTTCATCAGCAACGCGTGGAGCCATCCGCTCAGCGACACGCAGGGGTTCGCGACCCTGCCGTACTGGCAGCACATGGCCCGGGAACTGGAAGCCGGCGGCTTCGACTTCCTCTTCCTCGCCGAGGCCATCGGCTACCCCATGCGCGAGGACGGCGGCGTTCCGGACGCCGTCGTCCGCGAGGCCGTGCAGATTCCCGTCCACGACCCGATGACGCTCGTCAGCGGCCTGGCCGCGACCGTCGACCGGCTCGGGTTCGTCGTCACGACGTCCACGACGGCCCAGCACCCGAACCTCAACGCGCGGGCCTTCACGAGCCTGGACCACCTCACGACCGGACGCATCGCCTGGAACATCGTCACTTCCGACAACCAGATGGCGCTCACCCGGCTGCTCGGTCACCCGTCGGTCACCCCGCACGACGAGCGGTACCGCCGTGCGACGGAGTTCGTCGAGCTGTCGCTGAAGCTGTGGGAGGGCGGCTGGGAGGACGACGCCGTCGTGTTCGACAAGGCCACCCGCACCTACGCCGACCCCGCCAAGGTCCACCGCATCACCCACCACGGCGACTACTTCGACCTCGACGGGTACTTCACCGCGATCCCCTCGCCGCAGCGCACGCCGTTCCTGCTGCAGGCCGGGACCTCCCCGGCCGGCCGCGCGTTCGCGGGCCGGTTCGCCGAGTGCGTGTTCATCCAGGACCGCGACCTCGGCGTCGCCGCCCGCAACGTCGCCGACCTGCGTTCGCGGGCCGTCGCCAACGGCCGCGACGGCGACGACCTCAAGGTCGTCGTGTCCGCCTCCGTCGTCGTGGGTTCCACCGAGGAGGAGGCCGCCCGGTTGCGCGCCGAACTCGACGCCACTCCCTCGCGGGAGTCGGGTGCCGCACTGTTCCTCGGCTGGAGCGGGGTCGACCTCACGGCGTACCCGCTGGACGCGACGCTGCGCGACGTCGAGACCGAGGTCGGCAAGTCCATGCTCGGGTTGTTCCAGCAGGGCGACGAGAGCCCGACGATCGCGCAGATCCTCGACCGCATCGCCACCTCGATCCCGGGCATGCGGATCACCGGCACGCCCGAGTCCTGCGCCGACCAGTTCGAGGAGATCGTCGAGCGGACCGACCTCGACGGTTTCCTCATCGAGTACACCTACGGCGGGATGGCGACCTACCGCGGGTTCATCGACCACGTCGTGCCGTTGCTGCGCGAGCGCGGGTTGATGACGCAGGAGCCGCGCTCGGGATCGATGCGCCGGCGCATGCTCGGTCACGACAGCGACCGGCTCCCTGCCGGTCACCCCGGGAACGGGTTCCGGCAGTGGTGAGCCCGGCCGAACTGCTCGCGCTGCCCAAGGTGGAACTGCACTGCCACCTGGAGGGTTCGGTCCCCGCCTCGCTCGCCCTCGAGCTCGCCCGCCGCAACGGTCTGCCGGCGCCGGGCACCGACCGCGGCCTGTACGAGTTCGAGACGCTCGAGGAGTTCCTCGAGGACTACGTCGCGGTCAGCGGGGTCCTGCGGACCCCCGACGACTTCACCGAGGTCGCGTACGCGTCGTTGGCCGCGGGAGCGCGCGACGGGCTCGTGTACCGGGAGGTGGCGTTCAACCCGACGAACCACCCCGGCGTGGACGTCGCCGACGCCGTCGAGGCCATCGGTGAGGGCATCGCCTCGGCGCGTGCCGAGTTCGGCGTCGACGCGCGGATCCTCGTCGCGGTCAACCGGGAACACGGGGCCGACGTCGCCCTCGGCCTCGTCCGCCGGGTCGTCGAGCTGGCCGACCCCCTCGTCGTGGGGATCGGCCTGGACCACAACGAACTGGTCGGCCCGCCGGAGGAGTTCGCCGAGGCCTTCGCCCTCGCCGGTTCCGCCGGGCTCGGGCGCACCGCGCACGCCGGGGAACGGGGGGACGCGGACGAGGTGCGCCGCACCCTGGACGTGCTGGGAGTCACCCGCATCGACCACGGGTACGCGGTGCTGCGGGATCCCGGCCTGCTGCGACGCAGTCTCGACGAGGGCGTGCACTACGCGACGTGCTGGTCGACGTCGCAGTGGCACGCGGGTCCGGCGGGGTCGCCGATCCCGCCCATGCTCGCCGCCGGCCTGGACGTCTCGGTCAGTTCGGACGACCCGCCCATGCTGGGCACCGGGATCGGGGCGGAGTTCCTCGCTGCGGGAGAGGCGTGCGGGTGGACCCTCGCCGACGCGCGAGCCGTCGTCCTCGCGGCCGCTCACGCCTCGTTCCTGCCGGGGACGGAGAAGGCGGCGTTGCTGGAGCGGTTGACCCGGGAGGCGTGAAGCACTTCCGCTGCACACCGTCAGCGCACGGCCTCCCGCGCCCGGTCGCTCACGAGGTCCACCGCGAGCGTCAGCAGCACCAGCACCACGAGGGTCGTGGTCACCGCGGGCCAGTCGAACGTCTGCAGCGACGTGGCCAGCACCGCGCCGAGCCCGCCGGCGCCCAGCAGTCCGACCAGCACCGTGTCGCGGATCGCGACCTCCCAGCGGTACAGGGCGTGGGCGAGCACCGGCCCGACCGCCCGCGGGGCCACCCCGTACCACCAGACCGCGGCCGGGTTCGCGCCCAGCGCCGTCAGCGCGCGCGCCGGTCGCGGGTCGAGTTCCTCCAGCGCCTCGGCGGTCAGCCGGCCCAGCACGCCCAGGGTGTGGATCCCCAGCGCCAGCGCCCCCGGCAGGATGCCCGGGCGCAGCACGAACAGCAGCACCAGCGCCCACACCGGCGGCGGCACGGCCCGCACCACCAGCAACGCGCACCGCACGAGGACCCCGACGACCCACCGCAGCGGCGCGGGGTGCGGGGAGCGGGCGGCCAGGCCGGACAGCAGCACCGCCCCGGCCGTCGCGACGGCGACGGCGATGACCGACATCTGCACCGTGTCGACCGCGGCGCCGGCGAGCGTCCGCAGCAGCGACCCGGAGACGTCCGGCGGCCAGGCCTGCCCGGCCAGGAAGGAGACCTGGTCCCGCGTCCGGTCCCCGACCAGCGTCGCCGGGCTCAGCACCAGGTACCACCACGACCAGGCGACCAGGGCCAGGGTGACCACGCCCGCCCCGGTGAGCACGACGTCGCGGCGCAACTCCTCCCCGCGCAGCGGCGGTGGGTCGGCGAGGCGGCGGCGCACCGCCCGACCGGCCACGACGGCGACCACGCACAGGAGCGTCAGCGCGTAGACGCAGCTCCACACCTGGTCCCAGCGCACCGAGCTGAACGACAGCGACAACTGGTACCCCAGCCCACCGGCCCCGATCAGTCCCAGCACCACGGCGGACCGCACGGCGCACTCCAGCCGGTAGAACGCGTAGGCCAGCAACCCGCCCGCGGCCGGGGGCAGCAACCCGTACAGCGCCGCCGTTCCGCGCCCGGCACCGGCGGCCAGCAGCGCTTCGTAGCCGCCGCGCGGCACCTCGTCGAGCAGGTCGGCGAACACCTTCGCGGTGACCGCGCCGTAGGGGATGCCGATGGCCAGCACCCCCACCCACGGGTCGAGGCCGAGGACGTTGACCAGCAGCAGTCCCCACACCGCCTCGTGCAGCCCGCGCGGCACGGCGACGGCGCCGCGGGCCAGCGCCCACCCGGACCCCGCCCACCCGCTGCGCCGTCCCCAGGTGGTCCGCGCCAGGGCGACCGCACCGGCCGCGCCGAGGACCAGGGCCAGCGCGGTTCCCGCCGCGGCGTACGCGACGGTCACCAGGGTGCTCGTCAGCAGCACGTCCCGGAACTGCGCGGACAGGTCGGGTGACACCGCCCCGGCGGCGAACCGGGCGAACTGCCGAACCCCCGCCGGGTTGAGGACGTCGCCGGAGAACACGCCCGCCCCGGCCAGCGACCAGAGGACGACGACGACCGCGCCCAGACCCCACGTCCACCGCGCCCGGGACCGGCGCAGGGCCGGGGCGACGACGGCGCTCACGCGCTCACGCCGTAGAACTCGGCCAGGTCGGCCGGGGTCACCGCGGCCGCGGGGGCGTCGAGGGCGATCCGGCCGCCGACGAGTCCGACGACGCGGTGGCAGTGCCGCAGGGCCAGCGCCGGGTCGTGCAGCGAGGCGACGACAGTTCCGCCCCGCTCGGCCGCCAGTGCGGTGAGCAGGGCCAGCGTCCGCTCGGCCAGGGCGGGATCGAGCGCCGAGACGGGTTCGTCGGCCAGCACGAGGTCGGGACGCTGCACCAGCACGCGGGCCACCGCCACCCGCTGCCGCTGCCCGCCCGAGAGCCGCTCGGTGCGTTCGTACATCCGCTCGGCCAGTCCCACCTGCCGCAGGGCTTCGGCCACCTCGGGAACCCCCTGCGGTCGCAGCAGCGACCAGGCCGCGCGCCAGGTGGGCCAGTTCGCGAGCCGGCCGGCGTTGACGTTGTGGACCACGCGCAGCGGCCCGACGAGTTCGAGCTGCTGGTGCACCGTGCCGACGCGGGCGCGCAGCCGTCGCAGGTCGCGGCCGGACAGGGCGCCCGGCGCGGTGCCGAGGACCTCGACCGAACCGGCGGTCGCGGTCACCGAACCGTTGAGCAGACCCAGCAACGTCGACTTCCCGGCACCGGACGGGCCCACCACGGCGACCCGTTCGCCGGCCCCGACCGTGAGGTCGAGACCGGCCAGGGCCAGCGTGTCGCCGTAGCGGACCTCCACGCCGGTCAGCCGCAACGCGGCGGTCAGGTGATCAGCCCCAGCTGCTCGCCGATCTGCTCGATCTGGTCGTAGTTCGAGCCTTCGGTGGCGATGAACTCCTCGGCGCCGAACAGGTCGAGGACGGCCTCGTCGTCGGGATCCTCGACCGACAGGCCGAGGAAGTAGTCCGTCAGCTGCCGGGGGAGTTCCTCGCCCAGCCGGTCCACGGCCTGCGGCCCCAGCACCCAGTGGTAGTCGTGGTAGGCCCCCGTCCGGGCGTACAGCTGCACGGCGGGGTCGACCTCCCCGGCCTCGCTGCGCGACGTCCACACCTGCTCGTTGAGCACCCCGGCCTGGTAGCTGCCGGAGGCGACCAGTTGCAGCGTCGCGTCGTGCGACCCGCTGTACCCCGGCCCGCCGGGGAAACCCCGCGGGTCGACGCCCTGCTGGGACAGGAAGTACGCCGGCATGAGGGAGCCGGACGTCGAGGTCTGGCTGCCGTAGGTGAACCGCAACCCGGCCAGCGGGGTGAGGTCGTCGGAGGCGGGCAGGCCCGTGCCGGTGTTCACGACGAAGACTGAGTGGAAGTTCTCGTCGATGTCGCGCTGGGCGACGACCCGGGCGCCGGGTGTCTGCCGGCGGGCCTGCACTCCGGTGAGCCCGCCGAACCACACGAGGTCGAGGTCGCCGGTGCGGAACAACGAGACCGCGGCCCCGTAGTCGGTGACCGGGCGGTAGGTGACCTCCAGGCCCGTGGCCTGCGCCATCGAGTCGGCGACGGTGCCGTACAGGCGCTGCAGCACTTCCGGGTCCTGGTCGGGGATCGCACCGATGGTGAGCGGACCGCCGCTGCCCGCCGACGAGCCGGGCCGGGACGAGGACGGGGAGGACGACACGGGGGAGGAGCGGTCGGTGCAGGCCGCGAGACCGGCGACCAGGGCCGACGTCGCGGAACCGGCGAGGAACCCTCGCCTGGCGGTGGGACGGTTCAGTTCTGCGGGGCCACCCGACCGGACGGCACGAGGGGTGCGCGTCACGTTCTGGGGTGGGGGGCGGGAGCGGGCACGGGAACCTCCGGGGACGACGGCGTGCGGACGTCGCCCATCGTGTCGCACCCGGGCCGCGACGGCTCTGCGACCCTGCCCGTCCGTGCCGGTCCGCGTGGGCAGGCTGGCGGCCTTCTGCATGCACAGAACTCTTGACGCGGCGAGGTGTCGCGGTCGAGAGTGGCGCTGTGCATGCACAACGGCGTGGTGGTGCCACCGACCGGGCGTACACCCGGCTGCGCGAGGACGTCCTCGACGGCGTCCTGGCCCCGGGTGCGGTGCTGGCCGAACTCGAGCAGAGCGCCCGGCTGGGCGTCTCCCGCACCCCGGTGCGCGAGGCGTTCGCCCGGCTCGTCCACGACGGCCTGGCGCGGCCGGTCGGTGGCCGCGGGCTCGTCGTCGCCCCGCTGGACGTCACCGAGCTCGAGCACCTCTACGACGTCCGGGAGGCGCTGGAGGTCAAAGCCGCCCGGCTGGCCGCCGCGTCCTGGGACCGGGCGTCCTTCCAGGGTTTCGCGACCCGTTTCGCCCACGCCGGCGACCTGGTGCCCGCGTCGCTGGACCGGTACTACGCGCTGACCGCCGAGTTCGACGCGGCGGTCGACGAGGCCGTCGCGAACCCCTGGCTGGTGCGCGCGCTGGCCGACGTCCGCACCCACCTCGTCCGGATCCGCCGGCTCGCCCGGCACGACCCGGACCGGTTGCGGGCCGCGGCCACCGAGCACCAGCTGATCGCCGAGGCGATCGCCGACGGGGACGCCGACCTGGCCGCGCACGCCGTGCACGTCCACCTGCACCGCAGCCGGACGCACTTCCGGGTGCACCTGGCCTCGAGCGAGGAGAGCGCGTGAGGGAGCACGAGGTCCGGGTCCACCGCAGCGACGAGGCGTTCCCCCGCGAGGGCGAACTCGCCTGGCAGCTCGCGCGGGTCGCCACCGAGGACGTGCCCGTCGAGGCGGACGTGGCCGAGATGGTCGTCAACCGGGTGCTGGACAACGCCGCGGTGAGCGCCGCGTCGCTGCTGCGTGCCCCCGTCGTCGCGGCCCGCGCGCAGGCGCTGGCGCACCCGCCCTCGCGCGGGGGTCCGGGGGCCCGGGTCGTGGGGACGACGCAGAACTCCTCCCCGGAGTGGGCCGCGTGGGCCGGCGGGGTCGCGGTCCGCGAACTCGACTTCCACGACACGTTCCTGGCCGCCGAGTACTCCCACCCCGGCGACAACGTCCCGGCGCTGGTCGCGGTGGCCCAGCACGCCGGCTGCGACGGGGCGGCGCTGCTGCGGGGGATCGTCGTGGCGTACGAGGTGCAGGTCGACCTGGTGCGGGCGATCTCGCTGCACCGCCACAAGATCGACCACGTCGCCCACCTGGGGCCGTCGGTCGCGGCCGGGCTCGGGGCGATGCTGGGACTGCCGACGGAGACGGTGTACCAGGCGATCGGGCAGGCCCTGCACACCACCACCGCGACGCGGCAGTCCCGCAAGGGCGCGATCTCGACGTGGAAGGCCTGCGCGCCGGCGTTCGCCGGCAAGGTCGCGGTCGAGGCCGTCGACCGGGCGATGCGTGGTCAGACCAGCCCCGCCCCGGTCTACGAGGGCGAGGACGGGGTGATCGCCTGGCTCCTCGACGGCCCGGACGCGAACTACCGGGTGCCGCTGCCCGAACCCGGTGAGCCGCGGCGCGCGATCCTGGACACCTACACCAAGGAGCACTCCGCGGAGTACCAGGCGCAGGCCGTCATCGACCTGGCCCGCCGGTTGCACCACGCCCACCCGGAACTGCGGGACCCGGCGAACGTCGAGCGGATCGTCCTGCACACCTCCCACCACACCCACGTCGTCATCGGGTCCGGGGCGAACGACCCGCAGAAGTACGACCCGCTGGCCAGCCGGGAAACCCTCGACCACTCCGTCCCGTACGTCTTCACCGTCGCCCTGCAGGACGGCGGGTGGCACCACGTGGACTCCTACACCCCCGAGCGTGCCCGGCGTGCGGACACCGTCGCGTTGTGGCGCCGGGTGTCCACGGTCGAGGACCCGGAGTGGACCGAGCGCTACCACTCCGAGGACCCGTCCCGGAAGGCGTTCGGCGCCCGCGTCGTCGCCCGCCTGACCGACGGTTCGGTCGTGGTCGACGAGATCGCCGTCGCCGACGCCCACCCGCTGGGCGCGCACCCGTTCACCCGCGCGCAGTACGAGGCGAAGTTCTCGACCCTGGCCGGGGGCGTGCTGCCGGCCTCGGAGGTGGAGCGCTTCAGCGCGCTGGCTCGCCGGTTGCCCGAACTGTCCGCGGGCGAGGTGCGGGAACTGCAGATCGTCGCCCCACCCGAGGTCCTGGACTCCGTCCCCCTGCCCACCGGGCTGTTCTGAGGAGGAGCACGTGCTGTACTCGTCGACGACGCCGAGCGCGAAGCGGGCCGCCTTCCGGGCGGGACTGCGGTCCGGCGAGCTCCTGCGGTTCCCCGGAGCCTTCAACCCGCTGTCGGCCAAACTGGTGCAGCGGCACGGTTTCGAGGGCGTCTACGTCTCCGGGGCCGTGCTGGCCGCCGACCTCGGGCTGCCCGACGTCGGGCTGACGACGCTGACCGAGGTCGCGGGACGGTCGGCGCAGATCGCCCGGGTCACCGACCTGCCCGTCCTCGTCGACGCCGACACCGGGTTCGGGGAACCGCTGAACCTGGCCCGGACCGTGCAGGCGATGGAGGACGCCGGGGTGGCCGGCCTGCACGTCGAGGACCAGGTCAACCCCAAGCGCTGCGGCCACCTGGAGGGCAAGCAGGTCGTCGACGAGGCCACCGCGGTGCGCCGGGTCCGGGCGGCGGTCGACGCCCGCCGGGACCCCGACTTCGTCGTCGTGGCCCGCACCGACGTGCGCGGGGTCGAGGGTTTCGAGGCGGCCGTCCGCCGGGCCCAGGCCCTGGCCGACGCCGGGGCCGACGCCGTGTTCGCCGAGGCGATGGCCGACCTGGGCGAGTTCGAGGCGATCTGCTCCGCGCTGCAGGTGCCGGTGCTGGCCAACATGACCGAGTTCGGCCGCAGCGACCTGTTCACGCACGAGGAGTTGCGCGACGCCGGCGTGCGGATCGTCATCCACCCGGTGTCGCTGCTGCGGCTGGCGATGGGGTCGGCCGACCGGGCCCTGACCGACCTGGGGAGCACCGGGACGCTGCAGGGCCGGGTGCCCGAGATGCAGACCCGCGCGCAGTTGTACGACCTGGTCGACTACGCCGGTTACGGCGCGTTCGACTCGTCCGTGTTCGACTTCAGCCTGGAAGGGAACAGAGGATGATCCACGAGGACGGGGTGCGCAAGGGGCTCGCGGGTGTCGTCGCGGACACCACGGCCGTCTCGAAGGTCGACCCCGACACGAACTCGCTGCTGTACCGGGGGTACCCGGTGACCGAACTCGCCGCGCAGTGCTCCTTCGAGCAGGTCGCCCGGTTGTTGTGGGACTCCGAACTGCCCTCGCCCGGGACGCTGGCCGAGTTCAGCGCCCGCGAGCGCGCCGGCCGCGCGCTCGACGAGCAGGTGCGGGACGTGCTCGACGAACTCCCGCTGGCCGCGCACCCCATGGACGTCGTGCGCACCGCGGTCAGCGTCCTCGGAGCCCTGGACCCGGCCTCCGGCGCGAACTCCCCCGAGGCCGAACTGGCCAAGTCGGAGCGGTTGTTCGCCGCCCTGCCCGCCGTCGTCGGCTACGCCCAGCGACGCCGCCGCGGCCGCGACGTGCCCCCGCCGCGCGAGGACCTGGGGTACGCCGCGAACTTCCTGTGGACGGTCACCGGCGCCGATCCCGACGAGCTCGCGGTCCGGACGTTCGAGACCTCGCTGATCCTGTACGCCGAGCACTCCTTCAACGCCTCGACGTTCGCGGCGCGCGTGGTCACCTCGACGCTGTCGGACCTGCACTCGGCCGTCACGGCCGCCGTCGGCGCGCTCAAGGGGCCGCTGCACGGCGGGGCGAACGAGGCGGTCTGGAAGACGTTCGAGGAGATCGGGCTGGGGGAGGGGGCCGGTGACCGGGCCCGCGCCTGGCTCGCCGAGGCGCTCGGGGAGCACCGCAAGGTCATGGGTTTCGGGCACCGCGTCTACCGGCACGGCGATTCGCGGGTGCCGACGATGCAGGCGGCGCTGCGCGAACTGGCGGCCGCCCGCGGCCGCGCCGACGTCCTGGACCTGTACGACGCGCTGAAGACGGCGATGGCCGCCGCCAAGGACATCGCGCCGAACCTCGACTACCCCGCCGGCCCCGCCTACCACCTGCTCGGGCTGGACACCGACCTGTTCACCCCGGTGTTCGTCGCCGCCCGCGTCGTCGGGTGGACCGCGCACGTCATGGAGCAGCGCGGCGCGAACTCCCTCATCCGGCCGCTGTCGGAGTACGTCGGCCCGGAACTGCGGCACGTGCCCGACGTGGCCTGACGCGGCGACCGAGGAGTCGACGCCGGCGGTCGAGGACCCGGGGAGGGCCACCCGTGCCCCTACCGGCTCTCCACCGGGGTCGCGCGACGGGTGCACGATCGATGCACCCGTCCTGCAACTCGCCGTCCCCGTGCCCGGCCGCCGCGGCGAGGTCGGCCTCGATTGCGTCGCCGGCACACCGGCCGCAGAATCCTGCGGTGGCGAAGCAGAGCGCGGGCATCCTGCTGTACCGACGGGCCGGTGAGGGGGTCGAACTCCTCATCGCCCACATGGGTGGCCCGCTGTGGTCGCGCAAGGACGAGCACGCGTGGTCGATCCCCAAGGGCGAGCCGAACCCCGGCGAGGAACTGCTCGACGCGGCGCGACGGGAGTTCGCCGAGGAACTCGGGTTGCCCGTGCCGGACCTGGAGTTCACCGAGCTCGGGCAGGCTCGGCAGTCGAACGGCAAGGTCGTCACGATCTGGGCCGGCGAGGCCGACCTCGACGTCAGCACGATCGACCCCGGGACGTTCCCGATGGAGTGGCCGCCGCGGTCGGGGCGCACGGTGCAGTTCCCCGAGGTCGACCGGGCCGAGTGGGTCGTGCCCGACGTCGCCCGCACGAAGCTGGTCAAGGGCCAGGTCGTGTTCGTCGACCGCCTGCTCGACCGGCTGTCGGTGGGCGGCGCATGACCGCCCGACCCGTGCCGGTCCCGGCATCTCGGCCGACGTGTGCCCGACCCGGCTGAACTCCGCACGGGGGAACCACCGGGGTTCGGCGGGAGGCTGGCCGTGCCACCCCAGCGGGTGGGCAACGAGTTCCCGAGCCGCCGCACGAGCACGAGGAGAAGACGTGTCCGAACCCACCGTCGTCCTGGTCCACGGGGCCTTCGCCGAGTCGTCGAGCTGGAACGGGGTGATCGGCGCGCTCGGCGATCGCGTCGAGGTCCTCGCCGTCGCCAACCCGCTGCGCAGCGTCGCCGGGGACGCCGCCTACCTGCACTCCGTCCTGGACGGGCTGGAGGGCCCGTTCGTCCTCGTCGGCCACTCCTACGGCGGCATGGTGATCACCGAGGCGGCCGGCGGCCGTTCCGACGTGACCGCGCTCGTGTACGTCGCCTCGTTCGCGCCCGAGAACGGGGAGTCCGCGCTGGACCTGTCGGGGAAGTTCCCCGGCAGCACCCTGGGGGGGACCCTCCTGGAGTACCCGGTGAACACCGGGGGCACGGAGGTGCGGATCCGGCCGGAGGAGTTCCACGCGCAGTTCGCGGCCGACGTGCCGGCCGACGTGGCCGCCCTCATGGCCCGCACCCAGCGGCCCGTGACCACGGCAGCGCTCGGTGATGCGCTCAGCAGCACCTCGCCGGCCTGGCGCAGCGTTCCGTCCTGGTTCGTGTACGGCAGCGAGGACAGGAACGTCCCGGCGCAGGCCCTGCAGTTCATGGCCGACCGCGCGCAACCCCGCGCCGTCGACGTCGTCGACGGCGCCTCGCACGCGGTGGCGGTGTCGAACCCGGCGCGGGTGGCGGCCGCCGTGATCGCCGCCGCCGGCGTCTGACGGCCGGTCGCGGGGGAGGCTCAGGCCAGGACCGGAGCCTTCACCCGCGACTCGACGAGCACCGGCAGGTGGTCCGAACCGGCCTGCTGCAACGTCTTCACCTTCTCGATGTGCATGCCCTCGGAGATGGCGAAGTCGAAGTGCCCCCGGAACCGCTTGCGCACGTACGTGGGCAGGTCGCTGTGCGAGACCTCGAAACCCTGCTCGGACAGCCGGCGCGCCAGCGAACTGGCGAACCACGGGTAGTTGAAGTCACCGACGACCAGCGCGGCCGATCCGTGCGCCGCGGCGCGGATCGCGCCCAGGGCCTCGGTGATCTGGTGGCGGCGCATGGCGTTGGACGCCGACAGCGGCGCGGTGTGGATGGAGGCCAGTGTCAGCAGGGCGCCGTCGTCGTGCAGGTCCTCGAAGCGCACGGCGAGCAGCCGCTCGTGGGCGGGGGACATGAGGCGGTCGTGCATGGAGCGCCGCAGCGGGCGCAGTTCGTGCCCGTGGGCGTGCAGCCGGTCCGGGCGGTAGTACAGCGCCAGGCCCAGCCGGTTGCGCTGGGTGGCGCCGGCCAGGACGAGCGGGCCCACGGTCTCGGGCAGTCGCAGGGTGTCGCACTCCTGCAGGCACAGGGCGTCCACGTCGTGCGCCACCGCGAGCTCGGCCAGCTCGAGCGTCGCGCGTCCCTCGTGCAGGTTGTAGCTGATCGTCCGCAGGGGGCGGCCCACCTGATCTCCCACAGGACGAACGTACCTCCCGGTCACCTGTCGTGCTCGGCATCGACGGACCGCAGCACCCCACCCGTCTCACGGCTCCCGCGTGCCCCGGCGCGGCTCCGTCGACCCCCGGACTTGTTGACGGTTGAAGTTCCGCCACCTACTGTCGATTGAAGCGTCACGTCATCCGCCAGGGGGGAGTCAGCGTGCCGATCGTGGACCTGGCCGCGTGCGGGTCCGGTGCGGCCGCCGACCCGACCACCCCTGCGCCCACCGTCGTCGACGACGCCCGGACGGGGTCCGCCCAGCGTTCCCCGCAGGTCGCCTGGAGGGAACCACCCGTGACCCAGAACCCCGTCGCGACCGTCCGCACCGCGGTCGACGTCCCGCTCCGCTTCGCCGACGGGTACCGCACCACCGCGCGCGTCCACACCTTCGACGGGCTCGTCGACGGCCGGGAGCACCTCGCCCTGTCCCTGGGGGACTGGCAGGACGGCACCCCGCTGGTCCGGCCGCACAGCGAGTGCCTCACCGGCGACGTGTTCGGTTCCGAACGCTGCGACTGCGGTCCGCAGTTCCGGGAGGCCGTCGAGCGCATCTCGGTCTCCGGCGGCGTGCTGCTCTACCTGCGCCAGGAGGGCCGGGGCATCGGGCTGTACGCCAAGCTCGACGCCTACGCGCTGCAGGACAGCGGGTTGGACACCTACGAGGCGAACCTGGCGCTGGGGCGCGGTGAGGACGAACGCGACTACACCGCGGCCGCCCAGATGCTCGCCGCCCTGGGGGTGGACCGGCTGGACCTGCTGAGCAACAACCCCGACAAGGCGGTCCAGCTGGAACGGCACGGCCTCACCGTCGAACGGCAGGTCCCCACCGGGGTGCACCTGTCGGCCGCGAACGCCGCCTACCTGCGGGCCAAGCGCGACCACACCGCCCACACCCTTGACCTGGCCGGCTGACGTGCGCGACGAGGAGTTCGCGCGCCGGGCGGTCGGACTGGCCGCCCGGGTGGGGTTCGACGAGCCCGGACCCCGTCGTCGGTCGCGTCGTCCTCGACGCGGGCGGGAGCGGGTGTCGGAACGTGCCACGACGTGCTGCCCGCCCGCCACGCGCTGAGGGACGCCTGGGACAACAGCAGGGCGCGGCGGCCCGGTGCCTCGCACCGGTCCGCCGCGCCCGTGGGACTGCCCTTCAGGGAGCGGTGACGCCCCCCGTCGTCAGGGCTGGTCGGGGTAGCGGTTCGCGTGGGTCGGAGACTCGCGCAGGTTCACCTCGCGGTCCTGGCCCAGCGCGTCGGCGTCGTGGTGCGTGCCCGCAGCGCGGTGGTCGCGGTGGTCGTGGCGGTCGTCGCCCTCGACCTCCTTGGCCAGCAGGCCCGACCCGATGGCCCAGATCGCCGCACCGAGGAGCCCGACGTAGACGCCGATGGTCGGCGCCAGACCGTCACCGCGTTCCAGACCGCCCATCGGGTGCAGCGCGAAGGCGATGCACTGCAGGGTCGCGGCGAGGGCGACGGCCATCGACACCAGGGTGAGGCCGCGGTGCTGACCACGCCGGGCGCGCTTGCCGGCGTAAGCCATGGCCAGCAGCAGACCGATGCCCAGGTAGGCGATGAAGGGCACGAGGGAATCGGTCTCGTACCCGATCCGCGCATCCTCGGTGCCTTCGAAGGTGACCCAGTTCAGGAACGGTGAAACGTTGAAGACGACGATCCCGAGGGCGGCGACACCCAGGCCCGTCTTGCGGGCGGTCCGGTCGTCGCGGTGCCGGTCAGGACCGTTCAGATCTGCGGTAGCCAATGCTTCCTCCGTGGTTCGTGGCCGCACGAGGACGTGTTCGTCGTCGTGTGCGTGGACGACCGCGCGGCGCGCGGGTCCGACGTCGTGGCGGCGGGGCTCGCCGGTAGAAGGAGCGGGGCGGTCACGACGGGCGGGGTGTTTCCGGTCCAGTCCGGAACTCGTCCACGATGGCCCGTCTGCCTGCAGGCCCAGTACCGGGCGACTTCCCCGGCTGCGTCCAGCACACCACAGGTACCTCCACCCCGCGCGGCGACAGTTTTCCGAGCCCCGGACGGACGCACCGGACCGGTACCGTGATCACGTGCCCGGACCTGCGGTGCTGCAGCCCTACGACCCGGTCTGGCCCGTGCGGGCCGCCCGGTTGCTCGACACCGTCCGGCGGGCTCTCGAACCGCTGGGGCTGGCCGAGTCCTTCGAGCACATCGGGTCGACCGCGGTGCCGGGACTGACGGCCAAGGCCTACGTCGACCTGCAGGTGTGCGTGAGTTCGCTGCCGGCCGGGGACGTGCTCGCCGGAGCGCTGGCCCCGACGGGTCTCGTCCCGGCCACCGGCGCCCGTCCGGACTCCCCGGGGGTGCACCGGGACGTCCCGCGGGGATCGGAACAGGTCCCCGACGACGTGTGGCGCAAGCAGTTGTTCGTGCGCGACCCCGACGGGCCCGGGGCGGCGATCCTGCACGTCCGCCTGAGCGCCTCGCCGTGGGCCCGGTACACCGTCTGGTTCCGCGACTGGCTGCGAGCGCATCCGCACGCGCGGGACCGGTACGCCGCGTTCAAGGCGGCCGCCGCCGCCCAGCACGCCGGCGACCCCGACTTCGACGACTACACGCGCACCAAGACGGTGTTCTTCGACCAGGTGCAGGAGGAGCTGGAGGCGTGGGGACGACGTTCGGTCACCTGAGGGCTTCTCCTACCGCGCGAACTCCTTCCCGCTGGGGGTGATGACGCCCGTGCGAGCGAAATCCGTGGCCTCGGCGAGGCGGTGGGAGCGGGCGTTCCCCGGCGCCACCCGGAGCACCGCAGTCTCCGCCGAGGTGTTCACCGCAAGCCAGCCGCACAGGAGGAGCACGGCGCGCGCCGCCAACCTGCACTCCCTGAACCCCGCCCTCCGGGGCCGCCAAGGACTACGTCCGCACCGTGGTCGCCGCGGCCCGGACGCTGGCTCTAGTACGGCTGACCGGCCCAACGCGAAACACATCCGTCACACGAAAGCCCTTCCCGGGATCATCCGTCATGGTTACAGTCCTAGACGGGACGATCTAGCGACATGGGGCGAGGCATGAGCGAGCAGGAACCCTGGCAGTGGGACGAGCCGGTGTGGCGCGGACACGTGGACCGCGTCCGTGCTGGACGGGCGCTGACGCCGGCCTGGCCGGACGGCAAGCGCGTCGCGGTCGCACTCTCGTTCGACTCTGACCACGAGACGATCCCGCTGCGCGACGGTGAGACACGCCCCGGCAAGCTCGCCCAGGGGCAGTACGGCTCGCGCGTTGGTGCGCGGCGCATCTTGGCGGTGCTCGAGAAGTTCGGCGTCCCGGCCAGCTTCTACGTGCCCGCCGTCTCGGCGCTGCTGCACCCCGAGGAGGTGCGCGACTACGCCGCCGCCGGGCACGAAGTCGCCGCGCACGGCTGGATCCACGAGCGGAACACCCTGCTCACGCCCGCCGACGAGCGCGACCTGCTCGCCCGCAGCCTCGACACACTCGAGCAGCTCACCGGCACCCGGCCGGTCGGCATGCGGACGCCGTCGTGGGACTTCTCCGACGACACCCTGCGCATCGCCCTCGAGCTCGGTCTGCGCTACGACTCCTCGCTCATGGCCGACGACGACTGCTATGAACTCGTCGCCGACGGCGAACCTACCGGCATGGTCGAGGTCCCCGTCGAGTGGATCCGCGACGACGCGCCCTACTGGATGATGGAACGCTTCGGCTCGCTGCGGCCCTACACGCCCCCGCGCTCGGTCCTGCAGCTGTGGATCGACGAGTTCGACGAGGCCCGCGCCGACGGTGGCCTGTTCCAGCTCACCATGCACCCGCACGTCATTGGCCACCGCTCGCGCATGGTCGTGCTCCGGGAACTATTGCGGTACATCGCCTCTCACGACGACGTGTGGTTCGCGACGCACCAGCAGGTGGCCGACCTGGCCCGTACGAAACTGCCCTGAACCCACCGGGCCTCCGCGCCCCACCCGAGAGGTGCACCGTGACCACCAGCGCTCCGCCCGCGTCGATCCGCGGGAAGTTCACCCGCCAGCAGCGCAAGGCCATCGTCGCCGGCTCCATCGGCAACGCCGTCGAGTTCGTCGACTGGGCCGTCTACGCCACGTTCTCCTCGGTCTTCGCCGCGCAGTTCTTCCCGGGTGACGACCCGACGGCCGCGCTGCTGTCGACCCTGCTCGTGTTCGCCGTCGGGTTCGTCATGCGGCCCGTCGGCAGCGCCGTCCTGGGCCACTACGCGGACCGGCACGGCCGCAAGGCGGGCTTGACGCTGACTATCGGCATCATGGCCGGGGCCACCGCACTCATCGCGGTCACCCCCTCGTACGCCACGATCGGCGTCTTCGCCCCGATCCTGCTGCTGCTCGCGCGCCTGGCACAAGGTTTCTCCGCCGGTGGCGAGTTCGGCGCGTCGTCGGCGTTCCTCGTCGAGAACGCGGCCCAGGGTCGCCGCGCCTTCGCCGGTTCGTGGCAGCAGGTGTCCGTCGGCGCCGGCGTCCTAGTCGCCTCCCTCATGGGCGTGATCCTCACGAACTCGCTGTCGGAGGAGGCGCTTGCGTCCTGGGGTTGGCGCGTCGCCTTTGGCGTCGGCGCGCTGCTGGGCCTGGTGGGGTTGTGGCTGCGCGTCACCGTCGAGGAGACCGAGTCGTTCTCCGAGGCCAAGGCCGCCCGCGCGCACGAGGTCGAGAAGCACAACCCGCTGGTCGACATGGTCACCACGCACCGCCGCGCCGCCCTGCGCGTCGCCGGCATCACCATCGCCGGGACGCTGACCTACTACATCTTCATCAACTACATGCCGACGTTCGCCCGCACCAACGCGGCCGTGACGTTGAGCGAGGCGTTCCTGGCCAACACCATCGCCGTCGCGGTGTTCCTCGTCCTGCTGCCCTTCGGCGGGATGCTCTCGGACAAGATCGGCCGCAAGGCGACCATGACGGCGTTCGCCGCCGGGTTCGTGGTGTTCGCCTGGCCCGCGTTCCACTTCATCCAGGGCGGCGGTTTCGCGACGCTGCTGGTCATCGAACTCGTCGGTGTGTTCCTGCTCGTCGGCTACTCGGCGAACTGTGCGGTCGTCATGGCCGAGCAGTTCCCGCCGGAAGTCCGCACCACCGGCATCGGCCTGCCCTACGCCCTCGCGGTGGCCGTGTTCGGTGGGACCGCGCCGTACGTGACCACGTGGATGTCTTCCAACGGGTACATCGACTACATCTGGATCTACGTCGCCGTCGCCGCCGCGATCGGGGTCGTCGTGTACACGATGATGCCGGAGACCAAGGACAAGGAGATGGCGTGAGCGGCAAGCACGTTCTGGTCACCGGGGCAGCCAGCGGCATCGGCCGCCGGATCGCCCTCGATTTCGCAGACGCGGGGTGGACGGTCTCCGGGACCGATCTGCGCGCCGAGGACGTCGAGCAGGAGCTGGACGGTTCGGCGGCCGCGCTGGCCGCGGACCTCGCCGATCCCGCACAGGCCACCGCGGTGGTCGAGCAGGCGGCTGCGCGGCAACCGCTCGACGCCCTGGTCAACGCGGCCGGCATCTACCCGGCCGTCCCGTTCGCCGAACTCACCGCGGAGTCGTGGGACCAGGTGATGGCCGTGAACCTGCGGGCGCCGTTCCTGACCACGCAGGCGTTCGCCGCCCAGGGCCGTCCGGGCTGCGTCGTGAACATCTCCTCCGGCGCCGCGCTGCGGTCCCGTCCGGGCGCCGCGCACTACGCGACCTCGAAGGCGGCCCTGGAGGTCCTCACCCGGTCCGCGGCCCTCGAACTCGGCCCGGCCGGCATCCGCGTCAATGCTGTCGCCCCGGGATTCGTGACCGTCGACAGCGCCGCGAACCCCGTCACCGAGGAGTACGCCGCCGCGGTGTCGGCCAACCCGCTGGGCCGGCGCGGTGAACCCGCCGACATCTCCCGCGCGGTGCGCTGGTTGATCTCCGACGAGGCCGAGTGGATCACCGGCACCGTGTTGCGCGTCGACGGCGGCGGGTCAGCCGGGACGAACGCGCTCCCCTTGCACTGGAACGGCACGACCAGCACCCAGGAGGCCCCGTAGTGAGCAGCTACACCGTCGTCGGGGCGGGGGCCATCGGCGGAACCCTCGCCTGGTACCTCGTCCGGGCCGGTCACGACGTCCGGCTCGTCGACGCCGACCCCGCCCACGTCGAGGCGGTTCAGGAGAACGGGCTCGTCCTCGAACGGAACGGCGTCCGCGAGGCCGTCGAGGTTCCCGTCTCCGATCTCGAGACCGACCTGAGCCGCGGAACCGTGCTGCTGGCCGTCAAAGCCCTCGCGACGGCTTCGGCGAGTTCGTGGATCGCGGAGCGCCTGCACCCCGACGACTGCGTCGTGAGCCTGCAAAACGGGCTCAACGAGGCCGTCATCGCGCGGGCCGTCGGGGCCGAGCGCACCGTCGGCGCGTTCGTGAACCTCTTCGCCGACGTCGTCGAATCTGGCGTCGTGCGCGACGGCGGCGCCGGCGCTCTGCGGATCGGCGAACTCGACGGATCGACGAGCACCCGCGTCGAGACGGTCGTCGCGGACCTGCAGGCCTGGGGGCCGGCCGAGGCGACGTCGAACGTCGTCGGCTACCTGTGGTCGAAGCTCGCGTTCGGCGCGGTGCTGACGGCCACCGCGCTGGCGGACGCCCCGATGGCCGACCTCATCGAGGCGCACCCCGCCGCTGTCGCAGGGCTGGTCCGGGAGGTCGTCGGGCTCGCCGGGCTGCAGGGCATCGCCGTCGAGGGTTTCGACGCCTTCGATCCCCACGGCACCCTGTCCGACGACCCCGCGCCGGCCTTGGCGGGTCTGGTGGCGTGGTTACGGACGCAGAGCAAGGACCGCAGCGGGATCTGGCGTGACATCGCCGTGCGCCGCCGGCCGACCGAGGTTCCCGTCCACTACCGGCCCGTTCTGGCGATGGCCGCCGAACGAGGCGTCGCCGCGCCGCTGCTCGCCTCCGTCGTCGCCCAGATCGCCGAGGTCGAGTCCGATCCCACGTCCATGTCGGTTGCCCGGCTGGACACCCTCGAAACCTTCGCTCTCACAACCGCAGCCACCCAGGAGGTCGCGCCGTGATCCAGCCCGCCGAACTCACCGCGTGGATCGGTGAGCGCCGCGCCGAGATGCTCGACGACCTCCGTGCCTACGTCGAGACCGAGACCCCCAGCGACGACCGCGCCGCCCTGGAGAAGGGGCTGGCGTTCGTCGAGCAGTGGCTGCTGGACCGGCTCGGGTCGCCCGCCCGCCGCGAACTCACCCCCGGCGGCGAACTCGGGGACGTCGTGGTGCTGGACCACCCCGGAACCCTCGGCGGACCGCCGGTCCTGCTGCTCGCGCACTACGACACGGTGTGGCCGCTGGGCACCCTCGACGAGATCCCGTTCTCGGTGACCGGCGACGTCGTGCGCGGCCCGGGCGTCTTCGACATGAAGGTCGGCCTCGTCCAAGTCGTGTGGGCCTTGCTGGCGCTGGACCACTTCGGCGTTCCCCGTCCGGACGTGCGGATCCTGCTCAACGGCGACGAGGAGATCGGTTCCCCTGTGGGCCGTCCCGTCATCGAGGAGGCCGCGCGCACGGCGTCGGAGGTGCTCGTCCTCGAGGCCAGCGCCGACGGCAAGGTCAAGACCGCCCGCAAGGGGGTCGGCCTGTTCCAGCTGCACCTGACCGGAGTCGAGGCGCACGCGGGGCTGGACCCACGGGCCGGGGCCAGCGCCGTGTACGCGCTCGCGCGGGTCATCGGTGCGCTGGAGGCGGCCGTCGACCTCGAGGCGGGGACGTCGGTCAACGTGGGGATCGTCTCCGGTGGCACCCGCGCCAACGTCACCCCCGGCAAGGCGTGGGCCAGCATCGACGTCCGGATCTCCTCCGACGCCGAACGGGAACGGATCGACGCCGTGCTCGCGAGCCTGGACACCGGTGACGGACGCGTCGCGCTGGAGGTGACCGGCGGCTGGAACCGACCCGTGATGGAACGCACGGACGCCGGTGTCGCGGCCTTCGAGCGAGCCCGGTCGGCGGCGACCGCGCTGGGTTTCGCCCTCGAGGAGACGGCCGTGGGCGGGGCCAGCGACGGGAACTTCGCGGCCGCCGTGGGCGCCACCGTCCTCGACGGACTGGGAGCCGTGGGCGCGGGCGCGCACGCTCGGTCTGAGCACGCCACGGTGTCCGGGCTGCTTGAGCGCACCGCCCTGCTGGCCCTCCTGCTGGCGCAGCCCCCGCGCTGACCGTGTGAGAGTTGCCCCGTGACTGCACCCGTGCTCGACGACCTCGACCTCGATCTCGTCGCTGCCCTGCAGCGCTCACCCCGGGCACCGCTGAACGTGCTGGGCGAGGCCCTCGACACCTCGCCCAGCACCGTCGGCCGCCGCCTGACGCGGCTGGTCGACGAGGGAATCGTCCGCGTCGTCGGGCAGGTCGACTGGTCGCTGCTGTCGGACACCCACCCCCACCACGTGTGGATCAACACGCGCCCCGGACGGGCGCGGGCGGTCGCCGTCGCGCTGACGCAGGTGCCCGGCGCACAGTTCGTCGCGACCACCGCGGGCCGCGCCGACGTCCACCTCACCGTCCACTCACCCTCGCGCAGCGAGACCGCGCACCTGCTCACCGGCACGATCGCGGGAATCGAGGGCGTGCTCTCGACGCACTCAGAACTCGTCCTGCGCGCCGTGACGAAAGCCGACCAGTGGCGCCTCGACCGCCTTGGGCCCGAGCAGCGTTCGCTGCTGGTGGCGGACTCCGACGCGGCCGGCGACGTGCACCCGAGCGCCAACATCGCCTCCCTGACGCCGGCCGAACTCGTCGTGACCCGGCTGCTGCACCGGGACGGGCGGATCCCCGCCAGCGACGTCGGCCGCGAGACGGGCATGAGCCGCTCCACGGCACACCGGGTGGTCCAGTCGCTGCTGAGCCGCGGGATCGTGCAGCCGCGCGTCGAGATCGAACCCGGCCTGGTGGGTTTCCCCCTGGAAGTGGCGGTCCAGCTCGCGGTGAAACCCGGCGACACCACGGCCGTGGCCCAGTGGTGCGCCGAGCAACCCTCGGCCCGGTACGTCTCCGTCGTGGCCGGGACGTGGTCTGTCGTGCACCAGGGGGTGTTCCGCAACGAGGACGACCTCGCCCAGTTCCTCGAACGCGATCTGGCCGAGCTGCCGGGAATCACCGGGTGGGGGGTGTCGGTCGTCCTCGAGGTGCTGCAGCGCTACTTCCTGCGCCGCGTCGACGGACGTGTGATCGGTGCGCCGATCTCCTCCATCCCCGAGCCGGCGACGCCTGGTCGGGTCGTCCGCGAGTCCGTGGCGGGATCAGCCCACAGACTCGCAGGATGCCCACCACCGAACACCCCCTGACCGGTGTCGACCCGACCACCGTCTTCCGCCTCGGGGCCGCCCTGTTCCGGTTCGGCCGGGCGCGGCGCGACGTCCTCGCGGCTGTCCTGCCGCGGCGGGGATGGAGCTTCACGGTCCTGCCCTACCCGGGTTACGGCGTCGACGCGCAGGCGCGGATCCTGGGACGAGTCATCCCGGCCGCACTGGACCGGGAGCCGAGCGAGGTCCGCGGCGTCGCCCCCTGGCGGCGCCTGGTGACGTTGCAGCGTTCCTGGGTGGCCGCCGTGGTCGCCGTGGTCGCCGCGCAGGGTTCCGAGACGGTGCACGAGGTCACCAGCGGCCCAGCGGCCCGGTTGGCCTCCTGGACGCCGTCTTGCTCTGGTCGGCCGATCCGGGAACGCACACCGCGATCTTCCAGGTCGTCGAGCGACCCACAGTGCAGGCGCCGGTGCACGTCGCTGATCCGCAGGCGCGTACGGGCATCGTCTGCGACATCGACGCCACCGCTGTGATCACCGGTCTGCGGTGCCCGCTCAGCGCAGCGTGGCGGACCTTCACCCGCGCCCTCCAGCAACGGGCACCCGTCGAAGGGATGGCGGACCTGCCGACCGCGGTTCAGGAGGGAGTACGGCGGGGACGACGATCCGACCGTGTACCTCAGCACCGGGCCGTGGAACTTCAACGAGCCGCTGACGCGCTTTCTGCGCCGGCACGGGGTCCCTGACGGTCCTCTCCTGCTCACCGACTGGGGTTCCTCGAGGGAGGTGTTCTTCCGTGACGGCCGCGCGCACAAGCGGCGCAGCCTGCAACGGCTGCGGGCCGCGTTTCCGGGAGTGCTGGTTCCTGGTCGGCGGCGGCGAGAACGACCCGGCGGTCTATGAGGAGTTCGCCAGGGAGCACCGAGCACGTACGGGCCTTCGCGTTGCCCCAAGTCGGCGCCGACGTCGGACCCGATACGACGGAGGGCGCTGCACAGGACCGGATCGCGGAAGGTCCGGTACCGGTGGTGCAGGGAACGAACGGACACGTCCTGCTGCAGCGCCTACGCGCCACCGCCTTCGACTGGAAGCCGTCCGCTCGCATCCTCGGGGAGGACCCACCTCGGGCGTTCCGTGGCCAGGCGGGGCCGGTCGCTCCGGCCGGGAAGCTCCACGCAAGAGGTTCGTGCTGCCCCGCGCCACCTCCGGAAGTGCTTGATCACGGCTGAAGGTTGCAGCCAGCCCGCCGTGATCAAGCGGCGATCGTGCTGTGCCCGCGCTCACCCGGACCCGCCCGCGGCCACCTGGCGCAGCGCGCTGCGGAACGCGCGCACGGCCGGCCGGCCGGCGGCGCCCCGCCGCACGCCGGTGAACAGCCGCCGGCTCGGGTGGTCGGGCAGGTCGACGATCCGCACGTCGGCGCCGCGGCCGGACCGTACGAGGTCGGGCAGCAGCGCCACGGCGTGACCGGTCTCGACGAGGTGGAGGTGCAGCAGGACGTCGGGGGTGCGGACGCGCGCGTCCGGTTCGAAACCGGCCTGCCGGCACCGGGTGACGCTCCAGCGACCGGGGTCGGTGCCCGGGGGTTCCAGGACCCACGACGCCTGCGCCAGGTCCTCGAGGCGTCGGGCGCTCGACCACGGCCCGGTGGTGGGAACGGCCAGCCGCAGTTCGTCCAGGACGAGGTCCTCCTCCTCGACGTCGGCCCGTCGTGCTTGGGGCAGGCCGGGGTACTCCTCCCCGAGGACCAGGTCGACCTCGTGGGCGGCCAGCGCCGAGAACGCCGGCTCGGGTTCGCGGTGCTCGAGGACGACCCGCAGGGCCGGGTACCGCGCGGCCAGCAGGGTCAGCGCCCCGGGCACGAGCGCGAACAGCACCGACTGGAAGCTGGCCACCCGCAACGTCCCCACCGCCTCGCCGGACAACGCGGCCAGGTCCGCCTCGGCCCGCTCCAGCTGGGCCAGCACGACGTCGGCGTGCTCGACCAGCAGCCGGGCCGCCGCGGTCAGCGTCACCCCGCGGCCGCGCTTCTCGAGCAGGGGGACGCCGGCCTCGGCCTCCAGCTGGGACAGCTGCTGGGACACGGCCGAGGGGCTGTAGCTCAGGGCGGACGCGACGGCGGCCAGCGTGCCCCGGCGGTGCAGTTCCCGCAGCAGGCGCAGGCGGTGGACGTCGAGCACGGTCCCGCCTCTCGTCAGCAGAACTGAACGGTACCGCGCGGAAACGTTCGCCGGACGACGGCTTCTCGGCCGTTCGGCGACCGGCAGACTGGTGGTGTGGGTTCGGTTCTCCTCGTCCTCGGCTCCTGCACGTCACTGCAGGTCGGCGCGGCTCTCGCGGTTCACCTCTTCGCCCTCGGCGGCAGCACGGGCACGACCCTGTTGCGCCTCGGGCTCGCCGCGCTCGTGCTGCTGCTCGTCGTGCGGCCCCGGGTGCGGGGCTGGAGCGGACTGCAGTGGCGGGCGGCGCTGGCCCTGGGCCTGAGCCTGGGTGCGATGAACGGCTTCTTCTACGCCGCGCTGTCCCGCATCGACCTCGGCACCGCCGTCACCGTCGAGTTCCTCGGGCCGCTGACCCTGTCGGCGCTCACCAGCCGCCGCCTGCGGGACCTGCTGTGGGTGGCGCTGGCCCTGGGTGGGGTCGTGGTGCTGGGACTGACGGGGGAGCACCACGGCGGCTCGCTCGACCCGCTCGGGGTGACCTTCGCGCTGCTGGCCGGGGCCTGCTGGGCGGCCTACATCGTCACCGGTGCCCGGGTGGGGCGGGTCACGCCGGGCCACGGCGGGCTGGCGATCGCCACCGCGGTGGGCGCGCTGGCCCTGCTGCCGTTCGGTGCCTCCGGTGCGCTGCAGGCGGTCACGTCCCCGAACGGGCTCTGGCTGGCGCTCGGGACGGCGGTCCTGGCCTCCGTGGTGCCCTACTCGCTGGAGCTGGCGGCGCTGCGACGGCTGCCGCAGCGGACCTTCGGGATCCTGCTCAGCCTCGAACCGGTGATCGCCTCCCTGGCGGGGTGGGTGCTGCTGAGGCAGTCGATGACGGCGCTCGGTGGTCTGGGCGTCGTGCTCGTGGTGGCCGCGAGCGCCGGGGCGACGGCGACCGCCGGTGGCGGTCCACGCGAGGCCGCGCGCAGGAGCGCGCGGAAGGGAACGGACGAACCGCTGGAGCACCTCACGACATCGGGCGGCTGAGCGGCCGCCTGAAGGGGTCGCGCAGAGTCACCGCGGATCGCCCGTTCGGGCTACAGGAGACCCTCGCGGTGGCCGAGGCATGGAGGGAGGCAAGAACCCCCTGTCGCCCCCACCGCCCCGGAGGACCCCGTGGTCACCACCGCCCGCCGCACTGCTCGTCACCGCGTCCTCGGCCTCGTCGGCGCCTTCGCCGCGGTCGCCGGTGTCTTCGCCGGAACCGGTGCAGCGCAGGCGGACACCCCCCAGTTGACCGGCGACGGCGGCTCGGCCTGGCGCTCCTACGAACTCGTCAACGCCGCCCGCGCGCAGGCCGGTCTGCCGCTGCTCGGCCTGACCGACGAGGCGAACCGGGTCGCCACCGACTGGGCGTTCCGGATGGCCGGCGACGCGCAGCTGAAGCACAACCCGGACCTGTCGGTGCAGCTGCACGGCTGGTCGCTGGTCGCCGAGAACGTCGGCGTGGGCGCCGACTCCGACCAGCTGCAGGGCGCGTTCATGGCCTCCCCCGGCCACCGCGCGAACATCCTGCGCCCGGAGGTGAGCGTCGTCGGCCTCGGCGCCGTCCGCTCCCAGGACGGGCGCCTGTGGGTCGTGCAGGTCTTCGAGCAGCCCAACGGCCCGGTCGCCGGATCCACCCCGGCCCCGGCGCCCGTGGCCCAGCCGGCCGCGCAGGCCGCGCCCCAGCCGCTGCCCGCCCCCGTGGACGAGGCCCCGCAGCTGGACCGCGAGACCCGCGACCTCGCCTCCTGACCCGACCGCGCGGAGGGTGGGGTCAGGGGCGGGCGCGCTTGCGGCGCCGGTGCTCCACGTAGGCCTCGAGGTTCTCCCGGTAGTGGTCGGCGACGGCCTGGGCCGCGGCTTCGCTGCGGTACCCGTCGTCGACGCGGATGGTCACGTAGACCTCCCACGCGCCGTCGCTGCGCCGGCCCAGCCGCACCTCGGTCCACTCGTCGTCGAGGTGGGGCAGCAGCATGAGCTCGGGGAAGCCACCCGGGTTGGCCAGCAGGTCGTCCGCCATGGGCACAGCCTGGACCCGAACCGTTCCCGGGTGGAGCCGACACGACGGGTCCGTGTCAGTCGAGCACCTCGACGTCGCCCAGCGCCGCTCGCAGCCGGGCCAGTTCACGGGCCCGCGGGCGGACGAGGTGCGCGGTGCGGGCGGCGCGCAGCAGCGGCAGGTCGCGCAGGCTGTCGGAGTAGGCGTCGTCGACGGGCAGCTCGATCCCGGCCCGCCGCAGCGCCCCGACCTTCACCTCCCCGCGGATCGCGGTGGCCCGGGGCGGCAGCCAGCGGCGGTGCTCGTAGGGGCTGGCCACCAGGTCGACGTCGTGCAGTCCCAGCTCGGCGCACACCAGCCGCGCGAGCGGCTCGGCGCAGGCCGTCGCCACGACGACGCGGTCGCCGGCACGACGGTGCTCCTCCAGCCTGCGCAGCGCCACCTCGATGCGGCTCCGGCCGTGGTGGCGGGCGTGCTGGTGCCAGCGTCTCCGGAGCCCTCCGGCCGTCAGGCCGAACGTCGTCGCCCCGATCACCAGCAGCTCGGCCCGGGTCCGCGGTCCGGGCAGCAACCACAACGCCGCCCCGGCCAGGAGCCGGTGCGGGGCGCGTCGCCAGCTGGCCGTGAGGAACCGCCCGAAGGAGTCACCCGCGACGAGGGTGCCGTCGAGGTCGAAGACGACCGTGCGCCGCCGCCCGGACGGACGGCGGCGCACG
>NZ_JBJLSI010000031.1:0-61524 GCF_050871945.1 Kineococcus deserti | reverse complement strand
CCCACCCCCCCCGCCCCCCCCCCCCCCCCCCCCCCCCCCCCCCCCCCCCCCCCCCCCCCCCCCCCCCCCCCCCCCCCCCCCCCCCCCCCCCCCCCCCCCCCCCCCCCCCCCCCCCAGGACCGCGGCTACTCGCCCCCGGAGCGCTCCTGCTCCTCGCGCGCCTTCTGCTCGGCGGCGCGACGAGCCCGCCGCGCCTCCTCCATCTTCTCCGCGTAGGTGGGCCCGGACAGGTCCATCTCCGGCTCGGGAGCCTTCTGCAACGACGGCGGCGGGGGCTGGTCGGCCGGACCGGTGCCCGGTTGCGGCGGCGGCAGGTACCCCGACGGCGGCGCCGACGGCGGCTGCTGCGCGGGCGGACCCCACGGCCGGGCGCCCGGGTCGGGGGCCCCCCACGGCGCCGACCCCTGCGAGCCCCCGGCGGCAGGACCGGTGCCGCGGCCCAGGCCGTTGGGCAGTCGCGAGAGCACCTCACGGGCCTGCCCGGCCAGCTGCGGCAGGCACAGCACCGTGTACTCCGAGGCCACGATCTGCGAGCTCGAGGTGAAGTCGCGCCGGCCACCGGTCAGGGCGTAGGAGATGACGCCGAACAGCATGCCGAAACCGGCGCCCACGAGGACGCCGGTCAGCAGCGCGCCGGTCCCGCCGCCACCGAAGACGGACAGCATCAGGCCGATGAGCAGACCGAACCAGGCCCCCGAGGCCGCGCCGGCGCCGGCCGCGCGCCCGTAGGTCAGGCGGCCGGTGACGCGTTCGACCATCTGCAGGCCGTTGCCCACGATCGTCACGTTCTGCACGGGGAAGTGCTCGTCGGACAGGAAGTCGACGGCCCGCTGCGCCTCCGAGTAGGTGGCGTAGCGGCCGATCGCCTCCCCCGACGGCGGGGTGGGGGTGCTGATCCGCTGCGGACCGCCCATGGGCCCGAGGTTCGACATGACGACTTCCTCACCGTTCCTGGCCCGTCCCGCGACGTCGGCGCGGAATCGGCATCGGATCCCCCAGGCGGAGATCACCGACATCCTGCCCAACGTCACGGCGTGCCGCGACGTGCCCGGGGCCGGCGAAGACCCGGCGTGGCCCCGGACACCTCCCGGATGGGGCTCAGGCGCTCCGGCGCTTGACGCCGGCCCGACCGGTCTGGCGGGTGGCCTCGACCTCGGTCTCGGCGCCGGCGTTGACCAGCTGCCCACCCGCGGTCTCCAGGTGGGCGCGGACGAACCAGTGGTACTGCTCCAGCTGGGCGCTCTGGGCGATGAGCATGTCCTGGGTCACCGGGTCGAGCTCCTCGGTGGCGTCGATGGCCTTGCGGTGGTCCGCGATGACCCCGGCGTAGACGAGGTCGAGGGCCCCGAGGTGCTCGATGGCGCCCGCGCGGCCGATCGAGTAGTCGTCCCACGCGCGGTCGGCGACGAGCGCACCCGGCGTGCCGACGGGCGACAGGCCCAGGGTCGCGATGCGCTCGGCCGTCGTGTCCGACATCTCGCGCACGGCGTCGACCTGCGGGTCGAGCATCTCGTGCACGGCGATGAAGTGCGGGCCCACGACGTTCCAGTGGATGTGCTTCAGCGTCAGGTGCAGGTCGGTGAGCGCGTTGAGACGGTCCTGCAGCATCGTCCCGATCTGCGCGGCCTGCTCGGGGGTGAGCCCGGGGATCGTGTAGGAGGGGGTGCCCTCAGCCTTCATCTTCTTGCTCTCCTTGGCCATGGCGCCACGGTAGGAGGGCACCGGGCCTGCCGCATGCCGGAAAGTCAACCCCTAGATTGGAGCGTGTGACCGGCTCCAGCACACGCGTCTTCGCCGCCCGCCTGGCGGGCACGGCGGTGTTCGACCCGCAGGGGGACCAGGTCGGCCGCATCCGCGACGTCGTGGGGATGCTGCGTCCCCGGGGGCCGGTGCGCGTCATCGGTCTGGTCGTCGAGGTCCCCGGCCGGCGGCGGGTGTTCGTCCCCATGACGCGGGTCACCTCCATCGAGGTCGGGCAGGTCATCACCACCGGCCTGGTGAACATGCGCCGCTTCGAGCAGCGCGGCACCGAGACGCTGCTGCTGGCCGAACTGCTGGACCGCACGGTCGACCTGGCCGACGGCAGCGGGCAGGCGACCATCGAGGACCTGGGCCTGGAACCGGTCCGGGCCCGCGACTGGCACCTGACCAAGCTGTTCGTGCGCCGCGGCACCACGCCGCGGGGGCTGTCCGGCCGGCTGCGCCGACGCGGGGAGACGATGACCGTCGACGTCGACGCCGTCGTCGGCGGGGTCATCGGGCTGGCCTCCCCCGACCTCGACCAGGGTGCGACGAACCTGCTGGCCGCCTTCGAGGAGCTCAAACCGACCGACCTGGCCGAGGTCATCCACGAGCTGACCCCCAAACGCCGGCGCGAGGTCGCCGCGGCCCTGGACGACGAGCGGCTGGCCGACGTCCTGGAGGAGCTGCCCGAGGACGACCAGATCGAGATCCTCTCGGCGCTGGAGGGCGACCGCGCCGCGCACGTCCTGGAGGAGATGCAGCCCGACGACGCCGCCGACCTGCTGTCGGAGCTGCCCGCCGAGCAGGCCGAACGCCTCATGGCGCTGATGGACCCCGAGGACGCCGACCCGGTCCGCCGGCTGCTGGCCTACGACGACTACACCGCAGGCGGTCTCATGACGACCGACCCCGTCGTGCTGGCCCCGGACGCCACCGTGGCCGAGGCGCTGGCGCACGTGCGGCGCACCGAGCTCAACGTGCCGCTGGCCACGGCGGTCTACGTGTGCCGGCCGCCGCTGGAGACCCCGACGGGGCGCTACCTGGGCACCGTGCACCTGCAGCGGTTGCTGCGCGAGCCGCCGCAGACGCCGCTGGGCTTGGTCCTGGACACCGACATCGACCCGTTGTCCCCCACGGAGGGCCTGCAGGGGGTGACCCGGCAGCTGGCCGCCTACAACCTCGTCTCGCTGCCGGTGGTCGACGAGGACGGACACCTGCTCGGCGCCGTGACGGCCGACGACGTCCTCGACCACCTGCTGCCGGAGGACTGGCGCGAGGCGGAGGAGGAGGTCTTCGAGGGACCGTCGGGGAAGGAGGCCACCCGTGCCTGACCGCAGGGAGCACCGCGAGCGCCGTCGCGACCGCCACCGCACCGTCTCGCTGGACACCCCCCGCGAGAACCGGCGGCAACTGCTGTCCCGGCCGGACTTCGACCCCGACGCGTTCGGCCGCGCCTCGGAGGCCTTCGCGCGGTTCATGGGCACGGGCCGGTTCCTCGTCTACATGAGCGCGTTCGTCGCGCTCTGGCTGGCCTGGAACACCTTCGCCCCCGAGAGCGTGCAGTTCGACCCGCGCGCGCTGAACTACACGCTGCTGACGCTCATCCTGTCGCTGCAGGCCTCCTACGCGGCCCCGCTGATCCTGCTGGCGCAGAACCGGCAGGACGACCGCGACCGCGTCCTGAACGAGCAGGACCGCTCCCGCGACGAACGCGCGCTGGCCGACACCGAGTACCTCACGCGCGAGGTCGCGGCCCTGCGCATCGCGCTGCGCGACGTCGCCACCCGCGACTTCGTCCGGTCGGAGCTGCGCTCGATCCTGGAGGAGCTGAGCGAGGAGGGCACGGTCACGCCCTCGCGCGACGCCAAGCGCAAGGGCGGCAAGAACCCCAAGAAGCGGGCGAAGGCCGCCGAAGCCGCTCCCGCCCAGGTGGTCCCGAACTCAAGTGCGGAGGGTGAGCTGCCGACACCCAACGGGTGACGACTCTCGACGAAGCCCCCGGCACTCCCGCCGCTGCGCCGGGTCCGCAGGGCACCCAGGTCCGCAAGCGCCTCGGCGACGTGCTCGTCGAGAAGGGTCTGCTGGTCCCCGAGGACCTCGAGGTCGCCCTGGCCGAACAGCGCAACGTCGAGGGCCCGCGCCGTCGGCTGGGTCAGATCCTCGTCGAGCTCGGCATGGTCTCCGAGGCCGAGCTGGCCCAGTGCCTGGCCGAGCTGCTGAGCCTGGAGCACGTCGACCTCTCGCGCATCAACCTGGCCCCCGACGTCGTGCGCATCCTGCCGCGCGCCGTCGCCGAGCGCTGCCGCGTGCTGGTCCTGGACAGGACGCCGGAGTACCTGCTCGTCGCCGCGGCCGACCCGACGAACGTCCTGGCGCTGGACGACGTGAAGCTGTACACCCGCACGCCCGAGCTGCACGTCGTCGTGGCGATGGACTCCCAGATCCGCGACCACCTGGCCCGCGCCTGGTCGCTGACCGAGGACACCTCGCAGGTCTCCCGGATGGTCGAGGACGCGACCGAGGACGACGACGAGGACCCGCTGGCCGCGCTCAACGGCTCGGTCGACGACGACGCCCCCATCGTCAAGCTGGTCAACCGGATCCTGTCCGACGCCGTGCGGCTGCGCTGCTCCGACATCCACCTGGAGTCCCAGCGCGACCAGCTGCGCGTGCGCTTCCGCGTCGACGGCCTGCTGCGCGACGTCATGAGCGCCCCCAAGCGGGTCGCGCCCAGCGTCATCAGCCGCATCAAGATCATCTCCGGCCTGGACATCTCCGAGCGCCGCATCCCCCAGGACGGCCGCACCCGAGTCGTGGTCGACGGCGCCGCCATCGACTGCCGTGTCTCGACGCTGCCGGCCCTGCACGGCGAGAAGATCGTCATCCGTCTGCTCACCCGCGGCGACGACGTGCCGTCGCTGGAGTCGCTGGGGTTCGAACCCGAGCAGCTGGAGATCTTCACCAAGGCGCTGTCGGTGCCGCAGGGCCTGGTGCTCATCACCGGCCCGACCGGTTCGGGCAAGACGAACACCCTGTACGCCGCGATCCACGCGACGATGACGCCCGAGAAGAACATCATCACGCTCGAGGACCCCGTCGAGGTCCAGCTGCCCGGCATCACCCAGGTCCAGGTGCACGCCAAGGTCGGGATGACGTTCTCGGCGGGTCTGCGCTCGGTCCTGCGCCAGGACCCCGACATCGTCCTCATCGGTGAGGTCCGTGACACCGAGACGGCCGAACTGGCGCTCAAGGCGTCGATGACCGGTCACCTCGTGCTCTCCACCCTGCACACGAACTCGGCCGTCGGGGCGCTGACGCGTCTGGTCGACATGGGCGCCGCGCCGTTCCTGGTGGCCTCCTCGCTGACGGCCGCGATCGCCCAGCGACTGGTCCGCAAGCCCTGCGACTCCTGCGCCGACGGCTACATCCCCGACGAGGACACCCTCGCGCTGCTGGACCTGACGATCGAGGACATCCTGGACGCCACCCCGCTCAAGGGCACCGGTTGCCCCGAGTGCGGCGGGTCGGGCTACCGCGGCCGGACCGCCGTCTACGAGGTCCTGGACGTGACCCCCAGCGTCCGCAAGGTGCTCATGCACGACGCGACGGAGTCGGCGCTGCTGGAGGAGGCCGAGCGGATCGGCATGAAGTCGCTGCGCGCCTCGGCGCTGGCCAAGGCGATGCGCGGCGAGACGACGTTCGAGGAGGTCATCCGCGTCACCGCCGGCTGATCGACACCTGTCTTTCAGGAGTAGCCTCCTCGACGTCGAACCAACTCGTCGAGGAGGAACTGGCCGTGCGCGCAGTGCAGTACCGGACCATCGGTGGCAAGCCCGAAGTGGTGGAGGTCGAGAAGCCGGCACCGGGTCCCGGGCAGGTGCTGCTGGAGGTGACGGCCGCCGGGATCTGCCACTCCGACGACTTCATCATGGGTCTGCCGGAGGACCAGTACGTCTACGGCCTGCCGCTGACGCTGGGTCACGAGGGCGCCGGCCGCGTCGTCGAGCTCGGCCCGGGTGCCGAGGGCATCGAGGTCGGCACCAACGTCGTCGTCTACGGGCCGTGGGGCTGCGGCACCTGCCACCTGTGCGCGCAGGGCAAGGAGAACTACTGCCCGCGCGCCGGTGAGCTGGGCATCAACCCGCCTGGCCTCGGCGCCCCCGGCGCGCTGGCCGAGTACATGGTCGTGGACTCCCCGCGCCACCTGGTCCCCATCGGCGACCTGGACCCCGTGAAGACCGTGCCGCTGACCGACGCCGGCCTCACGCCCTACCACGCGATCAAGCGCTCGCTGCCGAAGCTGCGCGCCGGTTCGACCGCCGTCGTCATCGGCACCGGGGGCCTGGGCCACCTCGCGATCCAGATCCTGCGCGCCCTGTCGCCGGCTCGCGTCATCGCCCTGGACGTGACCGACGAGAAGCTGGAGCTGGCCACGAAGGTCGGCGCCCACGACGTCGTGCTGTCCGACGCCGCGGCGGCCGGGAAGGTGCGGGGGCTCACCCGCGGCAGGGGCGCGGACCTCGTGCTCGACTTCGTCGGCGCCCAGCCCACGATCGACACCGCCATGGCCGTGGCCGCCGTGGAGTCCGACGTCACCATCGTCGGGATCTCCAGCAAGCCGGCGGCCGCCCAGGTCGGGTTCTTCCGGCAGGCCTACGAGACCTCGGTCACCGTGCCGTACTGGGGTGCGCGCGGTGAGCTGATCGAACTCGTCGAGCTGGCCCACCAGGGCGTCTTCGACGTGCACACCGAGACCTTCGCGATGGCCGACGCGCCGAAGGCCTACGAGCGCCTCCACGAAGGCACCCTCACCGGCCGCGCGGTCGTCGTCCCCTCTCTCTGACGCGCCCTCCCTCCGCGCGGAAACAACAGTCTCCGTCGCTCCAGAGCGTCCTGGGCGACGGAGACTGTTGTTTCCGCGGGCTCTTCCGGGGCGGCTAGGGCAGGAGGGTCTTGACGGCCGGGCCCAGGTCGAGGTCGGCGGTCCGCACGGCCTGACCCGTGGCCAGCGAGGCGTTCCCGGCGATCCCGACGACCACCGACCGCACCCCGTCGCGCCAGGAGGCGGTGCGGCCCAGCGGGTCCGCCGACGGACCCTCGAACACGTCGCGCAGCAGCAGGGCGTCGCCGCCGCCGTGCCCGCCCTCGCCGGCCGGGATCTGGACCTCGCGGGCGGTTCCGAAGTGCTGCTGCAGGACGAGCCGCTCCGAGACGGGTCGGGTCTCGTCGTCGGCCACCTCCTCGGGGTGCATGCTCGGGTCCACCGTGCCGCCCTCGAGCAGGACCGCGCCCCGCTCGACGACGGTCAGCTCGGCGCGGCCGAGGGTGCCGTTGACGTTCACGACGTACCCCTCCCACGGCGAGTGGGCGTTGAGCGCGTACGACATCGTGGCCGTGCCCCGCGCGACCGCGTAGTCGACGACGAGGGCCAGGTTGTCCTCGATGGTGATCCCGGGGTCGAAGACGTCCCGGTCGCGCAGGTACCCGTCATGGCCCTCGTTCTCCAGGTACAGCTCGCGGTTGGCCTCGCTGGCGCGCAGGTCGAGGGAGAACGCGTCCCCGCGCGCCTCCTCCGACGTCCCGCGCCCGGGGCGCTTGCCCAGGCCCCGTGCGGCGGCGTTCTCGGCGCCGTAGAACCGCAGCCCGCCGCTGGCGAACACGCGGGTCGGCACGCCGGAGATCCACCAGTTCACCAGGTCGAAGTGGTGCGAGCTCTTGTGCACCAGCAGCCCGCCGGAGTTCTCCTTCTGCCGGTGCCAGCGGCGGAAGTAGTCCGCACCGTGCGCGGTGTCGAGCACCCACTCGAAGTGCACCGAGGTCACCTCGCCGACCAGGCCGTCGGCGATGACCCGTTTGAGCGCGCTGTTGCGCGGCGCGTAGCGGTAGTTGAAGGTCACGAGCACGTCGCGGCCGGTGCGCTCGACGGCCTCGGCGATGCGCCGCACACCGTCCTCGGTCGTCGTCAGCGGCTTCTCCACCACGGCGTCCGCCCCGGCCTCGAGGGCGGCCACGACGTAGTCGGCGTGGTAGCGGTCCGGCGTGGTGACGACGACCCGGTCGATGTCGAGCCGTCGGACGGTCTCGGCCAGGTCGGCGGGCGCGAACTGCTCGGGGGCGGCCAGGCCCGCGGCGACCAGCCGGCGGGTGTGCACGTCCATCCGCCCGGGGTTGGTGTCGGCGATCGCGACGAGCTCACCGTCCCCGGCGTGCGCGCCGGCGAGCGCGGAGAGGTACATCGAGGCCCGGGACCCGGTCCCGACCAGGGCGTAGCGGCGAGCAGGCAAGGAATCCTCCACGGCGAGGGACGGCAAGCGCTTTCCGCGCTCAACCCTGCCACCGCGCGTCCGGCCGGTCAACCATCGCCACGTACGCTGGAGCCATGTCGCCCACGCCCAGTTCCGAGAGCGTGCGCGCGGGGGTCCTCCAGGCGCTGCGCTCGGTCGACGACCCCGAACTGCACCGCCCGATCACCGACCTCGGCATGGTCGACGCGGTCGACGTCGACGCGGCCGGGATGGTCGACGTCCGCGTGCTGCTGACCATCGCCGGCTGCCCCATGCGCGAGACCCTCACCCGCGACGTCACCCACGCCGTGCGCACCGTCGAGGGCGCCACGGGCGTGCGCGTGCACCTCGGGGAGATGACGCCCGAACAGCGCCGCGAGGTGACCGTGAAGGTCCGTGGCACCACCGGCGCCGCGCCGACCATCCCGTTCAACGACCCCGGCAGCCTCACCCGCGTCTACGCCGTGGCCTCGGGCAAGGGCGGGGTCGGCAAGTCCAGCGTGACCGCGAACCTGGCCGCCGCGATGGCCGCCGACGGCCTGCGGGTCGGCCTGCTCGACGCCGACGTCCACGGCTTCTCGATCCCGCGGCTGCTCGACGTCACGGGCAAGCCGACCAAGGTCGACGAGATGATCATCCCGCCGGTCGCCCACGGCGTGCGGGTGATGTCGATCGGGATGTTCGTGCCCGGCAACCAGCCCGTCGCCTGGCGCGGGCCGATGCTGCACCGCGCCCTGCAGCAGTTCGCCTCGGAGGTGTTCTGGGGCGACCTGGACGTCCTGCTGCTCGACCTGCCCCCGGGCACGGGCGACATCGCGATCAGCGTCGGGCAGCTGCTGCCGCGCGCGGAGATCCTCGTCGTGACGACCCCGCAGGTCGCCGCGTCCGAGGTCGCCGAACGCGCCGGTGCCGTGGCCGCGCAGACCGAGCAGCGCGTCGTGGGCGTCGTGGAGAACATGAGCTGGCTGGAACTGCCCGACGGTCAGCGCCTGGAGGTCTTCGGGTCCGGCGGCGGTCAGGCCGTGGCGACCTCGCTGTCGCAGCGCCTGAGCACCGACGTGCCGTTGCTGGGGCAGGTCCCGATGGACGTGGCGCTGCGCGAGGGCGGGGACGCCGGGACGCCCGTGGTGCTCTCGCAGCCGGACTCCCCCGCTGCGCTCGCCCTGCGCGACCTGGCCCGTCACCTGGCCCACCGCCCGCGCGGGCTGGCCGGACGCCGGCTCGGGGTCAGCGTCGCCTGACCCGGAACGCACGATCGCCGGTGCTGCGCGCCGGTTCCGGGACTGCTCGATCACGGGAGTGCCCGATCACCGTGATCGAGCACTCCTGTGATCACGCCCAGGTGACGCGGGTCAGGTCGCGTCCTCGTCGTAGGCGACCGGCGCGGGGTTCTTCGCCGGTTCGGACGACTTCTTGCCGAGGTCGACACCCTTGGCGGTGCCGACGGCGGACGTCTTCTTCTGGGCGGGTTCGTCGTCCTCGTCGTTCCACGCCTCGGTGAGCGCCTCGCGCACGATGCGGCGCGGGTCGTACTGACGCGGGTCGAGCTTCTGCCAGTCGATGTCGTCGAACTCGGGACCGAGTTCCTCGCGCATCTGGGCCTGGGCGCCCTTGGCGAAGCGCCGCGCGGACTTGACCAGACCAGCCAGTTGCTCGGCGTAGTGGGGCAACCGCTCGGGTCCGAGGATCACCAGCGCCACGACGAGGAGGACGAGGAACTCGCCCCCGTTGATGCCGAACACGGGGCGATCCTAACCGTCGGCTTCCAGGGTCACGGGCACCTCGGACGTCTGGCCACCCCGGCGGACGGTCAGCGTGACCTGTTCGCCGGGTTCGCGCGCCCGGATGTCGACGATGAGCTCGACCGGTTCGGTGACCGGCCGGCCGTCGATGGCCAGCACGACGTCGCCCGGCTGCAGTCCCGCACGGTCGCCCGGCCCACCCGGTTCCACGGCCCCCGGCTGGTCGAGGATCTGCACGCCCTCGCCGGTGTAGGAGTTGTCCAGCGACACCCGGATCACCGGGTGCACGGCGCGACCGGTCTGGATGAGCTGCTCGGCCGTGCGCCGGGCCTGCTCGGAGGGGATCGAGAAGCCGAGCCCGATGCTGCCGATGCCCTGCGACCCGTCCGCCCCCGGCAGCGTCGCGATCGCCGAGTTGATGCCGATGACCTCACCGGCGGCGTTGAGCAGCGGACCACCGGAGTTGCCCGGGTTGATCGCCGCATCGGTCTGGATGGCCTGGATGTAGGACGCGTCGCCGGCCGACTGGCCGGCCGAGACGGGCCGGTTCAGCGCCGAGACGATGCCCTCGGTCACCGTCCCCTGCAGACCCAGCGGCGCTCCCACGGCCACCACCGGGTCGCCGACGACGACCGAGGCCGAGTCGCCGAACGGCAGGGCCCGCAGGTCGGTCCGGTCCACGCGCACGACGGCCAGGTCGTAGGACACGTCCGCCCCGACCAGCTCGCCGGCCGCCTGCTGACCGTCCTGGAAGACGACCACGATCCCGTCGCCCGAGGCGCCGGCGACGACGTGGTTGTTCGTGAGGACGAACGTGCCCCCCTCGCTCGGGGCGTCCAGGACGAAGCCCGAGCCCGTGCCGAGGCCCTCGCTGCCCTGCACCTGCAGCGCGACGACGCTGGGCAGCGCGGTCGCGGCGATGCCGGCGACCGATCCGCCGGGCCGGTCGGTGGTCCCCGGTGAGGGTGAGGGCAGGGCGACGGCGGGGTAGGTGACGTCGTCGTCGGACAGCTCCTCCTGCAGGAGCCCGCCCGCGAAACCGCCCAGGACGCCGAGCAGCAGCACCAGCGAACCCGCCCCGATCCAGCGGGCCGGTGACCCGTGCCCGCGCGAGGGCTGCTGGGCCGATTGCTGGCCGGGTTGCTGGCCGGGTTGCTGGCCGGGTTGCTGGCCGGGTTGCTGGCCGGGTGGGGCGTAGGGGTCGAACGGGGCCGGCGGCGGGAACGCGTCGTGCCCGGCGCTGTGGCCCTGCGGCTGCCGCCACCTGTCGGGCGCCGCGTCCTGCGGCTCCTGGTCCCGGCCCGGCACCGGCGGAGTGGCCCACGGGTCGCGGCCCGCGGCGGGGTCGGCCCAGTCGCCACCCGGCGAGGAAGGGGTGCTCACGGGGTCGGCAGCGCGCTGCCGGGCGAGGCCGACGTCGGGGCGGTCGCGCTCGGCGAGGCCGGAGGCAGCCCCCGGCTCACGGTCGTGCTCGTGGGCGAGGCGGACGGGGTCGTGCGCAGCTCGGCGACCGGCGCGGGCGCGTCGCCCCCCGGAACGCCTCCGAGCACGAGCACCCCCACGATGCCGGCCCCCAGCAGCGAGAACGTGCCGGCCAGCGCGGCCGCGACCGGACGCCGGCGCACCCGCCGGGCCGCGCGCCCGGAGGGGCCCCGTCCACCGCGGGCGCGGACCGGATCGGTGCGCGACGGCGGCGCGAGCCCGACGACGGGCCGGGCCGGGTTGGCGATGGGGCGGTCGCGCGGGGGCAGCGGCCCGTGGGGACCGCCGATGTCGAGCAACCGCGCCATGAGGTCCTCGGAGACCTCGGGAGCACCCAGGGCCTGCAGCCGTGCGCGCACGAGCCGCTCGGACTCGACGGCGTCGGTGCACTCCAGGCACCCGCGCAGGTGCTCGGCCGCGCGCGCCTGCGCGTCCGCCGCCAGGCGGCCGTCGACCAGCGGGGTGACCCGCGCCCCGAGGTGCGGACCGCTCACGAGTTGTCCTCGCCGTAGGCGAACTGCGGGGCGGCGGCCGGCGGGCGCGGCGCGCGGTGGGCCAGCGCGGCGCGCAGCTGGGCGCGGCCGCGGTGGATGCGCGAGCGGACGGTGCCGAGCTTGACCCCCAGCGTCGCGGCGATCTCCTCGTAGGACAGGCCCTCGATGTCGCACAGGACGACGACGGCGCGGAAGTCCGGCGGCAGGGCGTCCAGCGCGCGCTGGACGTCGTCGTCGAGGTTGCGGTGCTCGTAGGCGCGCTCGGGGCCGACGTCGGTGCTGGCCAGCTTCTCGCCGGCGTCCTCGGCGAGGGCGTCGAAGCGGATGCGCTGCTTGCGGCGCACCTGGTCCAGGAAGAGGTTGGTCGTGATGCGGTGCAGCCAGCCCTCGAAGGTGCCCGGCTGGTAGCTGGACAGCGAGCGGAACACCCGGACGAAGACCTCCTGGGTGAGGTCCTCGGCGTCGTGGCGGTTCCCCGTCAGGCGGTAGGCGAGCCGGTAGACGCGGGCGGAGTGGTCGTGCACGACCTCCTCCCACGTGGGCGGCACCCACGCCGAGGCCGCGACGGCCGGCGACAGGGTCGCCGGGTCGACGGCGGCCTGGTCGGTGGAACGACCGGCACGGTGGCCGGGGTCGTCGCTCACGGGGTTCCTCCTGGAACGGGTGGTCATCGGAGCCGGGTACGGCACCGCGAGTGCTCCCATGGTCTCCCACTCCCCTTCGTCGAGCCAGTCCCGGGCGGCAGGTCCAGCCGGTCGGCGTCACCGGGTCCAACGGAGGTCTGACCTGCGCAGTTCCGCACGCGCCTGCTTCACAGCCCCTTCGCAGTCCGCGCACGGCGAACCGTCGGACCACCCCGGTGCGCGATCACCTGATCACGCCGGGTGAGATCACGACGTGCACTAGATTGCGCACGTGCCGACGTCTTCGTCTCGCCCGTCCAGCAAGCAGCCCGCCAGCTGGGCCTACGCCGAGCAGTTCGTCCCCGAGGACGAGGTGCTGCAGCGCGGGAGGGAACGTGCCGCCGACCTCGGCCTCGAGCCCGTCTCCCCCGGCGTCGCGGCGACCCTCACCGTGCTGGCGGCCGCCAACGGGGCCCGCACCGTCGTCGAGGTGGGGACCGGCACCGGCGTCGCGACGCTCAGCCTGCTGCGCGGGATGGGCGACGACGGGGTCGTCACGACCATCGACGTGGACGGCGAGGCGCAGCGCGCCGCCCGCGAGACCGTCGCCGAGGACGGGATCCGGCCCAACCGCGCCCGGTTCATCAACGGCCGCGCCCTGGAGGTGCTGCCCCGGCTCACCGACGGCGCCTACGACCTCGTCCTGCTCGACGGGGACGAGCGGGAGTACTCCGCCTACCTCGACCAGGCGCGACGGCTCCTGCGGGTCGGCGGGCTGCTGGTGGTCGACGACGCGCTCTGGAAGGGTCGCGTCGTCGACCCCGCCGCGCGTGACGCCTCCACCGCCGCGCTGCGCGAGGTGTCCCGCGTCGTGCTCGAGGACGGGAACTGGTTCCCGACGCTGCTCCCCACCGGCGACGGGCTGCTGCTGGCGGTCAAGCACTCCTGATGTCGTGTCCTTCGACGCCGGGAGGCGCGGCTCCCTGGAGTCCCGTTCCGTGCCCCGCGCTGGACGACGACGGCAGCGACGGTGTCCGTCGCCGGCCTCTAGGCCGTCGCCGTCCAGCGCGGGGCACGGAACGCGGACGTCACCGCCGATCCCGACGTCACGACGACATGCTCTCCAGCCACTCCAGCAGCACGCGCGCGCCGAACCCGGTCGCGCCCTTCGTGACCTCGTGCTCGGGGCCGTCGGCGCGGCCGGTGCCGGCGATGTCGAGGTGGGCCCAGCGACGGGTCCCGGCGAAGGGGCGCAGGAACAGGGCCGCGAGGATCGAGCCGGCCCCGAACCCCGGGGTCGTGGTGACCTGGCGGGCGTCGGCGACGTCGGAGTCGATCGCGCCGGCGTAGTCCTCGACCAGCGGCATGTGCCACAGGCGTTCACCGGTCGCGGCCGAGGCGGCGAGCAGCTCGTCGACCAGGGCGGCGTCGGCCGAGTACAGCGGGGCGTGACGCTTGCCCAGGCCCAGCGTCGCGGCCCCCGTCAGCGTCGCCACGTCGACCAGGACGTCCGGCTGCAGCACCGCGTCGGCGTAGGCCAGCGCGTCGCCGAGCACCATGCGCCCCTCGGCGTCGGTGTTGTTCACCTCGGTGGTCCGGCCGCCGTAGTGCGTCACGACGTCACCGGGGCGGTAGGAGGAGGCGCCGAAGGCGTTCTCGGCCAGCGCCAGCAGGCCGGTGACCCGGACGGGCAGCTTCAGCTTCGCCGCCGCCGCGACGACGGCCAGCACGACGGCCGAACCGGCCATGTCGGTCTTCATCGCGACCATCGACTCGCGGGGCTTGATCCCGAGGCCACCGGTGTCGTAGGTGATGCCCTTGCCCACCAGCACGACGTGGGGTGCCTCCGGGGTGGCGCGCGGCGTCCAGCCCACCTGCACCAGCGCGGGCGCCGAGGCCGACCCCGCCCCGACGGCCAGCAGACCGCCGAACCCCTCGCGGCGCAGCCGCGTCTCGTCGCGGACCTCGACCTTCAGCCGCAGGCCCGCGGCGACCTCGCGCACCTGCTCGGTCATCCACGCGGGGTTCTTCACGTTCGAGGGGGTGGCGGCCAGGTCGCGGGCCAGGACCGTCGCCCCGGCGGTCACCTCCGCGTGCCGCACGTCGGCGACGGCCACCTCCCCCAGCAGCACGAGCCGGCGCGCGGTGGTGGGGGCGGCGGCCTTGCGGCCGCTGACGGGCGGGACGTGGGAGGCCAGCAGGAAGCCCTCGACGAAGGCCCGCGTGCCGGCCGCGCCGACCCCGTCGGCCAGCGTGGTCACGACGTCCCCGGTGCCCGCGGCACGGGCCAGCGCGGCGCCGCTGCGGCGCAGGGCGGTCGGCGAGGAGTCGCCGACGCCCACCACGAGCAGCCGGCGCGGGCTGCCCTCGGGGGCGGGCACGGGCAGCCGGGTGATCGTCGCGGCCGCGCCGCTGACCTGTTCCGCCGCGCACACGGCCGCGAGGTCGATGCCGTAGCGGACGGCCGCGTCGGCGGCGCCCGGTCGCGGCTGCAGCGGGGCGTCCGGACCGGCGCCGGGGGCGACCGGGACGGCCAGCACCTCCATCCCGGCCAGGTCGGCCGAGGCCAGCGCCGTGCGGCGGACCTCCACCACGGGCGGGGTCCAGCGGCGCAGGTCGGGGGCGGCCGCGGTGACGGCCGGGCTGACGGTGGGGGTGCTCACGGTGGTCCTCGCTCTCGCACTGCAGGGGGTCGCAGACGAGGCGGGGCGGGCACCGTCGGTGCCCGCCCCGCCTCGATCGCCTCAGCCCACGACCGAGGTGATGGCCTCTCCGAGGGCGCTGGCCTCGTCGGGAGTCATCTCCACGACGAGACGCCCACCGCCTTCCAGCGGCATCCGAAGGACGATGCCGCGCCCTTCCTTGGTGACCTCCAGCGGACCGTCCCCGGTCCTCGGCTTCATGGCCGCCATCGGCGTGCTCCCTCTCGTCGTCTTCGTTCGCGCCGCCCCCGCGGCCGGGTGCTGCGGTCGGCGTGTGGGGTACATCATCCCCCACCGCACCCCCCTGGTGGGCGCAGGGGCACGAAGACGATCACGGTGGCCAGTCGGCCGGCGGCGAGAACCGCCACAACCACGCGACCCAGACCACCTGCAGCGCAAGGGAACAGACCACCCACGCGCGCAGCACCGGGCGACTCCCCGGCCGCGTCGCGACGAGCCCGCCGAGCGGGAAGAGGAAGACGAGGTACCGGAAGAGGCTGGTGAACGGGTCCAGGACCAGCAGCAGGTAGCCGACGTAGGCCAGGCACCACGCCCGCAGGTCGGCCCCCAGGACGGCGGTGCGTCGCGACAGCATCCACACCACGTAGCCGGCGACGGCCAGCACCAGCACCACCGGCCCGACCGGGCCCAGCACGTACTGCGAGATCCCCCACCACGGCTCGAGCCAGACCACCTCACCCCCGGCGCGCCAGGCTCCCATCGTCGCGGTGTACGCGTCGGTGCGACCGGTCAGCTGCGCCGCCGTGGCCGGCCACAGCAGCCCCGCGAGCCCCGAGGCGGCCAGCAGCCCCAGGCAGCGCAGGGCCTCCCGGCCGCCCAGCACCGTCCCGGCCCGGCGCCCGGCCAGCGCGCGCAGCACCAGGTGCACGACGACGACCACCGACAGCGGCACCGCGACGGGCCGGGTCAGCCCCAGCGCCAGCGCGACCAGCGCCGCCGGGCCGTACCGGCCGCGCTGCAGGCACAGCAGGAAGGCCACCAGCAGCGCCAGCGCCGGGGCCTCGGTGTAGGGCACCTGGAAGACCGGCGAGGGCGGGGAGACGCAGAACAGCACCGCGGCGCTCCAGGCCCCGCGGCGCGCGACGGCCGCACTGGCGCGCTGCGCCAGCGCGCGGTGCACCAGCGCGTGCACCCCGACGGCGGCCGCGGCCCCGGCCAGCAGCGACACCAGCGCCCCGGCCGCCTCGAACGACAGGCCCGTCGTCATGAGCAGCCGCGCCAGCAGCGGGGCGAGGGGGTAGAACGCGAGCGCCGACTGCTGCACGTCCCCGGCCGTGCCCACCGGCACCGACCGCGGGTACCCGTCCTGCGCGATCTGCCGGTACCACGTGGCGTCCCACAGCCCGAGCATGTCGCCGTACCCGGCTCCGCCGGGGGTCCAGTCGCTGTCGGGCTGGAAACGGGCGACCTCGGCGAGCACCGCGGCGGAGAACGACCGCGCCAGGGCGTAGACGAGCAGCACCCGCACGGCGACGGGCGTGCGCAACCAGCGCAGGTGCAGCGAGGAGCGGCGCGACAGCCGGACGGGCGTCGCGAGGCTCACGAGGGTCCGCGCAGGTCGTCGCGCGCCCGGCGCAGGACGACCTCGAACGCGGCCTTGCCGAACAGCCCCGGCACCGGCCCGCCCAGCGCGGCCAGCCGGGCGAGCCGGCGCGAGCGGACGACGACGTGCTCGGTCCACTCCACGAGCACCTGTCCCGACCCCGCGGGCGCGACGACGATCTCGACGGTGCCGCCGAGGTGGTCGCCGGTCTTGACGATCCCGACCCGGCCGGGCCGTTCGGACCCGGCGCTGGTGTCCGGGACGACGCGGGAGACGACCTCCATGGAGTCGACCAGCGTGAACGGGCCGATCCTGGTGGTGGCGACGAACCGCTCCCCCACCACGCCGACGGGTCCTCCCTCGGGGCGCGAGACGACGGTGGCCGGCACCCAGCCGGTCTGCCGGGGCCAGTCGGTCAGCACGTCGAAGACGTGCCGGACCCGCCCGGTCACCACGGACCGCGCGGTGAAGTCGATCGTGTGCACGGCAGCCACTCCTCGGTCGATGCCTGGTCTAGTCCTCGGCGCTGCGCCAGGCGGCCAGCTCCTCGTCGCGTTCGCGGATCTCCTCGCGCAACCGGTCCAGGACGGCGTCCACCTCGTCCATCCGGTAGCCGCGCACGCCCAGGGAGAACCGGACCGCGTCGACGTCGGTGGCCACGACCGGCCCCTCGGGCAGGCCCCGGTAGGGCCGGCTGGAGGTCTGCGGCCCCAGCGCGCCGCTGACGCGGCCGGTGACGACCGCCACGACGGCGCCCACGACCAGCAGGACGAGGACCAGCAGCACGACCGTCACGCCGCGCCCTCCCCGGGCTGGTCCCCGGGCTGGTCCCCGTCGGAGGAGTCGGTCGGGAACTCCACGAACGAGCCGACGATCTCGGAGCTGGGCAGCTGGACCCGCTCGCGGGGCGCGGCGTCGAGGAAGTCCAGGGCCTCGGCCGGGTCGTCGGTCCAGTGGATGCAGTCGAAGACCAGCGGCCGGGCGAACCCGCGCCCGACCAGGCCCTCCAGCCACGTCCGCAGCCCGGCGTAGTGCCCGTCGCAGTCCAGGACGGCCAGCGGCTTGGTGTGCAGGCCGATGGTGCGCGCGACCCAGATCTCGAAGAGCTCCTCCAGCGTCCCCAGCCCGCCGGGCAGCACGATGAACGCGTCGGCGCGCACGTCCATCTCCGCCTTGCGCTGGCGCATGTCGTCGGTGACGACGAGTTCGCCCAGACCCGGTGGCGGCAGCTCGAGGTCGAGCAGCGCCTGCGGCATCACGCCGGTCGTGCGGGCCCCGGCCGCGCGCGCGGCGGCCTCGGCCGCGCCCATGACCGAGGTCCCGCCCCCGCCGTAGACCAGGTCGTGCCCGCGTTCGCCGATGAGCCGGCCCACGGTGGCGGCGAGGTCGACGTGCCGGGGGTCGATGCCGCCGGACGCGCTGCCGTACAAGCAGATCGTGCTCACGAGACTCCCTCCAGCAGCCAGCCCGACAGCACCTGCAGGCACTGCTCGACCTCGGCCGTCCGGCAGCGTTCGTCGTCGGCGTGCGCGGTGGCGTTGTCCCCCGGGCCGTAGTTGACGGCCGGGACGCCGAGCGCGGAGAACCGGGCCACGTCCGTCCAGCCGTACTTGGGCAGCGGGGTGGACCCGGTGCGCGCGACGAAGTCGGCGGCGGCCGGCAGGTGCAGCCCCGGCCGGGCACCGTCGGCGGCGTCGGTGACGCGCACGTCGAAGCCGGCGAACACCTCGCGCACGTGCGCCTCGGCCCCGGCCGCGTCGACCGCGGGCGCGAAGCGGTAGTTCACGGTCACGACGCAGCGGTCGGGGATGACGTTGCCGGCGATGCCACCGGAGATCAGGACGGCGTTGAGGGCTTCGCGGAACACCAGACCCTCGACGTCGACCTCCCGCGGTGTGTAGTCGGCGAGCCGGGCCAGCACGGGCGCCGCGTCGTGGATGGCGTTGTGCCCGCGCCAGGGCCGCGCCGAGTGCGCGGCCTTGCCGGTCGTCGTGATCTCGGCGCGCAGGGTGCCGTTGCAGCCGCCCTCGACGACGGCCGAGGACGGTTCGAGCAGGATCGCGAAGTCGGCCGTGAGCAGGTGCGGGGCGTTGCGGGCCAGCCGCCCCAGGCCGTTCCGGGCCGCCTCGACCTCCTCGTGGTCGTAGAAGACGAAGGTCACGTCGCGCGGGCAGTCCGCGCCGGCCGCGGCCACCCGGCGGGCCAGCGCCAGCTGGACCCCGACCCCGCCCTTCATGTCGCACGTCCCGCGGCCGACGAGCACGTCACCGTCGAGGGGGTGCTGCTCGCGGCGGACCGGCAGGTTCGGCGGGTCGGTCAGCGGGACGGTGTCGATGTGCCCGGCCAGCAGCACGCGCTCGGGCCGGCCCAGCGTCGTGCGGGCCACGACCGCGTCGCCGTCGCGGGTGACCTCGAACCCGCCGAGCGCACGCAGGGCCGCTTCCACGGCGTCGGCCAGGGCACGTTCGTCGCCGCTGACGGAGGGGATGTCGCAGACGCGACGGGTCAGCTCGACGACGTCGATCGCGGGGTCGCTCAGGTCGAGCGCGGGAGCTGGAACGGTCACGCCGCTCACCCTAGTCACGGACTCCGACGGGCTGTCGGACGCTTGTAGGGTCCTCCGTGTGAGCGAGCAGACGACCGAGCAGCAGACCCGACGCGCCTGGGGCCACGGCCTGGCCACCTACGCCGAGGACGGCACGGTGCTGGACGTCTGGTTCCCCTTCCCCGCGCTGGGCTCCGCCCCCTCCACCAGCTCCTACGGCGTGCCGGCCGAGCTGGCCTCCCTCGAGGCCGACGACATCCACCGCCGCACCAGGCAGCGCGTGCTGACCGTGGAGATCGACCTCGACGAGGCCCCGCGGGACACCGCGGACGCCTACCTGCGGCTGCACCTGCTCTCGCACCGCCTCGTCGCCCCGCACGGCGCCAACCTCGACGGCCTCTTCGGCGTCCTGGCCAACGTCGTGTGGACCAACCACGGCCCGTGCGCCGTCGCCGACTTCGAGCGCGTCCGGCTCGCGCTGCGGGCCAACGTCGGGCCGGTGACGGTCCTGGGCATCGACAAGTTCCCGCGGATGACCGACTACGTCACGCCCACCGGGGTGCGCATCGCCGACGCCGACCGCGTCCGCCTCGGCGCCCACCTGGCCGAGGGCACGACCGTCATGCACGAGGGCTTCGTCAACTTCAACGCCGGCACCGTCGGCGTCTCGATGGTGGAGGGCCGCATCTCCGCGGGCGTCGTCGTGGGGAACGGCTCCGACGTGGGCGGCGGCGCCTCGATCATGGGGACGCTGTCCGGCGGCGGCAAGCAGGTCGTCAGCATCGGCGAGCGCACCCTGCTCGGCGCGAACTCCGGCACGGGCATCAGCCTGGGCGACGACTGCGTCGTGGAGGCCGGCACGTACATCACCGCGGGCACGAAGGTCTCGCTGCTCGGCGAGGACGGCACCGTCCAGCAGACGGTGAGCGCGCGCACCCTGTCCGGCTCGGACGGGCTGCTGTTCCGCCGCAACTCGATGACCGGCCAGGTCGAGGCGCTGCCCCGCAAGGGCGTCAGGGTCGAGCTCAACCCCGCCCTGCACGCCAACTGACGGTGGCCGTCCGTGCTCCCCAGCGCCGCCGGACCCCGCCGGGTGCACGACGCACCCGGCGCCTGCGGCTGGCCACGACGCTGACCGTGACGGCGCTGGCCGTGACCGGCGGCGTCGTGTGGCTGACCCGCGACCCGGATGCGCCCGTCGTCCGCGAGCGCTGCTGGGCCTCGGTCGAGGGCGAGTCGACGTCCCTGTCGCCCGAGCAGGCCGCCAACGCCGCCACGGTCGTGGGCCTGTCCGTGCGCCGCGGGCTGCCCGCCCGCGCCGCGACCATCGGCATCGCGACGATCGTGCAGGAGTCGGGGATGCGCAACCTCGACCACGGGGACCGCGACTCCCTCGGCCTGTTCCAGCAGCGCCCCTCGCAGGGCTGGGGCACCCCCGAGCAGGTCCAGGACCCCGTCTTCGCCACGAACGCCTTCTACGACGCCCTCATCGAGGTCGACGGGTACCGCGACCTGCCGGTCACCGACGCCGCACAACAGGTGCAGCGCAGCGGTTTCCCGCTGGCCTACGGCGACCACGAACCCGAGGCGCGGCTCATCGCCTCGGCTCTGACGGGGTACACGCCGGGCGGTTTCACCTGCCACCTGCGCGGGGCGGACGTCCCGCTGGAGAACGGCGACGACTCCCGGCTGACCGACACCGCGCAGCGGGTCGCCGACGCCGCCGCGACGCAGGTGACGACGGCGTCCCCGGCCGTCGTGGCGGGCACCAGCGGCCGGGCGTTCGAGTTCACCCTCGGCGGGGAGGACCCCGCCCGCACGGCCTGGGCCGTGGCCGGCTGGGCCGTCGCCAGCGCCGGCACGTACCCCGTGACGGAGGTCAGCGTCGCGGGCTCGCGCTGGACCCGCGCGGCGTCCAGCCGCGACTGGGTGGAGACCGCCACCGGACTGCCCGCCGGCGGTGTCCAGATCCGCGTCGGCTGAGCCGACGGCACCGACGACGCTCGACCCCCGACGTGCTCGACCAGGCACTTCCGGGGTCGAGCACGTCGGCGGTCGGTCAGCGGCTCGCGAGCTCCGCGTAGTCGCGGGCGCCCTCGCCGACGTACACCTGGCGGGGACGGCCGATCTTGGTGGCCGGGTCGTTGATCATCTCGCGCCACTGGGCGATCCAGCCGGGCAGCCGGCCCAGCGCGAACAGCACCGTGAACATCTTGGTCGGGAAGCCCATGGCCTTGTAGATGATGCCGGTGTAGAAGTCGACGTTCGGGTACAGCTTGCGCTCGATGAAGTAGTCGTCGCTGAGGGCGATCTCCTCCAGGCGCATGGCGATGTCGAGGAGTTCGTCGCGCTTGCCCAGCTTGGACAGGATCTCGTCGGCCGTCTTCTTCACGATGGCCGCGCGGGGGTCGTAGTTCTTGTACACCCGGTGGCCGAAGCCCATCAGGCGCACGCCCTTCTCCTTGTTCTTGACCTTGGTCATGAACGTGTCGACGTCGTCGTCGGAGTTCTTGATGGCCTCGAGCATGTCCAGGACGGCCGAGTTCGCCCCGCCGTGCAGCGGGCCGGACAGGGCGTGGATGCCGGCCGAGACCGAGGCGAACAGGTTCGCCTGCCCCGAGCCGACCAGGCGCACGGTGGAGGTCGAGCAGTTCTGCTCGTGGTCGGCGTGCAGGATCAGCAGCTGGTCCAGCGCCTTGACCAGCGCCGGGTCCACCTCGTAGTCCTCGGCGGGGTTGCCGAACGAGAGCCGGGTGAAGTTCTCCACCAGCCCGAGCCGGTTGTCCGGGTACAGCAACGGCTGGCCCAGGGACTTGCGGTGGGCGTAGGCCGCGATCGTCGGCAGCTTGGCCAGCAGCCGGACGGTGGACAGCTCCACCTGCTCGACGTCGAAGGGGTTCAGGGAGTTCGGGTAGAACGTCGACAGCGCGCTGACGGCGCTGGACAGCACCGGCATCGGGTGCGCGTCGCGCGGGAAGCCGTCGAAGAAGCGCTTGAGGTCCTCGTGCAGCAGCGTGTGCCGCTGGATGCGCTCGGTGAACGCCGTCAGCTCCTGCTCCGTGGGCAGGTGCCCGTAGATGAGCAGGTAGCTCGTCTCGACGAAGGTGGACTTCTCGGCGAGCTGCTCGATCGGGTACCCGCGGTAGCGCAGGACCCCGGCGTCGCCGTCGATGTAGGTGATGGCCGAGGTGCACGAGGCGGTGTTCGTGAACCCCGAGTCCAGGGTGACGAGCCCGGTCTCCTTGAGGAGGCTGCCGATGCCGAAGCCGGCGGCGCCCTCGGTGGCAGGGGTCACGGGGAGGTCGAGGTCGCCACCTGCGTGCTTCAGCGTCACGGAGTCAGCCATGTCGCGACCGTACCCGTCCGTGGTGATCGTGCCCAACACAGGTCCGTCACACACCTATCCGAGGTCCTGCAGGCGGTCCGGCACCTGCCCGATGCGCTCGTCGGTGGCCGTCAGCGCGATCCGGACGTGCCGGGCGCCGGGCGGGCCGTAGAAGTCCCCGGGCGCGGCGAGGATCCCCCGCCGGGCGAGCAGGTCGATCGTCGTGCGGCAGGGTTCGTCGCGGGTGCTCCACAGGTACAGCCCCGCCTGCGAGGCGTCGACGCGGAACCCCGCGCGCTGCAGGGCGGGCCGCAGCAGCTCGCGCCGCGCCCGGTAGCGCTCGCGCTGCACCGCGACGTGCTCGTCGTCGGCCAGCGCGGCCCGCAGCGCCACCTGCACGGGCCAGGGGACGATCATCCCGGCGTGCTTGCGCAGTTCCAGCACCTCGCGCACGAGCGCGACGTCACCGGCCAGGAACGCCGCCCGGTAGCCGGCCAGGTTCGACTGCTTCGACGTCGAGTACGCCACGAGCAGGCCGGTGTGGTCCCCGCCGCAGACGCGCGGGTCCAGGACGGAGGCGACCAGCCCGCCGACCGTGGTGTCGTGCGCCGGTTCCCAGCCGAGCTCGGCGTAGCACTCGTCGGAGACCACGACGACGTCGTGGGCGCGCGCCCAGGCGACGAGCGCGGCGAGGTCCTGCACGGTGCGCACCGCGCCGGTGGGGTTGGAGGGGCTGTTCAGCCACAGCAGCCGGATCCGGGACCCGGCGTTCCACGCGGCCTCGAGCTCCTCGACGGTGTCGGCACCCAGGGGCGTGGCGCGGGCCAGCCGGGCGCCGACGTCGTACGTCGGGTAGGCCACGGCGGGGTGCGCGACGACGTCGCCCTCCCCCAGGCCCAGCAGGAACGGCAGCCAGGCCACCAGTTCCTTGGACCCGATCGTCGGCAGCACGCCGTCGGGGTCGAGCGCGGGCACGCCGCGGCGGCGGGCGAACCAGGCCGCGACGGTCTCGCGCAGCGGCGCGGTGCCGTAGGTCTGCGGGTAGCCGGGTGCGTCCGCGGCCGAACGCAACGCCTCGGCGACGACCTCGGGGGTCGCGTCGACGGGCGTGCCGACCGACAGGTCGACCAACCCCCCCGGGTGCGCCGACGCGGTCGCCTTGGCGGCCGCCAGGGAGTCCCAGGGGAAGTCGGGGAGCGACGCGCCGACCCGGCGACGCGCTGGCTGGGTCGGCGCGCTCATCAGTGCCCTTCGCCCTGTGGCGGGAGGGCGCTGACCACGGCGTGGTCGGCGTCGATCTGCCCCATCTTGGCGGCGCCGCCGGGCGAGCCGACGGTGTCGAAGAACTCGACGTTGGCCGCGGTGAAGGCCGACCACTGGTCGGGGACGTCGTCCTCGTAGTAGATGGCCTCGACGGGGCACACCGGCTCGCACGCACCGCAGTCCACGCACTCGTCGGGGTGGATGTACAGCGAGCGCTTGCCCTCGTAGATGCAGTCGACCGGGCACTCTTCGATGCAGGCCTTGTCCTTGACGTCGACGCAAGGCTGCGCGATGACGTAGGTCACGGGTTGTCCTCCTCCTCCGGCGGGCGGGCGGCCGGACGCGCCTCCTAGTATCGCCGACGGCTCCCGGGCCCCGCACACGAGCACCACCGCTGGAGGACCACACGTGGCAGACGTCACCCCCGCCCGACCCCGGAGCCACGTCGTCCGCGAGCTCGAAGTGGGGTCCCGCGTGGTCGTCCGGCACCGCCTGCCCGACGGGTCGGCCTCCGACGCGCTGGGCGACCTGGTCGGTGCGGACGCGGTGACGCTGCGGATCGCGACCCGCCGCGGCGAGGTGAGCGTGGCCCGCGCCGACGTGCTGGCCGCCAAGCCCGTGCCCCCGCCGCCGGTGCGCCGCGGAGCTCCCCACACCGCGATCGGCACCGAGGACCTCGAGCGCGTGATGGCCGAGCACTGGCGGCCGCTGGAGCGCCTGGACCTGGGCGGCTGGCGGCTGCGGGCGAGCGAGGGCTTCACCGGCCGGGCCAACTCGGCGCTGGCCGTCGGCGACCCGGGACTGCCGGTGCCGCAGGCGGTCGAGGCCGTCGAGCGGTTCTACGCCGCGCGGGGGCTGCGGGCGGTGGTGTCGGTCGCCCACCCCGCCGACGGCCTGGGCGAGGGCACGCAACCGGCCGAGGCGCTGGCCGCGCGCGGCTGGACGGTGCGCACCCCCACCGTCGTCATGACGGCCGCGACCGACGACCTGCCCGGTGCGTCCGACGTGCCGCTGCCGGCCGGGCTGCACGTGCAGACCTCCCCCGAACCGGACGCCGCCTGGCTGGCGCAGTACCACTACCAGGGCGCCCCGACGGTGCCGCCCGCCGGCCGGAGGATCCTCGTCTCGGCCGACGAGCAGGTCTTCGTCCGGGTGGTCGACGGGTCCGAGACGGTGGCCATCGCGCGTGGGTCCCTGTCGCCCGGCTGGGCCGGCGTCACCGCTGTCGAGACCGCCCCCTCGCACCGCCGCCGCGGCCTGGCCCGGCGGGTGCTGGCCGAGATCGCCGACTGGGCGCGCTCGCGGGGTGCGCCCTGCACGTACCTGCAGGTGCAGGCCGACAACGACGGCGCCCGCGCGCTGTACGCCGGGCAGGGGTTCACCGTGCACCACGCCTACCACTACCGGGTGGCACCCGCCGGGTAGCAGAACGGGAGCGGCCCACCTCAGCCCCCCGAGGTGCACACGCTCCCGTTCCCGCGTCCCGCACCGCCTCCCCCGGAAGTCCCCCGTCTTCCTGGGCGGTGCGAGTCGTGCGTCGCGGCCGGAACTCCCCTCCTGCCGTCCCGGCCGCGACGAGTCTCAGTTCCCCCGGACGGGGGCTCCCTCGCGCAGGTCGATCACCCGCGGCTGCTCGTGGGCGGCCTTCGCCGCCTGCAGCACGTCGGTGATCTCGTGCCCGATGAGCTCGTGCCGTTCCAGCAGCGCGTCGCGCAGCGCGGCGACCAGGTGCCGGTTGCGCTCCAGGAGCTCGCGGACGAACTCCTTCTGCTCGCTCAGGAGGTTCTCCACCAGCCGGCGCCCCTCGGAGTCGCCCAGGACGCGGGCGACGAGGTTGCCGTCGGCGAACGCGCCCTGCTGCACGGCCGTGAACGACACGAGCGTGCCCGCCATGCCGGCCGACCCCACCATCTGCGCCGCGACCGAGGTGGCCGACTGCAGGTCCCCGGCCGGGCCCGTGGACACGTCGCCGAAGAACAGCTCCTCGGCCACCTGACCACCGAAGGCGATCTTGATCATGCCGGCCAGCTCGGTGCGCGAGCGGGTGTAGACGTCCTCGGCGTCGCCGTGGGCCAGCAGGCCCAGGGCGTTGGCGCGCTTGACGATCGTGAGGATCTCCAGCCGGCGCTGCGGGGCGACGAGCCAGGCGACCGTGGCGTGACCGGCCTCGTGGGTGGCGATGAGCCGGGCCTCGTGCTCGGTGTAGCCGACCGGCTGCCCCAGGCCGACCTCGGTGACCAGCCGGGCGTGCTCGATGTCGGCCCAGCTCATGCCGTCGCCGTCGCGGCGGACGGCGTTGACGAGGGCCTCGTCGAGCAGGTTCTCGATCATCACCGGCGAGTAGCCGTTGGTGATGCCGGCCAGGGCGTCGCGACGTTCGGCGTCGTCGAGGGCGCTCTCGTGGGCCTTGCGGGCCAGGAAGTGGTCGACGAGGTCGCGACGGCCGGCCTTGTCGGGCAGCCCGAAGCTCATCCGGCGGTCGAACCGGCCCGGGCGCAGCAGCGCCGGGTCCAGGGAGTCGGCGCGGTTGGTGGCGGCCACCAGGAGGACCTCGACGGGTTCGGTCACGGGCCGCTTCAGCTGCCGGTGCGCGGGCAGGAACCGGTTGGCGGTGTCGACGAACCAGCCGCGGACCTTCTCGGAACCCGAGGGTTCGTCGAACGACTGCATCTGCACCAGGAGCTCGTTGACCACGCCGCTCGCGCCCTCACTGGAGGCGAGGCGTTCGGTCTGCAGCGCAGCGCGTTCCGTCGTCGGCAGCGACATCGGCAGGTTGGTCAGGCCGCCGCAGCCCACGATCGAGCTCGTGGGCGCCGCCGTCATCGAGCTCATGCCGCCGCGCGCCCCGGCGATCGCGTCGATCTCCTCGATGAACCCGATGGCACCGCCCTCGCGACGGGCCGCCTTGCGCAGCGCCTTGAAGTACGAGCGCAGCTTGCGGGCCGTGGCGCCGTACCACATCGACTGGAAGCTGGTCGCGGAGACGAACAGGAACGGAACGCCGGCCTCGCGGGCCATCGCCTTGGCCATGTGCGTCTTGCCGGTCCCCGGCGAGCCCTCGAACAGCAGCCCGCGCCGCGGCCGGCCACCCATGCGGTGCCGGAACGTGCGCGCGGCCAGGAACAGGTCCAGGCTGCGCTCGACGTCCTCCTTCACCGGGTCCAGGCCCTTGACGTCGTCCAGGGAGACGTCGATCTGCTCGGGCCGGTAGACCACGTGCGGGGAGCGGCCGGACAGGAGCGTCTGGCCGAGCAGCAGCGCGATCATCAGCGCGAAGAAGATGCCGACCATGAGGTAGAGCGGGTCGACCGTCGGCAGGGACGGCAGCAGCGGCAGCCCGAACGCCAGCCGGACGTCGACGACGAGCAGCACGGCCAGGACCACGAGCAGCAGCGTCTGCGTGCGCCGGCGGCGGTTGCGCTCGCGCACCCGGCCGACGTCGGCGCTGTCCCTGCCGGTCCTCACGCCGGCGCGCGCGGGCGCGGGCGGACGGGCGGACGGGCGACGCGGGTCGGGGGCGCGCAGGACGTGGGCCACGGACCGCTCCTCTCGGATCCCGTCCGGCGGGTCCCGGACGTGGTTCCACCCAACCCCGCCCGCACACCGGCGGCCACCCACCGTGACGCGTTCGGACGATCGCGTTCACCCGCCCGGCGCAACCGAGCGTGCCGAGGCGAACACCGTCCGCCGACGCCGTCCCGGGTCAGGAGGTGGGTGCGATCCCCGCGAAGAGGTCGGTCTCGCGGCCGTCGTCGTCGAAGGGGCCGCTCACGACCCCGTGCACCAGCCGGTAGTGCTCGACGGGCCAGATCGGTTGCGGCACACCGTTGGACAGCCGCATCGCGGGCGGATCGGCGTCGAGGTCGAGGCTGATCTGGGTGGCGTGCGCCCGCAGGGCGGCGATCTTGGCGGGCAGTTGCTCCGTCCCGTCGACGGCCGTCGTGACCTGCGCGTCGGGGACGACGACGCTCGGCAGCGGACCGTCCGCGGCCCCGGCCCCTTCGGCTCCGGCGTCCACGAACGCCTGCAGCGCCGCCCGGACGGGTCCCTCGGGCTGGACGATCTCGTAGACCTTGGCGACCTGCCACGGGACCGACCCGTCCCGGTGGTCACCGGCGGCCAGCACCAGCGCCCGCGTGGTCGCCTCGTGGACCCGGACGTGGTCGGGATGGCCGTACCCGCCGCCAGGTTCGTAGGTGACGACGACCTGCGGGCGGACCTCGCGGACCACCTCGGCGATCCGGGCGGCGACCTCCTCGGGATCGGCCGCGGCCAGCGCCCGGGGGTCGACGTCGTCACCGGCCGCGGCGCGTCCCGGCTCCAGCCAGACCATGCCCGAATCGCGGTAGCCGGAGCCGTCGGGGCGGGTGAGGAACCGGTGCTCGCCGACCCCCAGGGCCTCCATGGCCGTCGCGAGCTCGTGCGTGCGGTGCTCGGCCAGGGCGTCGGGGTCCAGGTGCGCGAGGTCGGGCGGGATGACCTCACCGAGCTCACCGCGGGTGGCCGTCAGCAGCACCACGGTCGCGCCGGAGTCGGCGTAGCGGGCCATCGTGGCGCCCGAGCCGATCGACTCGTCGTCGGGGTGGGCGTGCACGAACAGCACGCGCCGGGGCTGGTCGAGGTGGTCCATGGCCGCCAGCTCGGCGGGGTCCAGCTCGCGGGAGACGTCGTCCACGACGTCGGCGGCGATCTCCAGCGGGTCGCGTCCCACCGTCGCCGCTCCGGCCGCGCCCTCGGGCGTGGCGTCGGGCTGTCCGGGTGGTTCGGGCGGAGTCGTGGTCATGGTCACCATCCTCGCGCGAACGGCCGGAAGCACACCTCCCGCCCTCCGGACCTGGTCCGGGAGGCGGGAGGTGCGCTGCGCGCGGGAACGGGCCGGGTCAGCCCTTCTTGGCCTTCGAGGCCGTCTTGGCGCGCTGGTTGGCCTCCAGGACGACCTTGCGGATGCGCACGGCCTCCGGGGTCACCTCGACGCACTCGTCCTCGCGGCAGAACTCCAGGGCCTGCTCCAGGGAGAGCTTCTTCGCCGGCACGAGCCGCTCGAGCTCGTCACCGGTGGAGGAGCGCATGTTGGTGAGCTTCTTCTCCTTGGTGATGTTGACGTCCATGTCGTCGGCGCGGGAGTTCTCCCCGACGATCATGCCCTCGTACACCTCGGTGGTCGGCTCGATGAAGAGCTGGCCGCGCTCCTGGATGTTGCCGATGGCGAAGCCCGTCGCCGCACCGGCGCGGTCGGCCACCAGCGAGCCCGAGGCGCGGGTGCGGATGTCGCCGGCCCACTGGTCGTACTTGGCGAACAGGGTGTGCGCGATGCCGGTGCCGCGGGTCTCGGTGAGGAACTCGGTGCGGAAGCCGATGAGCCCGCGGGAGGGGACGTAGAACTCCATGCGCACCCAGCCGGTGCCGTGGTTGGTCATCGTCTCCATGCGGCCCTTGCGGGCGGCGAGCAGCTGGGTGATCGCACCCAGGTACTCCTCGGGGGAGTCGATCGTCAGGTTCTCGTAGGGCTCGAGCAGCTTGCCGTTCTCGTCGCGGCGGGTGACCACCTGCGGCTTGCCGACGGTCAGCTCGTAGCCCTCGCGGCGCATCTGCTCGACGAGGATGGCCAGCGCCAGCTCACCGCGGCCCTGCACCTCCCACGCGTCCGGGCGTTCGGTCGGCACCACGCGGATCGACACGTTGCCGACCAGCTCGGAGTCGAGACGGTCCTTGACCAGGCGCGCGGTGACCTTGGCGCCCTTGACGCGACCGGCCATCGGGGAGGTGTTGGTGCCGATGACCATGGAGATCGCCGGCTCGTCGACGGTGATCAGCGGCAGCGGCCGCGGGTCCTCGGGGTCGGCGAGGGTCTCGCCGATGGTGATGTCCTCGATGCCGGCGACGGCGACGATGTCGCCCGGGCCGGCCTTCTCGCCGGGCACGCGGGTGACGGCCTCGGTGACCAGCAGCTCGGTGATCTTCACGCGCTGGACGGTGCCGTCGTGCTTGCACCACGCGACCTGCTGACCCTTGACCAGCTCGCCGGAGAAGACGCGCAGCAGCGCCAGGCGGCCCAGGAACGGCGAGGCGTCGAGGTTGGTGACGTGCGCCTGCAGCGGGGTCTCGGGGTCGTACGTCGGCGCCGGGATGGTGTCCAGGATCGTCTGGAACAGCGGCACGAGGTCCTCGGAGTCCGGCAGGCCGCCGTCCTCGGGCTGGTTCAGCGACGCCCGGCCGTTCTTGGCCGAGGCGTACACGACGGGCACCTCGAGCAGCTTGTCGGCGTCGATGCCCTCGATGTCGGCGGCCAGGTCGAGCAGCAGGTCGTAGGTCTCCTCCACGACCGCGGCGATGCGCGCGTCGGGACGGTCGACCTTGTTGACGAGGATGACGACGGGCATGCCCGCGGCCAGGGCCTTGCGCAGCACGAAGCGGGTCTGCGGCAGCGGACCCTCGGAGGCGTCCACCAGCAGGACGACGCCGTCGACCATCGACAGACCGCGCTCGACCTCACCGCCGAAGTCGGCGTGGCCGGGGGTGTCGATGATGTTGATCGTCATGCCGCCCTCGGGAGCACCCGGGCCGGCGTACCGGACCGAGGTGTTCTTCGCGAGGATCGTGATGCCCTTCTCGCGTTCGAGGTCGCCCGAGTCCATGACGCGGTCGGCGACGTCGGCGTTGGCCCGGAAGGCGCCGGACTGCCAGAGCATCGCGTCGACGAGGGTGGTCTTGCCGTGGTCGACGTGGGCGACGATCGCGACGTTGCGCAGGTCGGCGCGGGTGCTCAAGGGCATGGAGTTCTCGATCCGCTCTCGGAAGTCTCGACCGCCGGCGCGGGGCGTCGGGCGGGTCGCGTGGAGGGTTGACACCACAGTCTATCCGCGCTCGCGCCGACGCGGTCCGCGCGAGTGGTCCTTGAACCCCGAATCACCACGCTGACCTGCGAGGACGTCCTCGTGATGATGCTTTCGCACCATCATCAGTTGGCCCGGGGTAGTCATTTCGTGCCACCCTCGGAGACATGTCCGCACCACCTGAGCACGGATCCAGCACACCTTCAAGTCCTTCGAACACCCCTTCGGCGGGCGCCGTCAGCGCCCGCGACCTGGGCCGCGTGGAGCGTCCCCCGATCGACAAGCAGACCTTCGCGATCGCCGCCGGCGTCGTGGTCGTCTTCCTCCTCGTGGGGGCCGTGTGGCCCACCCAGCTGAAGGCCGGCGCGGACGCCGTCCTCGAGGTCGTCGTCGGTGACTTCGGCTGGGCCTTCGTGCTCGGCGCGACCGGCTTCGTGGTCCTCGCCCTCGTCCTGGCCTTCAGCCGCTTCGGTCGCATCCGCCTGGGTCGCGACGAGGACCGTCCCGAGCACTCGCGGGCGTCCTGGATCGCGATGATGTTCTCCGCCGGCATGGGCATCGGGCTGATGTTCTACGGCGTGACCGAGCCGGTGACGCACCTCATGACCGTCCCGCAGAACGACGCCGGAGCCGGCTCGCAGGCCGCGGCGCGCGAGGCGATGAACTACTCGCTGTTCCACTGGGGCCTGCACCCGTGGGCGATCTACGCCGTCGTCGGCCTGGCGCTGGCCTACTCCAGCTACCGCAAGGAGCGCGTCGGCGGGTTCTCCGCCGCCTTCGCCCCGCTGCTGCGCGGCCGGCGCGGACGCGGCGCGGCCCGCGTCATCGACATCTTCGCGATCTTCGCCACGCTGTTCGGCTCGGCCGTCAGCCTGGGCCTGGGCGCGGCGCAGATGAACGGCGGCCTGACCGAGGTCTTCGGCGTCGCGAACTCGACGACCGTCAAGGTGCTCATCATCGCCGTCCTGACCGTCTGCTTCGTCGTCTCGGCGATCAGCGGCATCGAGCGCGGCATCAAGTGGCTGTCCAACACCAACATGGTGCTGGCGCTGCTGCTGCTGTTCTTCCTCTTCGTCGTGGGCCCGACGGTGTTCATGCTGAACCTGATCCCGGCCTCGGCGGGCAACTACCTGACGGCCCTGCCGCAGATGGCGACCCGCACCGGCGCGTTCGGCGGCACCGAGTGGCTGAGCGCCTGGACGCTCTTCTACTGGGCCTGGTGGGTCTCCTGGACGCCGTTCGTCGGCGCGTTCCTGGCCAAGATCTCCCGCGGCCGCACCATCCGCGAGTTCGTCGTCGGCGTCATGCTCGTCCCGACGCTGGTCTCCCTCATCTGGTTCTCCGTCCTGGGCGGTGCCGCGATCGACCTACAGCGCAAGTTCGTCGAGGGCACCGGCGGGGCCGACATCGCGGGGATCGCGGACCAGGAGTCGCAGATGTTCACGTTCCTGCAGCAGTTCCCGTGGGCCGGTTTCACCTCGATCCTCGTCGTGGTGCTCGTCGCCATCTTCTTCATCTCCGGTGCCGACGCCTCCAGCATCGTCATGGGGTCGCTGAGCTCCTACGGCGTCGACGAGCCGCAGAAGTGGCTGACCGCGCTGTGGGGCGGGCTGATGGGCCTGGTCGCCATCGTGCTGTTCTTCGCCGGCGGCCTGGAAGCGTTGCAGGACATCACGATCATCGCCGCCGCCCCGTTCCTGGTCATCATGGCGCTGATGGCCGTGGCCCTGGTCAAGGACCTGGCGAACGACCCGAAGATGACCCAGCCGAAGCGTCGCCACGGGGATCGCCGCGACCCGCGCATCACGGCGGCCGACACCGAGTGGGAGAGCCCGATCCCGGTCGCCATCGCCCCCACTCCGCCGGCGCCCGGCGCCGAGCCCTCGCGCTGAGGAACCCTGCGCACGAAGGCCCCCGGACCGGTCGGTCCGGGGGTCTTCGCGTCCGGGCTCCTTCCGGAGTCCGCCGCCGCCCCCAGAGCCGCACCCACGTCGGTGCGGCGTGGGTGCGGTGCGGGCTCGCGGCGCGGCGCTACCGCGCGCCGGACTCCATCGCCGCGACCAGCGCGACGTCACCGGGCAGCCAGTCGACGGACCCCCACCGACCGCGCGGCAGCCACCGCAGCTCGTCGTGGTCCTCCAGCGGCTCGGGACTGCCCTCGACGACGACGGCCCACCACACCCGCATCTCCAACGCAGGCGTCAGCGGCCAGGCGCCGCCGGGGTGCACGACCTCCGCACCGAGCCGGACGGCCACGCCCAGTTCCTCGCGCAGTTCGCGGTGCAGGGCCTCGACGGGCGCCTCCCCCGGCTCCACCTTCCCGCCGGGCAGTTCCCACTTGCCCGCCAGCGCCGCCGGGGCGCTGCGGCGGGCGGCCAGCAGCCGCGTCGGGGACTCCAGGTCGTCGACGATCGCCGCCCCCACCACCAGCCTCACGGGGCGACCTCGTCCGGCAGGGGCTCGGCCCCCCGGGCGGCGAGGTAGTCCCGCAGCAGGTCCGACTCCCCCTGCTGGCTGGAGGCGATGGCCGAGGCCAGGTCGCGGACCTCGCTCGTCGTGGCGTGCTCGGCGCCGTACTGCGCCATCTCGATGCCGCCGACGTGGTGGCGCAGCACCAGCTGCAGGAAGTCGACCTCGAACACCTGACCCGTCTCGGAGTTCAGCCGTGCCAGTTCGTCGGCCGTGGCCATCCCCGGCATGATCCGGCCCTCCTGCTCCTGCTCGACCAGGTGCCGGGCGTGCAGGTCGGTGCCGGCCATCCAGGCCATGACCGGGGTGCCGGCGCCGGACAGGGGCTGGCCCCAGGAGATGAGCAGCTGCTGCATCCGGCCCATCTGGTTGCCCTGGGTGGAGGCGATGTCGACGGCGAGCTGGCGCACCTCGGGGGTCGGCGCGTTCTGGATCGCCGTGTAGGCCATCGAGACGGCCTGGCTGTGGTGGGTGGTCATGTCGCGGGAGAACCCGACGTCGACGGAGTTCTCCCCCGGGGCCGTGGGCAGGGCGCGGCCGGCGAGGATGCCGAGGACGAGGGCGAGCAGCAGGGCCACCGCCCCCAGCAGCACCCGCCGGGCCGAGAGGGCAGCCATCAGCCGGTCGGGGTCCCCACGCCGTTGCTGCACAGCGCGCCGGGTTCGGGCGTCTGGGCACCCTGGACGAACTTGGACAGGAAGGCGTCGATGCGCGGGTCGTCGGCGGACTCGACGGGGAGCTGGTTGTTCCACGCCGAGAGCACGATCGGCGAGGGCAGTCCCTCGTACGGGGACAGCACGGTGTACGTCTGCCCGCTGACGGCGTCCTTGAGCTCCTCGACCTGCTCGACGGGCAGGTCGGGCCGGTAGGTGATCCAGACCGCGCCGTGCTCCATGCTGTGCACCGCGTTCTCGTTCGGCACGGGGGCGTCGTAGATCCCGCAGTTGAGCCAGACGCTGTAGTGCGGCCCGCCCATGGGCGGGGTCTCCTCGTACGTCACCGGTTCGGTGACGTGGACGCTGGCCTCGTAGTCGGCCGTGGTGACCGCGTCCAGCGACGGCGGTTCGGGGCGGTTGACGAAGACGGCGGTCACGACGCCGGCGACGGCCAGCACGACGACGGTCGGAACGGCGATGAGCGCCGCGCGACGGCGACCGGCGCGGGCGCGTTCGGCCTTCTGCATGGCCGCGACGCGCGCAGCCCGATCCGAGCGCGCACCACCCGCGCTCGAGGGTTCGTCGGTGGTCCGGGCCATGGGGTGTCCTTCCCGTCGTGGTCTCGCACCGCCACGGCGGGTGGCGATCTCTCCCAGTCTGCAACGTCGCAGCCCTCGAGATGGTTCACCCTGCAACAAGAACGCGCGGGTGACCTGCACCACAGGTCACCGGCGCGTCACGGTGGGTTCACTCGTGGGGCGTGCGGGCGGACTCGCGCGCCAGGCGCGCCCGCGTCCCGTGGTCGGTGCGGGCCACGACGGCGACCCGGTGCCGGGGGCTGGTGCGCCAGATGACGACAGCGACCCCGACGGCGACGGCGAGGACCAGGACTGCGATCAGCATTCGACCACCGTAACCGGCACACCGGCTGTGCCGCAGCCCAGCCCGCCGACGTCCGGGCGTGTCCCCGGACGTCGGCGCAGGGGGGGTCAGGCCCCGAGCTGGATGCTGCCGCCGGGGATGGCCTCGAGCAGGGCGCGGGTGTACTCCTGCTGCGGCCGGTCGAACACGTCGTCGACGCTGGCGTGCTCGACCAGCTTGCCCTTCTGCATCACCACGACGTCGTCGGCGATCTCGCGCACGACGGCGAGGTCGTGGGTGATGAACAGGTAGGTCAGCCCCAGTTCGGCCTGCAGGTCGTTCAGCAGCGTCAGGATCTGCCCCTGCACGAGCACGTCGAGGGCCGAGACGGCCTCGTCGCACACGACGACCTCGGGCTGCAGGGCCAGCGCACGGGCGATGGCGACGCGTTGGCGCTGACCGCCGGACAGCTCGTTGGGGTAGCGCCGCAGCGAGCTCTGCGGCAGCGCCACCTTGTCGAGCAGGTCGCGCACCCGCGCCTCGCGGCTGGCGGCGTCCCCGACCTTGTGGATCCGCAGCGGTTCCTCCACGGAGCGGAAGATGCTCCAGCTCGGGTCCAGCGAGCCGTACGGGTTCTGGAAGATCGGCTGCACCCGGCGGCGGAAGGCGAACTGCTGCTGCCGGTTCAGCGTCGTGATGTCGACGCCGTCGAAGCGCACCTCCCCCGAGGTGGCCGGCAGCAGGTTGAGCACCATCTGCGCCACCGTCGACTTGCCCGATCCGGACTCCCCGACCACGGCCAGGGTCGTGCCGCGCCGCACCGAGAAGCTCACGTCGTCGACGGCGCGCAGCTTCTCCCCGCGCGGGCCGGCGCCGCGCAGGACGAACTCCTTGGACAGGTTGCGGACCTCGATGACGTCCTCGGTCACCGCGTCCGGCAGGGCCACGGGGGTCTGCTCGGCGACGACCTCGTGGGCGTGCACGGCGTGCGCCTCGGCCTGCTCCACGATCTGCGCGCGGTGCTCGGACTGCATGCGCCGCGAGGCCAGCGAGGGGGCGGCCGAGACGAGCCGCTGGGTGTAGGGGTGCTGCGGGGACTGCAGGATCTGCAGCGCCGGCCCGGACTCCACGACCTGCCCCTTGTACATGACCACGAGGTGCTCGGCCCGCTCGGCCGCCAGCCCGAGGTCGTGCGTGATGAGCAGCACGGCCGTGCCCAGGTCGTCGGTGAGCGACTGCAGGTGGTCGAGGATCCCGCGCTGCACCGTCACGTCCAGCGCCGACGTCGGCTCGTCGGCGATGAGCAGCCGCGGCCGGGAGGCCAGGCCGATGCCGATGAGCGCGCGCTGGCGCATGCCGCCGGAGAACTCGTGCGGGTACTGCTTGTACCGGCGGGCGGCGTCCGCGAGCCCGGCCTCCCCGAGGACCTCGACGGCCCGCTTCCTGGCCGCCGCGCCCTTGGCGATGCCGTTGGCCTCGATGGCCTCCTTGACCTGGAAGCCGATGTTCCACACCGGGTTCAGGTTCGACATCGGGTCCTGCGGGACCAGGCCGATGTGCTTGCCGCGCAGGTCGACGTACTCGCGCTTGGAGGCGTGGGCGATGTCCTTGCCGTCGAACAGCACCCGCCCGCCGACGACCTTGCCGGTCCCGGGCAGCAGCCCGATGACGGCCATCGCCGAGGTGGACTTGCCCGAGCCGGACTCGCCGACGATCGCGACGGTCTGGCCGGGGTAGACGGTGAAGCTGGCCCCGCGCACGGCGTGCACGTCGCGACCGCCGGAGCGGAAGTCGACGTGCAGGTCCTCGACCTGCAGCAGCGGCTTGGACCGGTCGACCGGGGAGTTGGTGGGCGTGCTCATCGGGTGCGGCCCTTCGGGTCGAGGGCGTCGCGCAGGGCGTCGCCGAGCATGAGGAAGGACAGGACCGTCAGCGACAGCCCCAGACCCGGCCACAGCAGGATCCACGGGTCGGTGCGCAGGACCTGCTGGGCCTGGGCGATGTCACCGCCCCAGGACACGATGTTCGGCGGCAGGCCCAGCCCCAGGAAGGACAGCGTCGCCTCGGCCGCGATGAACGTGCCCAGCGAGATGGTGGCCACGACGATGACCGGCCCGATCGCGTTGGGGATGACGTGGCGCACCAGCGTGCCCGTCCGCCCCAGGCCGAGGGACTTGGCGGCCGTCACGTACTCGGCGCTGCGGACCTGCAGCACGGAGCTGCGCATGATGCGGGCCACCTGCGGCCAGCCGAACAGCGCCAGCGTGACGGCCACGGTCAGCACGTTGCGGCCGTTGAGGGTCTGCAGCAGGACGATGGCGCCCAGGATGAGCGGCAGCGCGAAGAAGATGTCCACCACGCGCGACAGCAGGGCGTCCAGCCAGCCGCCGAAGAAGCCGGCCAGGGCGCCGACGACGCCGCCGACGAGCACGACGATGGCCGTGGTGAGCAGGCCGACCGAGACCGAGGCGCGGGCGCCGTGCACCAGGCGCGCGTAGACGTCGGTGCCGGCGCGGGTCACGCCCAGCGGGTGCTCGGCCGAGGGCGGGTCCAGGGCGACGGACAGGTCCACGAACCGGGGGTCCTGCGAGGTGAACCACGAGGGGAACAGCGAGACGACCGCGATCAGCAGGATGATCAGGCACGGCACGATGAACATCGGCCGCTTGCGCAGCTGCTTCCAGGCGTCGGAGAACAATCCGCCCGAGGGCGCGCTGTCGTCGACGGCGTCGACCGCCGCCAGCGGCGTCTCCTCCAGCGGGGCGACGAAGTGTTCCTGACCGGGCCGCACCGCGGTACCGCCCGTGGAGTTCTCAGACATAGCGGATCCTCGGGTCCAGGACGGCGTAGAGGAGGTCGACGACGAGGTTGGCGACCAGGTAGACCAGCACCAGGATCGTCACGACCGACACGACGGTCGGCCCCTCCTGCCGGACGACGGACTGGTACAGCAGGTTGCCCACCCCCGGCACGTTGAAGATGCCCTCGGTCACGACGGCGCCGCCCATGAGCGCGCCGAGGTCGGTGCCGAGGAAGGTCACGACGGGGATGAGGGAGTTGCGCAGCACGTGCACGGTCATGACGCGCGGCCGGGACAGGCCCTTGGCCGTGGCGGTCCGCACGTGGTCGGCCGACAGCCCCTCGGCCACGGAGTTGCGCGTGAGCCGCAGCACGTAGGCGAACGACAGCGCGCCGAGCACCGCGCCGGGCAGGATCAGGTCGGTCAGGCCCGGGTCGCTGCCGACCGTGGGCCGCACGATCCCCCACTTCTCCCCGACGAGGTACCGGCCCACGAAGCCGAGCACGAACACCGGGATGCCGATGACGACGAGGCTGGCGAACAGCACGGTGGAGTCGAAGACCCCGCCGCGGCGCAGGCCGGCGATGAAGCCGAAGGCGATGCCGAACACCGCCTCGATGGTCAGGGCGACCAGGGCCAGCTGGATCGTCACGGGGAAGGCCCGGCCGATCTGGTCGATGACCGGCTGCCCGGAGAACGACGTCCCGAAGTCCAGGGTGAAGATGCCCTTGATGAAGAGCAGGTACTGCACGATGAACGGCTCGTCGAGGTTGTACTGCTCGGTCAGCGTCGCGTAGGCGGTCTCGCTCACCGGCCGGTCGCCGAACAACGCGAGGATCGGGTCACCGGGCAGCAGGAACACCAGTGCGTAGATGAGGAGCGTCGCTCCGAAGAAGACGGGCACCATCTGCAGCAGACGGCGCCCGATGTACCAACCCATCACGAGCCTCCTCGCCGGATCCGGCCTTCCGTAGCCGTCCGGCCCCTGTTCTCTTGCCTCGGTTCCGCGCGAGGGCCGGCTGGGTCCGCACGCGCGAACGGGGGTGGGCCGGTGCTCCGACCCACCCCCGATGCGTCACATCAGGACTTGGTGACCTGGTAGTACAGCGGGACGCTGTTCCAGCCGAAGGCGACGTTGCTCGCCGCCTCGCCGTACCCGCCGCTGGCGTTGGAGTACCACAGCGGGATGACCGGGAGGTCGGAGAACAGGATCGTCTGCGCCTGCTGCAGGATCTGGTTCGCCTGGTCCTGGTCGGTGGTGCCGGCGGCCTGGGTCAGCAGGGCGTCGAACTCCGGGTTGGAGTAGTCACCGTCGTTGGAGCCCGCCCCCGTCGCGTACAGCGGCGCGAGGAAGTTGTACAGGCCCGGGTAGTCGGCCTGCCAGCCGGTGCGGAAGGCCCCGGTGATCGTCCGGTTGGTGATCTCCGTGCGGATCTGGGCGAAGGTCGGGTACGGCGCACCCTCGGCCTGGATGCCCAGGACCTGGCGGATGCTCGCGGTCACGGCGTCGACCCAGGACTGGTGGTCACCGTCGGTGTTGTAGGCGATGGTGAAGGTGCTGCCGTTCCACGGGGCGATGGCGTTGGCCTGCTCCCACAGCTGCTTGGCCTTGGCCTCGTCGTAGGACAGGACCTCGTTGCCCTCGACCGTCTCGGAGTAGCCCGCGATGACCGGGGAGGTGAAGTCCTTGGCCGGGGTGCGGGTGTCGCTGAAGACGACCTCGCAGATCTGGTCGCGGTTGATCGCGTAGGACAGCGCCTGACGACGCAGCTTGCCCTCCTCGCCGCCGAAGCCCGGCAGCGTCTCGGGGATGCAGAACGACTGGAAGATGGCCGCGGGCTGGTTGACCGCGCGGTCACCGAGGTCGTCGGTGAAGGTCGCCAGCGCCGAGCTGGGGATGTTGTCCAGCACGTCGAGGTTGCCCGACTGCAGGTCCGAGTAGGCCGCGTCGTAGGTCTCGTAGAAGACGAACGCCAGGCTGTCGTTCTGCGCCTTGCGCGGACCGTCGTAGGTGTCGTTGGGCACCAGGTCGATCCGGACGTTGTGCTGCCAGGCGCCCTCGGCGGACAGCTTGTACGGGCCGTTGCCGATCGGGTTCTCGCCGTAGGCGGCGATGTCGTCGTACGCGCTGGCCGGCAGCGGGTAGAAGGCCGAGTAGCCCAGGCGCAGCGGGAAGTCGGACTCGGGCTGGACCAGCGCGACGGTGAAGGTCGTGTCGTCGACGACGGCCAGGCCGGACATGGTCTGCGCGGCCGGCGGGTCGGCCTGGACCTGGTCGAAGCCGGCGATCGGCTCGAAGAAGTAGCTGGACAGCTGGGCGTTGGTGCCCAGGGCGCCGTAGTTCCACGCGTCGACGAAGGACTGCGCGGTGACCGGGGTGCCGTCCGAGAACGTCTGGCCGGCCTTGATCTTGATGGTGTAGTTCTGCGCGTCGGTGGTCTCGATGGACTCGGCGACGTCGTTCTCGGGGGTGCCGTCGGCCTGGTAGTAGACGAGGCCCGCCCAGAGGGAGTCGAGGAGACGCCCGCCGCCGACCTCGTTGGTGTTGGTCGGGACCAGCGGGTTCTGCGGCTCGGTGCCGTTGACGACGACGTCGCCGCCGGTGCCTCCACCGGTGCCGCCGTTGCCCGAGTCACCGTCGTCGTCGCTGCCGCAGGCGGCCAGGGTCGACAGGGCGGCGATGCCCAGGGCGCCCTTCAGGCCGTTGCGGCGCGTCAGGACGGGGCCGCCGGCGACGACGCCGACCCGCTGACCGGGCTTCCGGGCGTCGTCCTTCTCGAAACTGCTCAAGGTGGAACTCCTCCTCGCGAGCATGGTGTGGGCACGTTGCCCAGCCGTGGTGACTCCTGACGCGCAGGATGTCCACTCCAAAAGGTCGGAAAGCACGTTAACACTCGGTCAACGCCATTCCTGACGCCCGCGGGCAGCGGCGGCCACCCGCACGCGCAGGGGTCGTGCCAGTGTCCCCCGCGCGGACGCGCTCCGCACCCGGGCGCGCACGCTGGGCGAGCACCGCGGCGGGCAACGTCCCAGGTCAGGAGCCCTGCGTCCCGGATCGACGGCTGCAGGTAACGATGTGGTTGCGGTCTCGCGCGGAAGCGGGCACGGACGGGGCCGGACGCGGGAAGCGGTGGGGGCTCCGTCGACCCCACCGCCTGCGCAGCATCCCGCAGGACACCCGATCTGCCCAGCACCCGGGCCGACCCGTCATCCGATCGAGACCCGATCGTTTCCAGCGGGAGTCGGCCGTGTTCCACGCACGTTTCGCACGGGCGGCTCCGGGTCGCCGCGGACCGACTCAGACGTTGAAGCGGAACTCCACGACGTCGCCGTCGGCCATGACGTACTCCTTGCCCTCGATGCGCACCTTGCCGGCGGCCTTGGCCTCGGCCATCGACCCGGCGGCCAGCAGGTCGTCGAAGGAGACGACCTCGGCCTTGATGAACCCGCGCTGGAAGTCGGTGTGGATGACCCCGGCGGCCTGCGGGGCGGTCCAGCCGCGGTGGATGGTCCAGGCGCGCGACTCCTTCGGGCCGGCCGTCAGGTACGTCTGCAGGCCCAGCGTGTCGAAGCCCACCCGGGCCAGCTGGTCCAGCCCGGACTCGGTCTGCCCGACCGACTCCAGCAGCTCGGCGGCCTCCTCGGGCGACAGCTCGGCCAGTTCCGACTCCAGCTTGGCGTCGAGGAAGACGGCCTCGGCCGGGGCGACGAGCTCGCGCAGCTCGGCCATCCGCGCCGCGTCGCCCAGGACGGTCTCGTCGACGTTGAAGACGTACAGGAAGGGCTTGGTCGTCAGCAGGCCCAGCTCCTTGAGCAGCGGCAGGTCGACGTCGTCGGCCTTCGTCGCCGCGTACAGGGTGCGGCCGGAGTCCAGGACCGCCTGCGCGGCCTGCGCGGCCTTGAGCACGGCCGGGTCGGCCTTCTTGCCCTTGACCTCCTTCTCCAGCCGCGGGACCGCGCGCTCGAGGGTCTGCATGTCGGCCAGGACGAGCTCGGTGTGCACCGTGGCGATGTCGTCGGCCGGGTCGACCGCACCGGCGACGTGCACGACGTCGGGGTCGGCGAAGGCGCGCGTCACCTGGCAGATGGCGTCGGCCTCGCGGATGTTGGCCAGGAACTTGTTGCCCAGCCCCTCCCCCTCGCTGGCGCCCTTGACGATCCCGGCGATGTCCACGAAGGACACCGTCGCGGGCACCGTCTTCTCGCTCGAGAACAGCCCGGCGAGCTGGTCCAGCCGCGGATCGGGCAGTGCCACCACCCCGACGTTCGGCTCGATCGTGGCGAACGGGTAGTTCGCCGCCAGCGCGTCGTTCTTGGTCAGGGCGTTGAAGAGCGTGGACTTGCCGACGTTGGGCAGGCCGACGATGCCGATGGTGAGAGCCACGGGTACGGGAGCTTACCCGCTACCTTCAGCCCGCTTCGCTGGCCAGGAAGCGCCGCAGCTCGCCCACGTCCTGGAAGGAGGTCAGCTGCTCGTCGCTGAACCGGACGCCGAACTCCGCCTCGAGCGAGTACATGATGTTGATGTGCGCCAGGGAGTCCCAGCCCGGCACGTCCGCGGCCGTCGTGCGGTCCTCCAGCTGCACGTCCTCCCGGCCGAGCACCTCGCGGAAGACCTGGACCATGCGCTCGTCGACGTCGCTCACGACGCCACCCCCACCTTCTCGTCGTGGTCCGTGCGGACCTCTTCCACCGCGACCAGCCCAGGTGTGGTCACGGTCGCCGGCAACGCCAGCTCCCAGCGCGTCGTGCCGTCCTCGTCCGCGCTCGTGCGGGTGAACCCCAGCCGCTCGTAGAGCCCGGCGACCTGGGAGTTCTTGGCGCTGGGCACGTACGTCCCCCGCAGCGCCGTGCAGCCCGCGGCCTCGGCCGCCCGCACCAGGAGACCGAACACCTCGTCCTCCAGGGTCCGGCCGATGACCCGGCAGCTCATGAGCCAGCTGTCGACGTCCAGCACCTCACCGTCCCGGCGCGCCAGCGCCACCGCGACGATCCCGTGGTCGGCGAACCGGTCGCGCAGGCGCACCACGACCGAGGTCCACGCCGGGTCCAGCGCCATGGCCTCGACGTCGGCCGGCGAGTGCCGGCGGGTCGTGAGGTTGAACTGGTTGGTCTTGCCCAGCAGCTGGGCGACGCGGGCGGTGTTCGCCGGCCCCAGGGCGCTGACCTCGGCCCGCATGCCGAGCGAGGCCAGGTACTCCTGCAGGCTGCCGGCCGAGTCCTGCGCGGCCACGGCCTGGGCCCGCGCCCGGTACTGGGCCGTGCGCGCCGTGTCCTCGGCCGTCAGCGCGTCCGTCTCGAAGAAGGGGTAGGCCGCCAGCGTCGCCACGTACGCCGCGGGTTCGGGCGGCAGGGGCACGACGTCGACGTCGGGGACGAGTTCACGCACGGCCTCGCGTTCGGCCGGGTTGTCGTCGACGAACACCAGGGCATCCTCGCCGATCCCCAGGGTGCGCGCGATGTCCCGCACCGCAGCGGGTTTGTCCTCCCAGTTCGCCTTCACGACGGCGAAGTCGTCCAGCGCCAGCAGCATGTCGGGGTTCTGCTCGAACGCCTCGCGCACGTGCGCCTCGTCGTTCTTGGAGCTCACCGCCAGCACGACGCCCTTGTCCTTCAGGGCCAGCACGTACCGCTGGAAGGCGCTGAACGCCTCCCCGCGAGCGCCGTGGCCGATCTCGATGCCGTGCGGTCCGACCTCGCCGAGCACCCCGCCCCACAGGGTGTTGTCCAGGTCGAGCACGAGGCACTTGCGGGACCGGCCCAGCTGCGCGGCCAGGACGGCCGCGGTGTGCCGGGCCAGCAGGGGCACGCAGCCGAGGGCGACGGACTGCTTGGCGGCGTGCACGTACCGGGGGTCGGTCCAGTTGCGCTTGCCCACGGTCCCGGCCAGGCGTTCGCAGTCCACGACGGCGACCGACGCTCCGGCGGCCTCGCCCAGACGGGCCAGCAGGCGCTGCAGCATCGCCTGCCGCGACCCCGGGGTCCGTGCGCTCAGGTGACCGAGCGGGACGTCGGGCGGCAGGACGAAGCCGTGCTGGACCACCCGTGCGCCGAACCGGTGGGTCGCCAGGTCCCACAGCGAGGTCCACCGGGCGAGTTCGGCCTCGACGGCGGCCTCGGGGTCGTCGCTGTGCTCGGGCAGGTCGACGGCGGCCGCGTCGACGGCGAGCACCACGACGTCGGGGGCGAAGGCGTGCAGACCGCTGGCCGGGTCGAGCAGTTCGGTGCGGTACAGGCCGTACCCGCACTCGTAGACCTCGACGTCGATCCCGGCCCGTGCGCAGGCCAGCGGCAGCAGCTGGCTGAACTGGGTCGTGGTGTAGCTGCCCAGGACGGCGATCCTGGCCGTGCGCGGCGCCGGCGGCAGCTCGGCCCGGACCGTCTCCCAGACCCGGCTGGCCCCCAGCCAGGTCGCGAAGTCCGCCCCCGCCCCGGTGGCGGCGGCGTCGGCGGCGGCGAAGGCCCACCCCACCGCGCGCCGTGCGTCACCGGCGGCCCGGTGGGCCTTGGCGAGGTCCAGGCAGGCGCGCGGCGCGGGGACCGGGGTGGCCCCCACCGCCGCCAGCGCCTGCGCCAACTCGTTCGCGCTCATCGCGTTCCCCCCCTCGTGCGTCGCCGGTCAGGACACGGACGCGTCGGTGACGGTCCGGGTCGACGGCTGGGGCTTGAAGATCCGCGCGGGCGGCGCGAAGGCGGTGGCCCCGGCCGGCACGTCCACGCTCACGTTGGCGTTCGGGCCGATCGAGGCGCCGTCGCCGACGGTGATCGGCCCGACGAGCACGGCCCCCGTCCCGATGGCCACGTCCCGGCCGATGTGCGGCACGGCCTCGCGCCGGGTCTCCTGCGCGTTGGCGAAGCCGATCGTCACCCCCGAGCGCAGCGTGGCCCCGTCGCCGATCACCGCGAAGGCCGGGATCTGCACCGCCTGGTGGTGCCCGATGGCGACCCTGCGCCCGATGACCGCCTCGTCGGCGATCTCGGTGCCGTACAGGTTCTGGATGACCAGCCGGTTCACCAGCCGGTGCGCGACCTTGACGGCCTTGCGGACCGGCGCGGGCTGCGACAGCCCCCAGTGCCCGATCCGGTGGACCACGAGCGCGTGCAGCCCGGGGTGGACCAGCGAGCGCGAGTGCCGCTCGAAGTCCTCCCGGATCAACGTCGCCAGCGGCGCCGTCGACGCCGCCTCGGCCGGCCCCACCCCGTGCCGGATCCCGCTCTGGCTGTCGTGTCCCACGACGCCCCCCTCACATCACGCCGGGTCAACTCTCACGTGGCGTCACTGTAGCGGCGCGAGCAGCCCGTCCCGCAGGGACCCGCGCACGACCGAGGAGGGTGCGTCGGGCCGGCGAGCACCCTGCGGCCCCTCGCGTCCAGCGGGTCGACCGGTTGCGCCGCAGGTGGAGTGGTGCGCCGCTCAACGGGATCGCGGGCGCAGGCACCGCCCGGGGCACCGACGCCCCGGCCCGCGGGCGGGCGCAGGCCGGCGCCGCCCGGGGTCCAGCCGGACGGCGCGACGGGACGACGCACCGCCACCGGGGCGCACGCTGGCGCCCGACCGGTGCCGGGCGGCCGGGGACGGCTCCGGAACCGCCGGAGGAGGTGGAGGAGCGCTGCCGCTCAGACGGGAGTCACGGGCAGCGACCGGCGGTTGCCCGCCTTGAGGTCGCGGCGCAGGTCCGTGGGCAGGGAGAACGTCAGGTCCTCCTGCGCCGTGGTGACCTCCTCGACCTGCCCGTAGCCGCGCTCGGCCAGGAAGGCGACGACCTGCTCGACGAGCACCTCGGGCACCGAGGCGCCGGAGGTGACCCCCACGGTGGTGACCCCCTCGAACCAGGCCTCGTCGATCTCGTGGGCGCCGTCGACGCGGTGCGCCGCACCGGCCCCGGCGTCCAGGGCCACCTCGACCAGACGCACCGAGTTCGAGGAGTTGGCCGAGCCGACGACGACGACGAGGTCGGCCTCGGGGGCGATCTTCTTCACCGCGACCTGGCGGTTGGAGGTGGCGTAGCAGATGTCGTCGCTGGGCGGGTCCTGCAGGTTCGGGAACCGCTGCCGCAGCCGGCGCACGGTCTCCATCGTCTCGTCCACGCTCAGCGTCGTCTGGGACAGCCAGACGAGGTTGTCGGGGTCCTTGACCTCGATGGTGTCGGCGACGTCGGGGTTGTCGACGATGGTGATGTGGTCGGGCGCCTCGCCCGCGGTGCCCTCGACCTCCTCGTGGCCGGTGTGGCCGATGAGCAGGATCTCGGCGTCCTGCCTGGCGAAGCGGACGGCCTCCTTGTGCACCTTGGTGACCAGCGGGCAGGTGGCGTCGATGGTCTGCAGCGAGCGCGCCCTGGCGGCCTCGCGCACCGCGGGGCTCACGCCGTGCGCGGAGAAGACGAGGTGCGCCCCCTCGGGCACCGCGTCGGTCTCGTCGACGAAGACCGCGCCGCGTTCCTGCAGGGTCCGCACGACGTGCTTGTTGTGGACGATCTCCTTGCGCACGTACACCGGGGCCCCGTACAGGTCCAGGGCCTTCTCCACCGCGACGACGGCGCGGTCGACGCCGGCGCAGTAGCCGCGCGGGGCCGCCAGCAGGACCCGCTTGCCGCCGTCCCAGACCGGCCGCTCGCCCGCCGCCGCCAGGGTCGAGGCGTCGTTGCAGTCGTCCTGGAGGGGTTCGGTCAGGCTCTGGGTCACGGCCCCATGGTAAGTCGCCGGACGTGTCCCGCCCGTGGGCCTTCCGTGGGGGTTCCGCTGACAGGATGAGGACGTGCCCGCCGCCGAACCCGCACCCCGCCGCCGCCCCACCACCGCCGGGGAGACGACGGCGGAGAACCCGTGGCCCGTGCGGCTGCTGGCGGCGAAGATGGACGCCTACATCGCCAGGATGCCCTGGACGTGGGTCGAGGGGCAGGTCGTCCAGGTCAACGACCGGCCCGGCTCCTCCGTCGTCTTCGTCACCCTGCGCGACGCCGACACCGACATGTCGATGCCGGTCACGATCGCGCGCCGGGTGCTGGGCCGGTTGCGCGAGGCCCTGCCGGACGGTCTGGCCCACGGGACCCGCGTCGTCGTGCACGCCAAGCCGGAGTTCTTCGCCAAGCGCGGTTCGCTGAGCCTGGCCGCCGACGACGTGCGCCCCGTCGGCGTCGGGGAGCTGCTGGCCCGGCTGGAGCACCTCAAGCGCGTGCTGCGCAGCGAGGGGCTGTTCGACTCCTCCCGCAAGAAGGAGCTGCCGTTCCTGCCCCACACCGTCGGCCTGGTCTGCGGCCGCGCCTCAGCCGCCGAGCGGGACGTCGTGGAGAACGCGCGGTCGCGCTGGCCCGCAGTGCGCTTCGAGATCCGCGAGGTCGCCGTCCAGGGCCCGAACGCGGTGACGGAGGTGAGCCAGGCGCTGGCCGAGCTGGACGCGGACCCGCACGTCGAGGTCGTGGTCGTCGCCCGCGGCGGCGGCAGCGTCGAGGACCTGCTGCCCTTCAGCAACGAGACGCTGGTGCGTGCCGTGGCCGCGGCCCGCACGCCCGTCGTGTCGGCCATCGGGCACGAGGTCGACTCCCCGCTGCTGGACCTGGTCGCCGACGTGCGCGCCTCGACCCCGACCGACGCGGCCCGGCTGGTCGTGCCCGACGTGGCCGAGGAGCTGGCCGGGGTGCGGCAGCTGCGCGCACGGGCCCGGCGCGGGGCCGTGGCCCGGCTCGAGCGGGAGGAGCACGCGCTGGCCGCGCTGCGCAGCCGGCCGGTGCTGGCCGCCCCGCACGTGCTGGTCGACACCCGGGCCGCCGAGGTCACCGCCGCCCGCGACCGCGCCCGGCGTTCCCTGGAGCACCGCCTGGACCGGGCCCGCGTCGACGTCGACCACCTGCGCACCAGCGTGCGCGCGCTGTCGCCCCGCTCGACGCTGCTGCGCGGGTACGCCGTCGTGCAGCGGCCGGACGGCGCGCTGGTGCGGACCCCCCAGGACGCCCCCGCCGGCACCCGGCTGCGGATCCGGCTGGCCGACGGGGAGGTCGCGGCGGTCGCCGGGGACGCTGGGTAGGTTCTTCCGGTGCCCGACGACGCCGCCCCCAGTGAACTGACCTACGAGCAGGCCCGCGACGAACTCGTCGACGTGGTGCGCCGGCTGGAAGCCGGCGGGACCGGCCTGGAGGAGGCCCTGGCGCTGTGGGAACGCGGCGAGGCCCTCGCCGACCGCTGCCAGCAGTGGCTGGACGGTGCCCGTGCCCGCCTGGACGCCGCCGGCGGGGACGAGGCCGCCGACACCGACGGCTGATCCGCCCGCGCTCGACCACGAGAGTGCTCGATCAGGCACTTCCGGCGGCGGCGCCCCAGGGCGTGCCGGCCTGCTCCCAGCCGGCCTCGGCCGCGGTGACCAGCTCGGTCAGCAGCGGGTAGCCGCCCTCGCCCGTGACGAGCACGGTCACGTCGTCCTGGGTGCGGGCCAGGCTGTAGCGGGCACGGTCCTCCTGCAGGTACCGCTGCCAGGTGCCGTCCCCGATCGTCGCCTCGCCGTCGTCGTCGCCGCTCTGGGTCTGCGCCCGCAGCCACGTCGGCGTGGTGTCGCGCGCGACCTCGAGGGCCAGGAACTTCCCCTCGTCGGTGCGGTACCCGACGTGCCAGGTGACGACGCCGTCGGTGGAGCGGTTGACGTTGGCCGACGTCGCGGTCCACTCCTCCACGCCGACGGGCACGACGGGTTCGAAGGACAGCTGCGAGCGCGCGCCCTCGGCGGCGTTGGCGACGTCGACGGCCGGCTGCTCGATCGCGTTGGGCCGCGGCAGCAGCCAGACGACGACGGCCACCATGGCCAGGATCACGGCCATCGAGATGATCATGGACTGGACGTTGCCGCCCGAGTGCCGCTGCCGGGGCACACCGCGGGGGTCCTCCCCGCTGTCGGTGGGGGCGGGCTGCGGCGGACGACCGGTCGTGCTCACGCCCCCATGGTGACGGATAGCATCGGCAGCCGACGACGTGCGTCGCCCGGTGATCCGCCCGGTACCGGTCCCGAAGGTCAGCTGGCTCCAGGAGGCCCCCACCATGTCCCAGAACACCGCGCTCCCCCCGTCGCTGGCCGTCGGCACCGAGGCCCCCGACCGCAACCTCGCGATGGAACTCGTCCGCGTCACCGAGGCCGCCGCCATGGCCGGCGGCCGCTGGGTCGGGCGCGGGGACAAGAACAAGGCCGACGGCGCGGCCGTCAACGCCATGCGCACCCTCATCGGCACCGTCTCCATGAACGGCACCGTCGTCATCGGCGAGGGCGAGAAGGACAACGCCCCGATGCTCTACAACGGCGAACGCGTGGGCGACGGCACCGGCGCCGAGTGCGACGTCGCCGTCGACCCCATCGACGGCACCACCCTGACCGCCCGCGGCATGCCCAACGCCGTCGCCGTCCTGGCCGTGGCCGAACGCGGCACCATGTACGACCCCTCGGCGGTGTTCTACATGGACAAGCTGGCCGTGGGCCCCGAGGCCGCCGACGTCGTCGACATCCGCCTACCGGTGCGCGAGAACATCCGCCGCCTGGCCAAGGCCAAGAACCGCTGGGTGGAGGACATCACCGTCTGCATCCTGGACCGCCCCCGCCACGCCAAGCTGGCCGACGAGGTCCGCGAGGCCGGCGCCCGCATCAAGTTCATCTCCGACGGCGACGTGGCCGGTGCGGTGATGGCCGCCCGCGAGGGCACCGGCGTGGACCTGCTGCTGGGCATCGGCGGCACCCCCGAGGGCATCATCACCGCCTGCGCCATGCACTGCCTGGGCGGCGCCATCCAGGGCCGGCTGGCCCCCCGCGACGACGACGAGAAGCAGAAGGCGATCGACGCCGGTCACGACCTGGACGCCGTCCTGGACACCAAGACCCTGGTGGCCTCCGACAACGTCTACTTCGTCGTCACCGGCATCACCGACGGCGAGCTGGTCGACGGCGTGCGCTACCGCGGCGACACCATCAGCACCTCCAGCATCGTGATGCGCAGCAAGTCCGGCACCATCCGCAAGGTCGACAGCGAGCACCGCCTGTCCAAGCTGCGCGCCTACTCCGCGATCGACTTCACCGGCCCCCGCTGATGACGGGCGCGCTGCCGGGGTCGCGAGCGGTCGTCGTCGGCGAGGCCCTCGTCGACGTCGTCCACCGGGCGGGCTCGGACGCCTCCGACGCCACCACCGAACACCCCGGCGGGTCCCCGCTCAACGTCGCCTACGGCCTGGGCCGGCTCGGGCACGACGTCGGGCTGCTGACCCGCCTGGGCGACGACGACCACGGCAAGCTGCTGCGCGCGCACCTGGAATCCGGTGCCGTGCAGTTGCTCCCGGGCGCCGTCGACGGTGACCCGACCCCGGTGGCGCGGGCCGAGATCGACGCCGAGGGCAAGGCGACCTACGACTTCGACCTGGTCTGGCGGGTGCCGGAGGTCACGCTCGGCGACGACGTCACGCTCGTGCACACCGGGTCGATCGGCGCGGCCGTCCCCCCCGGGGCGGACACCGCCCTGAGCCTGCTGCGCTCGGTGCGGGGCCGCGCGACGACGAGCTACGACCCCAACGTGCGGCCGGCGTTCTTCGCCGACCGCGAGCAGGCCCTGGCCCGCGTCGAGCAGTTCGTCGAGGCGGCCGACGTCGTCAAGGCCTCCGACGAGGACCTGGCCTGGCTGCTGCCCGGCGAGGACGTCGAGGCCGTCGCCTACCGGTGGCAGGCGCGGGGCCCGGCGCTGGTCGTGGTGACCCGCGGCAGCGCGGGGGCCGTCGCCGTCTCCGGCGCCGGCACGCTGCACGTCCCGGCGCCGCGCATCGAGGTCGTCGACACCGTCGGCGCCGGCGACGCGTTCATGTCCGGGCTGCTGCACGCCCTGGCCGAGCACGACCTGCTCGGAGGCCGGGGACTGCCGCGACTGCGTCACCTCGGCCTGGGCACCCTGGAGTCGATCGTGGCCACGGCCATCCGCTCGGCGTCCATCACCTGCTCGCGGGCCGGGGCGAACCCCCCGACGCGCGCCGAGCTCGACGCCTGAGCACCGTCCGGCTCAGCGCCGGCGTCGCAGCAGGCGGCTCAGCGGCCGCACCCGCGGCGGCGCCGGCAGCGCCGCCCGGCGGCGGGCCACCTCGTCGCGCAGGCGTTCGGCCGCCCCCGAGACGGCGTCGAACCCGCGGCCGAGACGCTCGCGGCGGTGCAGTTCGTCGCGGTAGGCGCGGCGGAAGAGGCTGACGCGGTCGACGAGCCCGGGCACCAGCTCCCGGGAGGCCGGAGCCAGCTGCAGGCGCACCGTCTGCCGGGCCAGCGGTTCCAGCCGCCGCTTGTAGGCCTCGTCACCGCGCAGCAGGTCCAGCTCGCGGTACCCGGACAGGATCGCCCGACGGCGCAGGCGCAGCAGCAGCAAGGTGCCCGGCCCCGTCGCGGCGTAGCGGCGCCGGTAGGACTGCACGTACCCGTGCAGGGCCGTGGGACCGGCCAGGCAGAACGTGTAGGCGACCAGCTCGCCGTCGACGCGCAGCCCGGACAGCTGCACCCCGCCCGGCGGTGTCGTCCACAGCACCTCGGACAGCGTGCGCCCCGACGCCCCGCGCCACGGGCGGCGGCGACGGGCGGCGTGCGGGTGCGCGTCGTCGACCTCGGCGAGTTCGGTGACGAGCTCCTCGAGCCGGTCCGCGGCGGCCTCGGGGTCGGTCTCGCGCAGCGCGGCCAGACCGGCGAGCAGGTCGTCGGCGACGACGAGCTCACCGAGCTCGGCCAGCCGTCGCCACTGCCGTCGTTCCTCGTGCCGCACGTGCCGCCCCAGCGCCGCGTCGTGCTCGGCGACCGTGGCCGGCAACGGCACGCTGTGCACCGTCGCCTGCGGCAGCGTGCGCACGGCGTAGCCGCGCCCGGCGGCCCACTGCGCCACCAGCTCGGGCAGCGCGCCGGAGGCCGGCACCTGCTCCAGGTCCAGCAGCGCGCCCGGCGCCTCGCGGACCGCCCCGTCCAGCACGGCCGCGACCAGGCGCGAGCGGGGAACACCGGCGTCGGGATCGGTGAGGACGCCCGCGTAGTCGCTGCCCCCGGCTCCCAGGAACGTCAGCAGCGGGCGCGAGCCGCCCAGCAGGGCGAAGGCCCCGAAGGCCAGCAGCCGGCCGTCGCGGCGCACGCTGACCAGCAACGGCTCGCCGGCCCCGAGGTGGCGGTGGACGGCCCGCAGCCAGTCCGGGCCCGTGAACGGCGACTCCCCCGCCCGGGCCGCCAGCACCCGCCACTCCGGCACGGGGGCGCTGCCGAGACCGCGGCGCACGGTGACCGCCAGGCCGTGGGAGGGGTCCTGCACGAGCGCGAGCCCGGGAACGGCGGGACCGGCCTCGACGGGGAGCGCGAGCGAGTCCGTCACCGCCACCGCCCTCCGCACCAGGTCCCGCACGAACGGGCCCGCCCGTGTGGAGGACCCGTGCGCGCACGATAGCCACGGTGTCCGACAGTCGTGCGGAACCTCCGCACGCGTCGGCGGACTATCGACGCACCGTGAGCAGGCGTGTACTCACAGCTGAGCCGAGCGGTGGCGGCCGGGGACGAGCCGGCCGTGGACGCACGAAGCGCCCCGGGCAGACCCCGGGGCGCTCCGCCGTCCGCTCAGACGCTCGCCGGCGCCTTGGACGCCTCCGAGCGGGCCCGCTCCAGGGACCGCTTGCGCAGCGCCTCGGACTGCTCGCCGATCTTCTTCGCCTTCTCCTCGTCACGGGTCAGGTTCACCCCGGAGGAGGGGTCGAACACGTGCATCCGCCGCGGGTCGAACCACAGGCGCGCGGTGTCGCCGTCGCGCACCCCGCTCATCGCGTCGAGGGTCACGACGAGCTGGCTGCGCAGGCTCTCCCCGTCCAGCTCGCGGTCGAGCTCGGCCAGCTGCGCCCTGGTCTCCTCCGCGGCCTCGAACGGCACGTAGGCGTACAGCTCGTTGCCCAGCCACTCGGTGACGTCGACCTGCGCCGAGAAGGTCACCGCCCCGCCGGGGGCGTCGGTCACGTCGGCGTCGTCGAAGTGCTCGGGCCGCACGCCGACGATGAGCAGCTTGCCGTCGTGCTCCGAGCCGACCACCGCGGGCCTGGGCACCTCGCAGAACGGCAGCTGCAGGACGTCGCCGCTCACCCGCGCGGGCAGGAAGTTCATCGGCGGCGAACCGATGAACCCGGCGACGAAGAGGTTGACGGGCTGTTCGTACAGCTCACGCGGGCTGGCGACCTGCTGCAGGACGCCCTTGCGCAGGACGGCCACCCGGTCGCCCAGCGTCATGGCCTCGGTCTGGTCGTGGGTGACGTAGACCGTCGTCGTGGCCAGCGAGCGCTGCATCCGGGCGATCTCGGTGCGCATCTGCCCGCGCAGCTTGGCGTCGAGGTTCGACAGCGGTTCGTCGAACAGGAACGCCTTGGCGTCGCGGACGATCGCCCGCCCCATCGCCACCCGCTGACGCTGCCCGCCGGACAGGTTCGCCGGTTTGCGGTCCAGGTGCTCGTGCAGCTCCAGCATGTCGGCCGCGCGCTGCACCCGTTCCCGGATCTCGCTCTCGGGCACCTTGGAGTGGTTCAGCCGCAACGGGAAGGCGATGTTCTCCCCCACGCTCAGGTGCGGGTACAGGGCGTAGTTCTGGAACACCATCGCCAGGTCCCGGTCCCGGGGGGCCAGGTCGTTGACGCGCTTGCCGTCGATGAGCAGGTCGCCGGAGGTGATGTCCTCCAGCCCGACGATCATCCGCAGCAGCGTCGACTTCCCGCAGCCGGACGGACCGACCAGGATGACGAACTCCCCGTCAGCGATGTCGAGGCTGACGTCGTTCACGGCCGGGAAGCCGTCACCGTACTGCTTGACGATGTTCTTCAGTTCGATGCGAGCCATTGTTCTGGAACCCTTCCCTCAGCCCTTGACTGCGCCGTTGGTGAGACCCGCGACGATGCGGCGCTGGAACACCAGCGCCAGGACCACGACCGGGATGGTGACGATGACGGCGGCCGCCGAGATGGCGCCCGTCGGCTGGACGAAGTAGCTGGACCCGGTGAAGCTCGACAACGCCGCCGGCACCGGCTGGGCCCGCGACGTCGAGGTCAGCGAGATGCCGAACACGAAGTCGTTCCAGGCGATGAAGAACGCGATGATCGCCGTGGTGAACACCCCGGGCGCGGCCAGCGGGACGATGACCTTGCGGAACGCCTGCCAGCTCGTCGCCCCGTCGACCTGGGCGGCCTGCTCCATGTCCCACGGGATCCCGCGGAAGAACGCCGACATCGTCCAGATGGAGATCGGCAGCGTCAGCGCCAGGTAGGGGATGATCAGGCCGGGGATCGTGTCGTACAGGCCGATCTGCCGCCACGCGTTGAACAGCGGGGTGACCATCGTGATGACCGGGAACACCGCCACCGCCAGCGCACTGGTGAGGACCACGCGCTTGCCCGGGAAGTTCAGCCGGGCGATGGCGTAGGCCGCGAACATCGACAGGATGACCGCGATGAACGTCGCGACGAGGCAGGTGATGATCGAGTTCCGCAGCGCCGGCAGGAACAGGTCCGACCCGTTGCCGCGGAAGATCTCGTCGTAGTTGCCCCAGGTCCACTGCGACGGGAAGAACGTCCGCTCCGCCAGGGCACCTTCGGACTTGAAGCTCATCGAGACGATGTAGACGACCGGGACGATCGCGTAGAGGACGATCAGCAGGGCACCGAGGTACCAGCCGGTCTTCTCCTTGGTGGACAACGCACCCATCAGCCCTCACCCCTCGCACGGGCCAGGTCGACCCGGAACACCTTGATCGCCACGAAGCAGATCAGCAGGACGCAGACGAACAGCAGCACCGAGACCGCCGACCCCAGCCCGATCTCCAGCCGGCTGATGGTCTGGTTGTACGCCAGCGACGAGACGGTCTCGGTGCCCGCCGCGCCGTTGGTCATGATGTAGACGTTGTCGAAGATGCGGAACGCGTCCAGGGCGCGGAACAGCAGGGCCACCATGATGGAGGCCTTCATGTTCGGCAGCGTCACCTTCCACAGCCGCTCCCACGCCGTGGCCCCGTCGACCTTGGCCGCCTCCGTCATGTCCGAGGGGACCTGCGCGAGCCCCGCCAGCAGCAGCAGCGAGATGAACGGGGTGGTCTTCCAGATCTCCGAGAGGCAGATGACCGCCAGCGCCGACCACTTGTTGGCGAAGACGTCGTAGTCGTCCAGGCCCAGCACGGCGTTCATGAACCCCGTGGTCAGGCCGAACGCGTACTGCCAGGCGTAGGCCGAGACCACGGTGATGATCGCGTACGGGATGAGGATCGCGGTGCGGACGATGGGCCGCAGCCAGCCGAGGACCTTGTGCATCACCATGGCCAGCGCGAACCCGATGACGAGTTCGACGGCCACGGTGACGACGGTGATCAGCGCGGTGTTGCCCAGCGCCGACCACCACAGCCCGTCGGAGAGGATGACCCCGTAGTTCTTCAGCCCGACGAACTCCCGGTCGGCCGGTGCGGTCAGCCGGAAGCTGAAGAGCGACTCGTACAGCGCCTGCAGGATCGGGTACCCGGTGACGGCGACGAGGATGACGAACGCCGGCCCGGCCAGCATCCACCCCAGCTTCGCCTCGGACCGGGCCTTGTCGCTGGCGCGCGGGCGCTTGCCCTTGGGGTCGGTGGCGATGTCGGCGCCGAGCGGTGTGGCGGTGGTGCTCACAGCAGCTTCTCCCCTCGCAGCACCTCTTCGATGTAACCCTGCGACTGCGCCGGGGTGTCGTCGGTGACGGCGGAGACCGGCTGCCACCGGTCGGCGATGCCCTGGCTCACCTCGTTGTAGTACGCGGTCTGCGGCCTGGGAGCCGCCGCCTGCAGCGAGGTCCGGATGGTGTCGTACATCGGGTACGCCTCCTGGACCTCGGGGTCCTCGTAGGCCGCCTCGGCGGCGGCCGGGTTGCCGTCGGAGATCATGTACGCGGCCTGGTTCTCCACCGAGACGATGCAGGACACGGCCTCGAACGCCGCCTCCTTGTTCTCGCTGAAGGCGCTGACACCGATGTCGATGCCTCCCAGCGGCGGAGCCGCCGGGAGGTCCGCGCTCATCGCGGGGTACGTCGTCCAGCCGTAGTCGTCGAAGATCGCCTGGTCCATCGTGCCCTCTTCGGCCGCGGACTTGCCCTGGGCGTAGACGAAGGGCCAGTTCACCATGAACGCCGCGTCGCCCTGCTGGAACAGGTTGGCCGTGGCGGCCTCGTCGCGGTTGTCGATGCCCGGTCCGCCGACCCCGGCAGCGGTGATGTCCTGCATGACCTTCGCGGCGGCCGCGCCCGCCTCGCTCTCCAGGCCCAGCCGGATGTCCGGGCCCTTGGCGTCGGGGTTCTCGATGACCTCACCGCCGGCCGAGGCGATCATGGCGTTGACCCACACGGTCATGGACTCCGCCCGCTGGCCCTGGACGCCGATGGCGGTGCCCTGCTGCTGGGCGGCCTGGACCAGCTGGTCCCAGGTGATCGGCTGCGTCGTGTCCAGGCCGGCGGCCTGGGCGACGGACTTGCGGAACCACAGCAGCTGGGTGTTCGCCCAGAACGGTGCGGTGACGAGCTCGTCCTTCCACGACGCGCCCTGCACCGCGCCCTCGACGATCCCGTCGGACCACTGCTGCTGCAGGTCGGCGGGCACCTCGGCCAGGAAGCCGGCCTCGGCCGTCTCCGGCACGAAGACGGGGTCCAGGCTCATGAGGTCGATCGAGGTGTCGTTGCCGGCGAGCCGTCGCATGAGCTGCTCGCGTTGCGCGGCGGCGTCGCTGGGCAGGATGGAGACGTCGATCGTGTAGGCGCCGCCGGACTGCTCGCTGCACTGCTGCGCGATCGTCTGCTGACCCCCGTTGTCGGGGTTGATGTACCAGTTGAGCGTCGGGGTGCCCGACGCGGTGCTCGAGTCACCACACGCTGCGAGACCACCGGCGAGCACCGCCGCCGCGCTCACCATCCCCAGGTGGGTGCGCCATCGACCTGCCACGGCCCCTCCTTGGACTCCGTCGTCGGATGTCGTCCGCCATGCCTACACCTGGCCTCCACGGCGCGCACCCCGGAAGATCCGCCGGGCTCGGGATCGTGAGCAGTCCGTGATCCACGCCACCGGCCGCACCACGGCACGGGGCGGGTTGGCAGGATGGGGGCATGGCCAGTGAAGCCCCTGATCAACAGTTCCGGATCGAGCACGACACCATGGGAGAGGTCCGGGTCCCCGCGGCCGCGAAGTACCGCGCGCAGACGCAGCGGGCCGTGGAGAACTTCCCGATCTCGGGCACGCCCCTGGAGCGCGCTCACATCGAGGCCCTGGCCCGCATCAAGAAGGCCGCGGCGCTGGCCAACGCCGAGCTGGGGGTGCTGGAGGAGGACCTGGCCCGGGCCGTCGCGGCCGCCGCCGACGAGGTCGCCGGCGGCCGCTGGGACGCCGAGTTCCCCGTCGACATCTTCCAGACCGGCTCGGGCACGAGCTCGAACATGAACGCCAACGAGGTCATCGCGACCCTGGCGACCGAGCGGCTCGGCTCCCCCGTCCACCCCAACGACCACGTCAACGCCTCGCAGTCGTCCAACGACGTCTTCCCGACCTCGGTGCACGTGGCCGCGACCTCGGCCGTCGTCACCGAGCTGGTCCCGGCCCTGCGCCACCTCGAGGCGTCGTTGCGCCGCAAGGCCACCGAGTGGGCCGACGTCGTGAAGTCCGGTCGCACGCACCTCATGGACGCCACCCCGGTGACCCTGGGCCAGGAGTTCGCCGGCTACGCGCAGCAACTGGCGCGCGGCGTCGAACGCGTCGAGGCGACCGTCGTGCGGGTGGCCGAGGTGCCGCTGGGCGGCACGGCCGTGGGCACGGGCATCAACACCCCGCCCGGGTTCCCGCAGCGCGTCATCGAGCTGCTCGCCGCCGACACCGGCCTGCCGCTGACCGAGGCCGCGGACCACTTCGAGGCCCAGGGCGCCCGCGACGCGCTCGTCGAGCTGTCCGGCGCGCTGAAGGTCGTCGCCGTCAGTCTCACCAAGATCTGCAACGACCTGCGCTGGATGGGATCCGGCCCGCGCACGGGCCTGGGCGAGCTGCGGCTGCCGGACCTGCAGCCGGGGTCGTCGATCATGCCGGGCAAGGTGAACCCGGTCGTTCCCGAGGCCACCCTCATGGTGTGCGCGCAGGTCGTCGGCAACGACGCCACCGTCGCCTGGGCCGGGGCCAGCGGCTCCTTCGAGCTGAACGTCCAGATCCCGGTGATGGCGCGCAACGTGCTGGAGTCCGCGCGGCTGCTGGGCAACGCCTCGAAGCTGCTGGCCGACCGCACGATCGACGGCCTGGAGGCCGACGTCGAGACGTGCCGCCGCTTCGCCGAGTCCTCCCCCTCGATCGTCACCCCGCTCAACCGGGTCATCGGGTACGAGGCGGCCGCCAAGGTCGCCAAGCACGCCGTCGCGACCGGTTCGACCGTGCGCGAGGCCGTCGTGGCGCTCGGGTTCGTCGAGCGCGGTGAGGTCAGCGAGGAGCAGCTCGACACGGCGCTGGACGTCATGTCGATGACGCACCCCTGATCCGGGCCCGGTCGTGGCCGCGGCGGTGAGGCACCGCGCCGGCGCGCCCACGACCGGCTCCCACCCCAGACTGACGGGGTGCTGCCCCACCTGCTCCTCGTCCTGCTGGGTGCGCTCGCCCTGACGATCGTGTCGGCGCGCCGGGGGTGGCAGGCGCCGCTGGTGCTCGCGGTGACCGGCGCCGCCGTCTCCTTCGTGCCCGGGCTGCCGCGGCTGGAGCTGCCTCCGGACGTCATCCTGTCCGTGGTCCTGCCGCCGCTGCTGTTCTCCACCACGGCCGGCTTCTCCTGGCGCGGGTTCGTGCGCCGCTGGCGGTCGATCACCAACCTCGGGGTGCTGCTGGTCGTCGTCACGACGGCGGCGGTGGGCGCGGTCGCCGCGTACGCGGTGCCCTGGCTCGGGCTGGGCACCGCGCTGGTGCTGGCGGCCGTCGTCTCCCCGCCCGACGCCGTGACAGCGGTGGCCATCGGTGGCCGCCTCGGGCTGCCCGTCCGGGTCCTGACGACGCTCAAGGGCGAGAGCCTGGTCAACGACGCAGCGGCGCTGACGCTGTTCTCCACGGCGACGGCGGCGGTGGCCGGAACCGAGACGGTCATCGGCGACCCCGTGCTCTTCTTCCTGTTCGAGGCCGTCGGCGGGGTCCTCGTCGGCGCCGTCCTCGGACGGGTGGTGCACCTGGTGCGCACGCGCCTGCGCAACCCCGCCAACATGACGGCCCTGGCGGTGCTCACGCCGTTCACCGCCTACGCCGTCGCCGAGGCCCTGGAGACCTCCGGGGTGCTGGCCGTCGTGGCCGCCGGGTTCGCGCTGTCGCGCCGGGCCGTGCGGACGGTCTACGCGACCCGCATCGCCGAGCGCGAGGTGTGGAACCTGCTGGACGTGCTGCTGGAGGCGTTCGTCTTCGCCTACCTGGGTCTGCAGCTGCGCTTCCTGCTCTCGGACGCGCTGGACGAGGGGACGAGCCTCGCCGGGCTGCTGGGGGCAGCGCTGGTCGTGCTGGCCGCGGTGGTCGGGGTCCGCCTCGTCTGGGTGCTCGGCGGTGGCGTGCTCATGCGCCGGGTCCTGCGCGGGCGCTTCTCCCCCGGCGGCCGCCACTACACCGTCCGCGAGGACGTCGTCATCGCCTGGACCGGCATGCGCGGTGTGGTGACGCTGGCCGCCGCGGCCGGGATCCCCGAGACCACCGCCTCCGGTGAGCCGTTCCCGCACCGCGCCGACCTGCAGGTGCTCGCCTTCGCCGTCGCGGTGGGCACCCTCGTGCTGCAGGGCTCCACGCTGCCGGCCCTGATCCGCCGGCTGCGGCTGGAGGCTCCCGAGGAGCACGAGTGGCTCGACCGGCAGCGCCGGCTGGCGCGGGAGCTGTCCTCGCGGACGGCGCACGAGGAGCTGACCCGTGCGCGGGAGGAGGCGGACGACCCGGTGCGTCGCCACGTCGCCGACCTCGTCCTGCGACGGGCCGAGCAGCTCGCCGCGCTGCGGGCCTCCGACGACGCCGAGCAGGAGGGCGCCTCCACCGGCCGGGTTGCCGCTGAGACGGGGATCCTGTTGCGGCGCAGGATGATCAGCGCCCAGCGAGCGGCGCTGGTGACGGCTCAGGAGGAGGGGCGCATCGCCGAGGAGGCGGTGGCGGAGTCGCTGGAGCAGCTCGACCTGGACGAGGCGTCGCTGTCGCACCGCAGCTCGCCGCGACTGTGAGCGCGTGCGGCGGGCCCGCCGACGCCACAGGGCGCCGGCCCCCTCGCGGGGACCGGCGCCCTGTGGACGTGAGGAGACTCAGCGCGAGTAGTACTCGACGACGAGCTGCTCGTCGCAGGTCACCGGGATCTGCTCGCGGACCGGCAGAGCGTTCACCTTGGCGGTGAGCTCGGCACGTTCCACCTCCAGCCAGCCGGGGATCTCGTTGTCGCTCCAGCCGCCCTCGGCAGCCACGATGAACGGGGTCTTCGCCTTCGAGCGCGGCGCGACCTCGACCGTCTGACCGGGCAGGACCCGGAAGGACGGACGGTCCACGCGACGGCCGTCGACGACGATGTGGCGGTGCACGACCATCTGGCGAGCCTGGTAGATGGTCCGGGCGAAGCCCGCACGCCACACGACCGAGTCCAGACGCGTCTCGAGCAGCTGGACCAGGTTCTGGCCCGTCTTGCCCGGCTTGCGCTTGGCCAGGTCGTACGCCCGACGGAGCTGGGTCTCGCTGACGTCGTACTGGAACCGCAGACGCTGCTTCTCGCGCAGCTGCGTCGCGTAGTCCGACGCCTTCTTCTGCTTGCGACCGTGCATGCCCGGCGGGTACGGGCGACGGTCCATGTAGCGGGCGGCCTTCGGCGTGAGGGCCACCCCGAGTGCGCGGGAGATGCGCACCTTGGGTCGGGCGTTGTTCATTCCACTCTCCTGATCGTAAGGTGAGCCTGGCCTTCCTCGAGAAGCACTCGAAGGGCCAGGACGATCGCGCCCCGAGGAGGCAACGTGAACCACCGGATCCCGGGGATCGAGCGGACCACGGCACCGGTCCCGCACGGGCAGGACTCGGAGCGCACCGCTCCCAACTCTACGGCCTCCGACGGGGTGACGATGACCACCAGCACGACCAGCGGCACGACCAGCGGCACGACCAGCGGCACGACCAGGCACGCGCTCACCCGCCCCACCCCCGCCCAGTGGGCCCGCACCCTGGCCGTCGGGACGGTCACCGGCACGCTGCACCTGCCGCGCACCCGGCAGGCCTGCCCGCACCACCAGCACGGGCACGACCACCCGCACGACCCCGAGGACGTCTTCGCCGAGATCGCCCCGGCCCGGCGCACCCGCACGAGCGAGTCGCGCACCGAGGCCTACGGCGTGCAGCACCTCACCGACGCCTGGGGCGGGCTGCTGCTGCTCCTGGAGGACGGCTCGCCGCTGCACCGCCGGCTGCTCGAACTCGACGACGACAGCCGCTGGAGCCGCGTCCCCGCCGTGCTGGACGTCCTGGACGTCCCGCCGGGACAGGCGGTCCTGCCCAGGGCCCGGCTGTGCGTGACGGGCTGGGTGGAGTCGATCCTGCCGGCCGACCAGCGCCGGGTGGCCCAGACCGCGGCGGCCGTGCGGCCGCTGGGGGCGCTGCTGGACGTCGGCAGCACGCGGCTCGTCTGGCGCCTGGAGGTCGCCGACGTCCGGGTGACCACGGCCGGCGGGGTGCACCTGCTGGAGGACGAGGAGTTCACCACGGCCGCACCCGATCCGCTGTACGACGACGAGGACGGGCTGGTCGCCCACCTGGAGGCCCACCACCGCGACGCCCTCATCGGCTGGGTGCTGGGCCAGCTGCCCGAGGCGCAGGCGCGCGAGACGCGCGAGGTCGCCGTCGTGGGCGCCGACCGGTACGGGCTCGACGTGCTGGTCACGATCGGTGGCGGCACGAGGACGCTGCGGGCGCCGTTCCCCGAGCCCGTCCGGCACGAGCACGACGTCGCCCGCGCGCTCTGCGGGCTGTTCGGGTGCCCGTGCGGGGGAAGGGGCCCGGACCACCGGGGGGGGGGGGGGGGGGGGGGGGGGGGGGGGGGGGGGGGGGGGGGGGGGGGGGGGGGGGGGGGGGGGGGGGGGGGGGGGGGGGGGGGGCGGGCGCGCGGGGGCGGGGGGCGTTGTCT
>NZ_JBJLSI010000030.1:0-61637 GCF_050871945.1 Kineococcus deserti | reverse complement strand
GTGGTCCGGTGGTCATAGCGGTGGGGAAACGCCCGGTCTCATTCCGAACCCGGAAGCTAAGCCCACCAGCGCCGATGGTACTGCTCGGGAGACTGGGTGGGAGAGTAGGTCACCGCCGGCCACTCAATCTTTGAGTGAGCGTTGTGGGGAGCAGTCCCTTCTCCTTTCAGGGGGAAGGGGCCGCTCCCCACACGTGTTTCTGCACCTCATCGTGCTCCGCCGAGCCCCTTCCGACGCGCCGCTCGACGTGCTCCGAACGTCGCTCAGCGCAATCGCATGACCGCGCCGGCCAACGGCTTCGGGCGGAACGATGTCGTCTTGCGCCCCAACGTCAGCCCTCGACCGACCACTCGATGCAAGTCCCGCATCGTCGGCCGGGGCAGCAGGACCGCTGCCCGGGCGCCGACGGCGGCCCACACGGCCCGGGTGTCCGCCTGGTACCGAACGCTGTCGGCGGCTGTTCCACCGGCGCGCACGACCGTGTCGACCCACGCTCCGCTGCCCACCGTGGTTCCCTCCGGCTCCGGGCAGTCCACCACGACCGCCCGACCGGGCAGCAGGACCAGCGCCTGCTCGGCGCCGAGACCGGCGAGCACCGCCTGCAGGTCGTCGTGGTCGTCCACGACCACGTCGACCGTCCGGGGTGCCTGCTCGACGACCGCGACCGCGGCCGTGAGCGGCAGGACGCGGTGCAGCGCCTGCAGGTCGACCGGCTCGACCGTCTCGTCGACCACCGCGACCAGCAGACCCTCCGGGTGTCCGCTCCGGCGGGCCGCGCGCCGCACGGCTGCGTAGCGGTGATGGCCGTCGGCGATGACGAAGCGGTGCGTCGCGGAGGCCACGACGACGCGGTCGACGACCTCGGGATCGCTGAGGTGGAACACCTCCACGAGCGGTGCGCCCGTGGAGTCGCGCGCCGTCGAGACGAGCGCGCCGAGGTCCTCCGGCCGCGTCCAGGGGACGGGCCACGGATCGCTGTCGACGACCAGGACGGGCTCGGAGTCGACGCCCGTCTCGTCCAGACGCTGCAGGCGAGCGGCGACGGCCTGGTCGAAGACACCTTCGTGCGGGTGGACCCGCGAGTCCCCCGGGACCACCGGCAGGGCGCCCAGCAGGTAGTGCTGGACCCGGCCGTCGCGGTGCTGCCGCACCACGTACAGGCCTGCGGGGTCCTGCGTCAGCACTCCCCGGTCCAGCCAGCGGTGGACCTCCGGGCCGGTGCCCTCGCTGTACTCCGGCCGTTCGAGGTGGGTCACCACGAAGGGCGAGGACGCGAGGAAGGCCGCGCGCGAGGCCTTGTCCAGCTCGGTGTGCGGGGGCGCCAGCAATCCCGTCAGGGGACCGGCCACCGCCGGCGCGTACCGCAGACCGGCGAAGGGCCGCAGCAGCGGCCCGGCGGGAAGGACCTCGTCGGAGGTGGTGTTGGCGCAGGTGTGGCGCGGGGTGCGCGCTCCTGTGCGTGCACTGTCCACCCGTCGCATCCTACGGTCGGTGTGGTGGCTCGTCCCGCAGTCCTGACCGTTCGATGCGCCCTTCGACCCTGGGAGGTCCGTGATGCCCGAGTCCCGTTCCACGGGACGGCCGACCGGAGGTCCCTACGAGTGGCTCCAGCGTGGGCTGTCGCTGCTGGCCGACGGCGAGGCGGCGGCCGCGGCGACCCTGCTGTCGCGGGCCCACGCGGAGGAGCCGCACTCGACCGGCGTCCTGGAGGCGCTGGCCCGGGCCCAGTACGACTCCGGTGACGTGGCCGGGGCCGAGGAGTCCTTCCGGGACCTCGCCGCCGCCCGTCCGGCCGACGACTACGCTCACTTCGGGCTGGGGCTGTGCCTCAGCCGCCTCGGACGGTTCGGCCTGGCGGCCGAGCACCTCGCGATGGCGCACGCGATGCGTCCGGACCGGCCCGAGTACGCCGATCGACTGCGACAGGTCCGTGCCACCCTCAAGGCACGGCAGAGCCCGGGGAGTCCGTGAGCACCACCGTCAGCGCCCAGTCCGGCGCGCACCCGCACCCGACCCTGCGGGGAACCGCTTCGACGTTGCTCGAGGAGCACGACGTCCTGCTCCTGGACCTCGACGGCGTCGTCTACGTCGGACCGCACGCGGTGCCGCACGCGCCGCAGGCCCTGCAGGCCGCCGTCGCCGCCGGCCACCGGCTCGGGTTCATCACCAACAACGCCTCCCGCACGCCGGCGACCGTCGCCGCCCACCTGCGCGACCTCGACGTGCCGGCCGCCGACGAAGACGTCGTCAACTCGGCGCAGGCGGCCGCCGACCACCTCGCCGGGCGGTTCACGCCCGGGGCGCCGGTCCTGCTCGTCGGCGGAACGGGCCTGCGGGTCGCGCTGGACGAGGTCGGGCTGCGCGCCACCGACGACCGGCACGAGGCCGTCGCCGTCGTGCAGGGGTTCTCGCCGGACCTGGGCTGGGCGCAGCTCGCCGAGGCGACGCACGCCGTGCGGTCGGGGTTGCCGTGGATCGCGACGAACCTCGACGCGACGGTGCCCACTCCCGGCGGCCCGGCTCCCGGCAACGGGCTGCTCGTCGACCTCGTCGCCCGCGCGGCCGGCCGCCGTCCCGACGTCGTGTGCGGCAAACCCGAGCGAGCCCTGTTCGATGCGGCCGTGGCCCGCCTCGGGGCGCAGCGCGCCGTCGTCGTCGGCGACCGGCTCGACACCGACCTGCAGGGCGCCCGGACGGCCGGGCTGGCCGGGCTGCTGGTGCTCACGGGTGTGACCGGCGTGGTCGAGCTGCTCGCCGCCGCCCCGCACGAGCGTCCCAGCCAGGTCGGCCACGACCTGCGCTCCCTGACCGACGTGCACCCGGCGGTGCAGACCACCGTGCAGGACGGAACCACGACGGGCCGTTGCCGGTCGGCGCGGGTGCAGGTGGGAACCGACGGCCTGCGCGTCCTGGACGGCGCGGCCGGCCCCGACGGGCTGGACGTGCTGCGCGCGGCGGCCGCCGCCGTCTGGGCCGCCACCGACAGCGGACTCACCGTCGACCTCACCGGAGGTGTCGCGGCGGTCGCCGCGACGGTCGCGACACCCTCCTGAGCGGCCGGCCGCCTCCGGTCCCGGCGGGCCGCGTCGAGCAACCGGTCGAGCAACCGGTCGAACACGCGGCTGTGGACTGCGCGCGGGGCGCTGTCGTGGTCGGCTTGTAGCGTGACGCCCGTGACCGACCACGCGCAGCTCTCCTGCGAGCAGCTGCCCCCCGACCCCGCGGGTGGCGAGCAGCCCGACTCCGAGCAGGACCGCGCCCTCGACGAGGCCCTGGCCCGGCTCGACGGCCTCGAGGCGCTCGGCGTCCACGAGCACGTCGAGGTCTACACCGCCGTCGACGCCGCGCTGCGCCGGCGGTTGGCCGGCGCGGAGGACTGAGGTGGCCGTCCGCAGGTTGCGTCTGGACGCCGAGCTGGTCCGTCGTGGGCTGGCCCGCTCGCGCGAGCACGCCTCCGAACTCGTGTCCGCCGGTCGTGTCCGCGTCGCGGGCGCCACCGCCGCCAAACCGGCGACCCAGGTCGACCTGGCCGCCGCCATCGTCGTCGAGGAGGCCGGCGAGGAGGACGAGTACGTCTCGCGCGGGGCGCACAAGCTGGTGGGCGCCCTCGACGCCTTCCGCGTCGACGTCACCGGCCGTCGCTGCCTGGACGCCGGCGCCAGCACGGGCGGGTTCACCGACGTGCTGCTGCGCCGCGGCGCGGCTCACGTCGTCGCGGTCGACGTCGGCTACGGGCAGATCGCCTGGTCGCTGCGGACCGACGAACGGGTCACCGTCCTGGAGCGCACGAACGTGCGCACGCTCGAACCCGAGCAGATCGCCCCGGCGCCCTCCCTCGTGGTCGCCGACCTGTCCTTCATCTCCCTCACCCTGGTCCTGCCCGCGCTGGTGCGGTGCGTCACCCCGGAGGCCGAGCACGTGCTGATGGTCAAACCCCAGTTCGAGGTCGGGCGCGAGGCGCTCGGCGCCGGCGGTGTCGTGCGCAGCGCCGACCTGCGCGCCGACGCCGTGCGCACCGTCGCCACGTCCGCCGCCGCCCTCGGCCTCGGCGTCCGCGGCGTCGCCGCCAGCCCGTTGCCGGGGCCGAGCGGCAACGTGGAGTACTTCCTGCACCTGGCCGCCGGTGCTCCGGCGCTCGCCGAGGACGACCTGGCCCGCGCCATCGCCGAGGGCCCGCAAGCGGGGCTGTCGTGAGCGCCGGAGCGGTCGCGCGCCCGGAGGCGACCCGCAGCGTCCTGGTGCTGGCGCACACCGGCCGGCCGGAGGCGATCGCCGCCCTGACCGAGGTCGTGCACCGCTTCCACGAGGCCGGCATCCGCACGTTGATGGTGAGCGAGGAAGCCTCGGCCCTGTCCGTGGCCGACCGCGGCCTCGTCGACGAGTGCGACCTCGACGGGGCCGTGGACGGCGCCGAGATGGTCATCGTGCTCGGCGGCGACGGCACGATCCTGCGTGCGGCCGAACTCGTGCGCGGCACCGACACCACGCTGCTCGGGGTCAACCTCGGCCACGTCGGGTTCCTCGCCGAGGCCGAGCGCGAGGAGATCGTCGGCACCGTCGCCCGGGTCGTGGCGGGGGACTACCGCGTCGAGGAGCGCATGACCCTCGACGTGCGGGTGCTCGTCGACGGCGAGGTCACCGCCTCGTCCTGGGCGGTCAACGAGGTCTCCGTCGAGAAGGGCAACCGCGAGCGGATGCTCGAGATGGTCGTCGACGTCGACGGCCGCCCGTTGAGCACCTTCGGTGGGGACGGCGTCATCGCCGCCACCCCCACGGGGTCGACGGCCTACGCGTTCTCCGCCGGCGGGCCGGTGGTCTGGCCCGAGGTCGAGGCGTTGCTGGTCGTGCCGATCAGCGCGCACGCGTTGTTCGCCCGGCCGCTGGTCATCGCGCCGACGTCCGTGGTGGGTGTCGACGTCCTGCGCAGCATGGGCGACGGCGGGGTCCTGTGGTGCGACGGCCGGCGCACCTTCACCGCGCCGGCCGGAGCCCGGATCGAGGTGCGACGCTCGGACCAGACGATCCGGCTGGCCCGGCTCAGCACCGGCATCTTCACCGACCGGCTCGTCGCCAAGTTCGGGTTGCCGGTCTCCGGCTGGCGCGGGCCCCGGTCCACCGAGGGAGGGTGAGCGTGTGATCGAGGAGCTGCACATCCGCTCCCTGGGCGTGATCCGGGACGCCCGGCTCCCGCTGGGGCCGGGGCTGACCGTCATCACCGGGGAGACCGGCGCCGGCAAGACGATGGTCGTCACCGGGCTGAACCTGCTCATGGGCGAACGGGCCGACGTCGGAGCCGTCCGCGCCGGCGACGACGCCGCCGTCGTGGAGGGCCGGCTGCAGGTGGCCGACGACGGACCGGTCGCCGCCCGCACCCGCGAGGCCGGCGGTGACCTCGACGAGGGCGAACTGCTGCTGGCGCGCACCCTGTCGACCTCCGGCCGCAGCCGCGCGCACGTCGGGGGCCGCAGCGCGCCCGTGGGCGTGCTGGCCGAGATCTCCGAGCACCTCATCGCCGTGCACGGGCAGACCGACCAGCTCCGGCTGCGCTCGGGGGTCCAGCAACTGCGCGTGCTCGACGCGTTCGCCGGGCCGGCGGTGGCGGGCGACCTGGAGACGTACCAGCGGCTGCACGCCCGCTGGCGCGCGGTCAGCGGCGAGCACGACCACGTCGCCGGGCACGCCGCCGAACGGGCCCGCGAGGCCGAGCTGCTGCGCCTCGGGCTCGACGAGGTCGAACGTGTCGACCCCCAGCCCGGGGAGGACGTCGCCCTGCGCGAGGAGTCCGAGCGGCTGGCCCACGTCGAGGTCCTGCGCACCGCGGCGGCGACCGCCCACGAGGCGCTGACCGGTGAGGCCGCGGGCAGCGAGGGCATGGGCGAGGGCGGGGCGGACAGCCGGGTGGACGCCGCCCGTCGGGCCCTGGCCTCGGCCGGCGACCACGACACCGTCCTGGCCGGGTTCGCCGCCCGCGCCGGCGAGGTCGCCTACCTGCTGGCCGACCTCGCCACCGAGGTCGCGACCTACGCGCAGTCCCTGGAGGCCGACCCGTTGCGGCTGTCCGTCGTCCAGGAGCGCCGGGCACAGCTGAGCGCGCTCGTGCGGCGGCACGCCGACCCGGCCGACGGCGTCGCCGGTGTCCTGGCCTGGGCCCGGGAGGCCGCCGAACGGTTGCTCGACCTCGACGACGACGGCCGGCTGGAGGCGCTGGCCAAGGAGCGCGACGAGCTCGAGCAGGAACTGCGCGCCCTGGCCGGGCGGCTGACCGCGGCCCGCCGCGCTGCCGCCACCGACCTGGAGGAACGGGTCGCCGGTGAGCTGACGGCGCTGGCCATGCCCAGCGCGCGCATCGAGGCGGCCGTGCACACCGGTCAGGAGCTGGGCCCGTGGGGCTGCGACAGCGTCGAACTGCTCCTGGCCGCGCACTCCGGTGCCGCGCCGCGACCGCTGTCGCGCGGCGCCTCCGGCGGTGAGCTGTCCCGGGTCATGCTCGCGCTGGAGGTCGTGCTGGCCGGTGCGGACCCGGTGCCGACGATGGTCTTCGACGAGGTCGACGCCGGCGTCGGCGGCCGGGCCGCCGTCGAGATCGGCCGCCGGCTGGCGCGGCTGGCCGCCAGCACCCAGGTCGTCGTCGTCACCCACCTCGCCCAGGTCGCCGCCTTCGCCGACGCGCACCTGACCGTCGTCAAGACCGACGACGGCAGCGTCACCGAGTCCGGTGTGGTCCGGCTGGACGACGAGGGCCGGATCACCGAACTGGCCCGCATGCTGTCCGGCCGGGGGTCGGGTACCGCCCACGCCCACGCCGAGGAGCTGCTGCGGTCATCGCGTGCAGAAGCCGTGCAGGACAGGGCGCCGAAGCGGCCGAAGGCCAAGCGCGCGGCGAGTGCGTCCCGAGGCGGTGCCGCGTCCGTGGGACGATCGAGCGCCGCCACCTCGCAGGTGGCCGGTGACACCGCTCGTGGGAGCACGCAGAAGAAGTCTCGGTCCGGGAGCCGCCGGACCCAGGGGTGAGGAGTTCGACAGTGATCAGGCGTCGGCGAACGCGCGGCGACGACCTGGCGACGTCGGGCTCCACCGCCGAGGCGGCCCACGAGGTGGCCGTCACCGGCACCGTGCGCGTCGACCGGCGCACCAAGCGGTTGACCAAGCGGCTCAAACCCGGCGACATCGCCGTCATCGACCACCTCGACCTCGACCGCGTCTCGGCCGAGGCCCTCGTCGCCTGCGCCCCGGCCGCCGTCGTCAACGCCTCCCGCAGCACCTCCGGCCGCTACCCGAACCTGGGCCCGGGGATCCTCGTCGAAGCCGGGATCCCCGTCCTCGACGAGGTCGGCGAAGAGGTCATGGCGAACCTGTCCGAGGGCGCCAGCGGAACCCTCACCGACGACGTGCTGCGCGCCGAGGGCCGGATCGTCGCCCGCGGGCGGCGGCTGACCCCCGACCTGGTCGCCGCGGACTCCGAGGCCGCCCGTGCCGGGTTGTCCCTGCAGCTGGAGGCGTTCGCCGCCAACACCATGGAGTACCTGCGTCGTGAACGGGAGCTGCTGCTCGACGGGGTCGGTGTGCCCGACATCCGCACCGACCTCGACGGCCGGCACGTCCTCATCGTGGTGCGCGGGTACCACTACAAGGAGGACCTGGTCACGCTGCGGCCCTACATCCGTGAGTACAAACCCGTGCTCATCGGGGTCGACGGCGGGGCCGACGCCATCCTCGAGGCCGGGTACAAGCCGCAGCTCATCGTCGGGGACATGGACTCCGTCTCCGACAGCGCCCTGCGCAGCGGGGCCGAGGTCGTCGTCCACGCCTACCGCGACGGCCGTGCCCCGGGGCTGGAACGCGTCCGGTCCCTGGGCATCGACGCCGTGGTGTTCCCGGCCACCGGCACCAGCGAGGACGTCGCGATGCTGCTGGCCGACGACAAGGGCGCGACCCTCATCGCGGCCGTCGGCACCCACGTCACGCTCGTGGAGTTCCTCGACAAGGGCCGCGCCGGCATGGCCAGCACGTTCCTGACCCGGCTGCGGGTGGGCGGCAAGCTCGTCGACGCCAAGGGCGTCTCCCGGCTGTACCGCTCCCGCGTGTCGGACAGGCAGGTCCTCGTCCTCGTCCTCGCCGGGATCCTGGCCCTGGTCGCCGCGCTGCTCGTCACCCCCACGGGGCAGGCGATCCTGGCCGTCACCGGCGCCCGCCTGGAGGACCTGTGGGCCGGCCTGGTCGGCCTGCTGCCGGGGGAGGGACCGTGAGCCGCCCGGTGCCCCACCGCTCCCGCACCGCCCACGACCGACAGGATGACCAGTGATCGACTTCCGGTACCACGTCGTCTCACTGGTGTCGGTGTTCCTCGCGCTGGCCGTCGGCATCGTCCTGGGGGCCGGGCCGCTGAACGAGGGCATCTCGACCGGCATCACCGACCAGGTCCGGCAGCTGACCCAGGAGAAGAACCAGCTGCGCACCGAGCGGGACGAGGCCCTCACCACCGCCGAGTCCCAGGACGCCTGGGCCGAGGCCGTCGCCCCGGCCCTGGTGGCCCGTCAGCTCGGTGGGCGCAGCGTCTCGATCGTCGAGCTGCCCGGCGCCGACTCCAGCCAGGTCGACGCCGTGATCGACGTCCTGGAGGCCTCTGGCGCCACCGTCGCGGCGCAGGTCACCGTGCAGGACGAGTGGACCGACCCCACGGCGGCAGGGGAGCGGGAAGGGGTCGCCGCCGGGCTCGTCGGGCAGCTGACCACCGCACCTGCCGCCGACGCCGGGACCGAGGACCTGCTGGCCGCCGAGCTGGCCCGCGCGCTGGTCACCACCGAGCTCGCGCAGACGGGCCAGCCGGACGAGGCCGCGGCCGCCGTCCTGGCCACCCTGGCCGACGCCGGCCTCGTCGAGGTCCGCGACGGGACCGACGTGGCCGCCACGCGCGGCACCCTGGCCCTGGTCGTCGGCGGTGCGCCCGACAGCGACGTCACCGACGACCAGGTGCAGGCGACGAACGCCGCCTGGACCGCCCTGGCCCGCGCGCTCGACGCGGCCAGCGCCGGGGCGGTGCTCGCCGGCCCGGCCGAGGCCGCCGGCGACGGAGGCCCGATCGCGGCCCTGCGCGCCGACGGCGAGGTGGCCGACGCCGTCAGCAGCGTCGACGGCCTGGACTCCCCGATCGGCCAGGTCAACGTCGTCCTGGCGCTGCGCCAGCAGCTGTCCGGGGGAGCGGGCCAGTACGGCACCGCCGGCTCGGCCACCGCGGTCAGCCCGCCGCTGCCGGCGGCCGCACCGTGAGGGCGCCGCTGGCCCTGGCCGCCGCCCGCGGCGCCGGCCACCGCGCGGGAGCCCTGCTGCGGCACAACCCGCCCGGGGGTGCCGAGCGCTGGGACCGCACGAACCACGCGGGACGCACGGTCACCCTCCTGGAGGGCCCCACGGTGGCGCTGGCGCTGGCCGCCGGCTGCCTGGCCACCGCCCCGGGCACGCGCGCCGCGGCGGTCCTGGCCGCCGTCGGCGCCGGCGGCTTCGGTGCCCTGGACGACCTGACCGAACGAGCCGGTGACCGCGACGCCGGCGCCCGCGGGCTGCGCGGTCACCTCGCGGCGCTGCGCCGCGGCCGCGTCACCACCGGGGCGGTCAAGGTCCTCGGCATCGGTGCCACCGGCGTGCTGGCCGCGGTCGTGCTGGACCGCCCGCGCACGCCGGCGCAGGTCGTGGACACGGCTCTGGCCGGTGCCCTCGTCGCCGGGTCGGCCAACCTGCTCAACCTCTTCGACCTGCGCCCGGGCCGGGCCGCCAAGGTCGCGACCGTCGTCGCGGCCTCCCTGAGCGTGGGCGCGCCCGGCAGCGCCGGAGCCGCCGCCGCCCGTCCGCCGGCGGCCGCCGTCGTCGGCGCCTGCTCGGCGGTGCTGCCCGACGACCTGGCCGGGCGCAGCATGCTGGGGGACACCGGGGCCAACGCCCTCGGCGCCGTCCTCGGCGTGGCCGCGCTGCGCCGGTGGCGCCGGCCGGGGCGGGCGGTGGCCCTGGGCGTCGTGGTCGCCCTGACGCTGGCCTCCGAGCGCATCAGCTTCAGCCGCGTCGTGGAGGCCGTGCCGGTGCTGCGCGAACTCGACCGGCTGGGCCGTCCATGAGCCGCCGGTGACCACCCGGACCCGTTCGATCGCGGCGGCCGCCGCATCGGTGGCGCTGCTGACGGTCCTGGCCCGCGTCGCCGGGTTCGCCCGGCTGTTCGCCTTCAGCCAGACCGTCGGCGACACCTGCCTGGGCACGGCCTACCAGACGGCCAACCAGGTGCCCAACGTCCTGTTCGAGGTGGTCGCGGGCGGCGCGCTGGCCGGGGTGCTCGTGCCGCTGCTGTCCTCGCGGCTGGCCTCGCAGGACCCGCGCGAACGCGCCGCCGCCTCCCGCACCGCCTCGGCCGCGCTGACCTGGAGCGTGCTGGTCCTGCTCCTCGTCACCGCCCTGACCGCCCTGCTGGCCCGGCCGGTCGTGGAGGCGCTGCTGGCCGGCGCGGCCGTCGGCCAGTGCGGGAACCAGGTCCTGGTCACCGGGACCGTCATGCTGTGGATCTTCCTGCCGCAGGTCCCGCTGTACGCCGTGGCCGTCGTCTTCGCCGGGGTGCTGCAGGCCCAGCAGCGCTTCACCGCCCCCGCCGCGGCCCCGCTCGTCTCCAGCCTCGTCGTCGGCACCAGCTACCTGGTGGTCGGCGCGATCGTCCCGGCCGCCGTCGTGCGCGGCGACCTCGCCGACGTCCCGGGCACGGCGGTCGCGGTGCTGGCGGGCGGCACGACGCTGGGCGTCCTGGCGCTCGCGGCCACCCACGCCCCGGCGCTGCGCAGCGCCGTGCGGTGGCGGCCGGCGCTGCGCCCGGCGCCGGGGGACTGGCCCCGGCTGCGGTCGCTGGCGCTGTCCGGGCTGGCCGTGCTGCTGGCCCAGCAGGTCGTCACCGTCGCCGCCGCCGTCGTCGCCAACGACGGGGCAGCCGGCGCGATCAACCGGTGGAGCTACGCGTGGGCGATGTTCCTGCTGCCCTACGCCGTCCTGGCCGTCCCGGTCGCGACGGCGGTCTTCCCCCGGCTGGCGCAGGCCGCCGACGCCGGCCGGGCCGAGTTCGCCGCCCTGCTCGCGCCCGCCGTGCGCACGGTGCTGCTCGTCAGCTCCCTGGGGGCGGCGGTGCTGGCGGCGGTCGCCGCGCCCGTCGCGGTCGTCTTCGTCGCCGGGCGGGTGGGCTCGGGGCAGACCGCCGACCTCGCCGTGGCCCTGGTCCTCTTCGCGCCCGGCCTGCTCGGGTACGGGCTCGTGGCGCTGCTGACCCGGGCGCTGTACACGCTGGGCGCCGGCCGCAGCGCTGCGCTGGGGACGGTGACCGGCTGGGTCGTCGTGCTCGCCGGGGTCCTCGTGCTGCCGCTGCTGCTGCCGGCCGACCGGGTGGTCGGGGCGCTGGCCCTGGCCCACACGCTGGGCCTGACGCTGGCCGGCGTGCTCCTGCTGCGGGCGGTGCACGTGGCCGCTCCGGGGGCGCTGACGGGCCTGGGCCGGGTCGCCGTGGCCGCCGTGCTGGCCGCGGCGGTCGCGGGGAGCGCCGGCGGCCTGCTGGGGGCGTGGTGGCGGCTGCAGGACGTCGTCGCGGCCGTGGCGCAGGGCGTGCTCATCGCCGCCCTGGCCGCGCTCGTCTGGCTGGCCGTGGCCCGCCTCGGCGCCCCGGCCGAACTGGGCGCCCTGGCGCGCAACGTGCGGCGGGTGGTCCGCCGGTGACCTCGGGAGGACCAGTGGAACGGGTCGTGTTCGTGCTCGGCAGCAGCGCCGGCGGGGTGGGACGGCACGTCGCCGCGCTGTGCGCGGGGTTGCGGGACGAGGGCGTCGACGTGCGGGTCGCCGCGCCCGCCTCGACCTTGCGGCGCTTCGACTTCGGCGTCCCGGCGACGGCCGTGGAGATCGGCCCGAGCATCGACCCCGTGCGCGACCTGCGGGCCGCCGCCGCGCTGCGCCGCGCCGTCGGTGCCGTGCCGGGGGCGCTCGTGCACGCCCACGGGGTCCGCGCCGGCTTCGTCGCCACCCTCGCCGTCGCGCGCCGCACACCGTTCGTCGTCACCCTGCACAACGCCGTCCTGGGCACCGGCCCGCGCGCCCGGCTCGGGACGGCCGTCCTGGGGCGGGTGTGCCGGCGCGCCGACGTCGTCCTCGCCGTCTCGGGCGACCTCGTCGCCCAGGCCCACCGGCTGGGGGCGAGCGTGGCCGACCGCGCCCTCGTCCCGGCACCCGCGCTGCCGCCGGGCGACCCGGCGCGGGGCCGGGCCGTGCTCGGCGAGGGCCCCGTCGCCCTCACCGTCGCCCGGCTGGCCCCGCAGAAGGGCCTGGGCACGCTGCTGGAGGCCGCCGGCCGCAGCGGCGTGCGCGTCGTCGTGGCCGGCGACGGGCCCCTGCACGACGAGCTCGCCGCCCGCATCCGGCGCGAGGACCTGCCCGTGCAGCTGCTGGGCCGGCGCGAGGACGTCGCCGACCTGCTCGCGGCCGCCGACGTCGCGGTCAGCGCCAGCGTCTGGGAGGGGCAGCCGGTGTTCGTCCAGGAGGCGCTGCGGGCCGGTGTCCCCGTCGTGGCCACCGACGCCGGAGGAACCCGCGAGGTCACGGCCGACGCCGCCGTGCTCGTCGGCGTGGGGGACGCGACGGCGCTCGCCGACGCCCTGCGACGGCTGGCCGCCGACCCCGCGCAGCGGGCCGTGGCGGCCCACCGCTCCCGGCTGCGGGCCGCCGAACTGCCCACCGCCTCCGACGTCCTGGAGCAGCTCCGCCGGGTCCACCGCGCGGCGCGCGGCTGAGCCGGCGCACCTCCGCGCCGCGTCCGGTACGATCGAACTCCGTGGCGAACCGCAGCACTCCCGAGTCCATCACCCAGCACGTCTTCGTGACCGGGGGTGTGGCCAGCTCCCTCGGCAAGGGTTTGACGGCTTCCAGCCTCGGTCGTCTCCTGCGCGCCCGCGGTCTGCGGGTGGCGATGCAGAAACTGGATCCCTACCTCAACGTCGATCCCGGAACGATGAACCCGTTCCAGCACGGTGAGGTGTTCGTCACCGACGACGGCGCCGAGACCGACCTCGACATCGGCCACTACGAGCGCTTCCTCGACGTCCGCTTCGACGCCTCGGCCAACGTCACGACCGGCCAGGTGTACTCCTCGGTCATCGCCAAGGAACGGCGCGGGGAGTACCTGGGCGACACCGTCCAGGTCATCCCGCACATCACCAACGAGATCGTCGACCGGATGCGGGCCCAGGCCCGCGAGGACATCGACATCATCATCACGGAGGTCGGCGGCACCGTCGGCGACATCGAGTCCCTGCCGTTCCTGGAGGCCGCACGTCAGGTGCGCCAGCGCCTGGGCCGCGACAACGTGTTCTTCGTGCACGTCTCGCTCGTGCCCTACATCGGCCCCAGCGGTGAACTGAAGACCAAACCCACCCAGCACTCGGTCGCGCAGCTGCGCAACATCGGCATCCAGCCCGACGCCATCGTCTGCCGCGCCGACCGGGACATCCCCGAGAGCGTCAAGCGCAAGATCGCCTCGATGTGCGACGTCGACGACGAGGCCGTCATCGCCTGCGTCGACGCCCCGTCGATCTACGACATCCCCAAGGTGATCCACCGTGAGGGCCTGGACGCCTACCTCGTCCGCAAGCTGAACCTGAGCTTCCGCGACGTCGACTGGTCGACCTGGGACGACCTGCTGCGCCGCGTCCACAACCCGCGCCGCCGCGTCGAGATCGCCCTGGTCGGCAAGTACATCGACCTGCCCGACGCCTACCTGTCGGTCACCGAGGCGCTGCGCGCCGGGGGGTTCGCCGAGGACGCCAAGGTCGACATCCGCTGGGTGGCCTCCGACGAGTGCTCCACCCCCGAGGGCGCGCAGAAGCAGTTGCACGGCGTCGACGCGATCTGCGTCCCCGGCGGTTTCGGGGTCCGCGGCATCGAGGGCAAGCTCGGTGCGCTGCGCTGGTCGCGGGAGAACGGCGTTCCCACGCTGGGTCTGTGCCTCGGCCTGCAGTGCATGGTCATCGAGTACGCGCGCAACGTCGCCGGCATCAAGGACGCCAGTTCCACCGAGTTCGAGCCCACCGCCAAGAACCCGGTCATCGCCACCATGGCCGAGCAGCGCGAGATCGTCTCGGGCGAGGGTGACCTCGGCGGGACCATGCGTCTGGGGTCGTACGAGGCCGTGCTGCAGCCGGGGTCGGTCGTGGCCGCCACCTACGGCAGCGAGCGGATCTCCGAACGCCACCGGCACCGCTACGAGGTGAACAACTCCTACCGCGACAAGCTGTCGGGCAAGGGGCTGGTGTTCTCCGGCACGTCCCCGGACCGCGAACTGGTCGAGTTCGTCGAACTGCCCGCGAAGGTCCACCCGTACTACGTGGGCACCCAGGCGCACCCGGAGTTCAAGTCGCGCCCGACGCGGTCGCACCCGCTGTTCTCCGGCCTGGTGGCCGCGGCCCTGCGCCGGCAGCGCGAGGAGCAGCTCATCGACGTCGACCCCGAGCCGGCCGCCGACTCGGCCGAGGTGCTGTCGGACGTGACCGCGTGAGCTTCCCGGAGGAACTCGACGTCCCCGTCGTCGAGGGGAGCGGACTGTCCGACGCGCTCGCGCAGCGTCGCCTGGTCGGCAGCGAGGTCGTCTTCAGCGGCCACGTGTGGGACGTCGTGCGCGAGACGGTGGAACTGCCCGACGGCGGGACCGTCGTGCGCGACGTCCAGCGCCACCCCGGTGCGGTGACGATCCTGGCGCTCGACGACGACGAGAACGTCCTGTTCATCAAGCAGTACCGCCACCCGATCCGCCGGGAGATGTGGGAACTGCCCGCCGGGCTGCTCGACGTCGCCGACGAGGAACCGCTGGTGGCCGCGCAGCGGGAACTGGCTGAGGAGGCCGACCTCGTCGCCGCCGACTGGGCCGTGGTGGCCGACTGGTTCAACTCCCCGGGCGGGTCCAGCGAGGCCAACCGGATCTACCTGGCCCGCGGGTTGTCCGCGGTGCCGGCCGGCGAGCGGCACACCCGCGAGGACGAGGAGAAGGACCTCGTCCCGGTGCGGGTGCCGCTGGAGCAGGCCGTCCGCGCCGTCCTGGAGGGCCGGCTGGCCAACCCCGGCAGCGTCATCGGGGTGCTGGCGCTGCACGCCGCGAAGGCGGGCGGCTGGAAGGACCTGCGCCCGGCCGACGCGCCGTGGCCGACGGGACTCATCCGGCCCGAGCGCTGAACGGATCGTCGGGCCCTCGTTCCCGGTGACCGGGAACGGGGCCCGGCGATCCGGATCCCGAGGCCGCTCAGGCCCCTCGGACGGTGGCGACGAACCCGGTCACCTGCTGCTGCAGCAGGCCCGCGACCTCCGACAGCCCGGTGGTCCCCGAGCCCCCGGAGACGGCGTCGGTGATGGCGCCGACCTCGGCGTCCATCCCCTCGATGCGCCGGGCCACGCCCTCGATGACGGCCACGGCCTCCTCGGTGGCCTGCTGGCTGGCCGCGACCTGCGCCGCGATCACCGCGTTGGACTGGGCGGCCTGGTCGGCCAGGCGCTTGACCTCCTCGGCGACGACGGCGAACCCGCGACCGGCCTCGCCGGCGCGTTCGGCCTCGATGGTGGCGTTCAGCGAGAGCAGACGGGTCTGCGCGGCGACCTTCTCGATGAGCTGGACGGCCTCCTCGATGCGGGTCGAGGCCTCGCGCAGCGACCCCACGGTGACGACGGCGCGCTGCACCTCCTCGACGGCGTCGCGGGCCGTGCGGGCCAGTTCGGCCGCCCCGGACCCGGCGCTGGTGGCACCCGCGCTGACCTGCTCGGAGGCCGACAGGACGGTCGACTCCAGCTCGTCGGCCAGCGCGTGCCGGGCCGTGGTGGCGCGGTCGAGCTCCACGGCGGCGGTGGCCGAGGCGCGGCGCGCGGCGTCGATGACCTGGGCGCCCCCGCGGAACGCCCCGCGGGTCCCGCCGAGCAGGAACCGGCGGTGGAAGCGGCCTTCGCTGGCGGCCGTCAGCGTCGCCGACGCGTCCCGCACGAAGGCGTCGGTCATGTCGAGCTGGTGGTTGAAGGCGGTGCGCAGCTCGACGAGCAACGGGTCGTCGCCCAGGTGCGGCACCCTCGCCTCGAGGTCGCCGTCGGCGGCGCGCGAGGCCACCTCCACGACCGCCCGCAGGACGTCGTCGTGGTTCTTCGCGGTCGTGGGGGCGTTGCGGCGCAGGCGCTTCACGCGGCGGCTCCCTGGGGGACGAGGGACCACACGAACTCCTCGTAGCTCTGGCCGGCGGCCTGCAGCCGCTGCGCGAGCAGTGCGCGCGAGGCCGCGACGGCGTCGGCGGGACGGGAGTGGCGGGACTCCACCGCGAGCAGGTCGTCGTACAGCCGGCGGACGGCGGCGACCGCGCCGGGAGCCGGCACCCGGCGGTTGGAGTGGTAGCCCAGCAGCCGGCCGGAACCGTCCACGCTGGGGGTGACGTGGGCCAGCACCCAGTAGTGCGCCCCGTCGGCGGCGAGGTTGACGACGTAGGCGAACATCTCGCTGCCGCCGCGCAGCGTCTCCCACAGCAGGTCGAAGACGCCGCGCGGCATCCCCGGGTGCCGGATGATGTTGTGCGGCTGCCCGATCACCTGCTCCTCGGTGAGCGCCGACACGCGCAGGAAGACGTCGTTGGCGTAGGTGATCACGCCCCGCGGGTCCGTCTTGGTGACGATGAGCTCGTCGTCGCCGAAGCGACGCTCCGCACCGGTCGGAGAAGTGGTGGACGGTCGCATGCCTTGTCCCTCGGCCGGACGGGTGACGGACTTGAGGCGAGTCCGTCACCCTCCGTCCGCGTGGGTGCCCCGAGGAGGGAGCCGGTGTCCCCTAGGGTCGGAACGTGTCCGCCACCTCGCTCGCCCGGGACCCGGAGCCTGCCTCCCGCCCCGTGCCGGTCGTCCCCGCCCCGGGGGTCGGCTCGGGGGACGAGCCGACGGCGTTGTGGACGGCGGTGCAGGACTACCTGGGCCACCTGGGGGTCGAGCGCGGGCTGTCGGCCAACACGCTCGGGGCCTACCGCCGCGACCTGGCCCGCTACGTGCGGTTCCTGACCGCGCGCGGGGTCGACGATCCCGCTCAGGTCGACGAGGCGACGGTCAGCGCCTTCGTCCTCGCCCTGCGCTCGGGAGAGGACGGCGGCGCGGTGCTGACGGCGAGCTCGGCGGCCCGCACGGCCTCGGCGGTGCGGGGCTGGCACCGGTTCCTGCACGCGCAGGGACGCAGTGCCGACGACCCCTCGGTGCAGGTGCGGCCGCCCGCACCGCCACGGCGGCTGCCGTCCGCGCTGACCGTCGAGGAGGTCACCCGGCTGCTGGAGGTCGCCGGCCTCGTGCAGGACGGCGCACAGGCCGCCGTCCCGTTGCGGGACCGGGCGCTGCTGGAGGTGCTCTACGGCTGCGGGGCCCGCATCAGCGAGGCCGTCGGGCTCGACCTCGACGACGTCGACCCCGAGGTCCTCGGCGAGACCGGCGTGGTGCGCCTGCGCGGCAAGGGGGTCAAGGAACGGGTGGTGCCCGTCGGCCCCGTCGCCCGCGCGGCGCTGGAGCGGTACCTGGCGCGCTCGCGTCCGCAGCTGGTCGCCGACGGGCGCGGTACACCGGCGTTGTTCGTCAACACCCGCGGCGGAAGGCTGTCCCGCCAGAGCGCCTGGGCGGTCCTGCAGTCGGCGGCCGGCAGGGCGGGCATCACCCGCGCGGTGTCGCCGCACACGCTGCGGCACTCCTTCGCCACCCACCTGCTGCACGGCGGGGCCGACGTGCGCGTCGTGCAGGAGCTGCTCGGCCACGCCTCGGTGACCACGACGCAGGTCTACACGCTCCTCAGCGCCGACTCGCTGCGCGAGCTGCACGCCGACGGCCCCCCGCGGGCGCGCCACGGTCACCACCCGTCGGCACCACCACCGCGCGACGGCGACTAAGGTCACCGCAGACCTGCCCGTCCCCGACGACCGCCCCGAGGAAGTGCCACCTCCGTGACCAGCGAGTTCCCGCCGCCCGCCACCTCCACGCCGTCGAGCTTCGGTCCCCTCGTGGACCGGGCGCGCGAGCAGGCGCGGCAGTTCCCGGCGGTACCGGCGGTACCGCCGGTGGCGCAGCCGGAGGCGCAGCCGGAGGTGCAACCGGTGGCCCAGGTGCCGCAGCCCGAGGCCGAGCGCCCGCAGGAGCCGCAGGCCCAGCAGCCCGACGTTCCGCAGCCCGACGTTCCGCAGCCCGAGGGCCGGCCGTGGCCCGAGTCGGATCCCGAGCCCGTCACGGCGGAGCCGCGCGCGGTGCAGGCGCAGATCGAGCTGGGCCTCCAGAACGGCCCGACGGGCCGTCCGATGCCGACGTTCCCGGTCCCGGCGCCGCTGGACCACCACGGCCCGGCCCGGGTCATCTCCATGTGCAACCAGAAGGGCGGCGTCGGCAAGACGACGACCACCATCAACCTGGGCGCCGCGCTGGCCGAGTACGGTCGCCGGGTGCTGCTGGTCGACTTCGACCCGCAGGGCGCACTGTCGGCCGGGCTGGGGGTGAACTCCCACGAGCTCGACAAGACCGTCTACCAGTTGCTGATGGAACGCGGTACCGACGTGCGCGAGGTCATCCAAGAGACGGCGGTCGAGGGGCTGGACCTGCTGCCGGCCAACATCGACCTGTCCGCCGCCGAGGTGCAGCTGGTCGGCGAGGTCGCCCGCGAGAGCGTCCTGGCCCGGGCGCTGCGCCCGGCGCTGGCCGACTACGACGTCGTCCTCATCGACTGCCAGCCCTCGCTGGGGCTGCTGACGGTCAACGCGCTGACGGCCTCGCACGGGGTGCTGATCCCGCTGGAGTGCGAGTTCTTCGCGCTGCGCGGGGTGGCGCTGCTGGTCGAGACGATCGAGAAGGTCCAGGAACGCCTCAACCCGGCTCTGGAGATCGACGGGATCCTGGCCACCATGTTCGACGGCCGGACGCTGCACAGCCGTGAGGTCGTCACCCGCGTCGTGGACGCGTTCGGCGACGACGTCTTCCACACCGTCATCGGCCGCACGGTGAAGTTCCCCGACGCGACGGTCGCCGCCGAGCCCATCACGTCCTACGCGGGCAACCACCCGGGAGCCGAGGCCTACCGGCAGCTCGCCCGTGAACTCGTCGCTCGTGGTGACGCAGCCTGAACTCCCCGTGACGGGATGAAACCTCCCGTCTCGTAAGGGTTTCGGTCGCGACGGTGGCTGTTCGTGGTCAGTGCTCGACTCTCCGTCGAATTTCCTCGTCCGGTCGGTGATGGTCCCCGTCGGCCGGGCCGTTCTGCCCGTCCGGGCCCCCCGGAACGGGTTAGTGTGCGTCCCCGGATGGCCGGATCTTCGTCCGGTCGGGGGAGGGGGCTCACCCGTGGGGGGACACGCAGGAACTGTCGTGAGCGAAGGGTTCACGACGTTCTCCGAGGAACACGCGCAGGGGCAGCTGATCCCGCGCATCGTCGACGTGGCGCTGGCCTGCGCCGCGCGGGTGCTGGTCGCCGACGGCCGGGCACGGCTCACCGGCGCCGACCTGCTGCGGCGTGCCGCGCTCGTGCGCGCGGCCGTCCTGGCGCACCACCCGGTCGACGGCGTCGCCGCGCAGGAGACACCTGTCGCCGTGCTGCGCGGTCACGACGTCGGCGCCGTCGCGGCCGTCGTCGGCGTCATCGCCTCCGGGCACCCGGTCGTCATCCTGGACCCGACGACCCCCGCGACCCGGTTGCGGCACTACGTCCAGGCCGCGGGCGCCGACCTGGTCGTCACCGACGCCGAACGCGCCGCCACCGCCGCTGAGCTGGCCGGTGCCGTCGTCGACCCCGACTCCGGCGCCGACGCCCTGGCGTCCTGGCCGGACCACGTCGAGGCCGCCGCCGCCCTGGTCGCCACCGAGGCCGCACCCGACGACGTGGCCGTCATCGTCTACACGTCCGGCTCGACCGGGGCCCCCAAGGGCGTGGCCTGCGACCACCGGTCGATCCTGCACGACACCTGGGTCAACTCCGAGGGCACCGGCGCCTTCCCCGCCGGCAGCGTCGTGGCCCACCTGCTGCCCATGGCTTTCAGCGCCGGGGTCACCCCGACGCTGGGGACGCTGCTGGCCGGCGCCCGGCAGGAGCTGTTCGACCCCCGCCGCCGCTCCGTCGCCGAACTGCCGGGGTTCCTGGCCGAGGTCGGCGCGGACGTGCTGCTGGCCTCCCCGGCCATCCTGCGCGGGGTGATCACCTCGCTGGGTCCCGACGGCCGCATCCCCGGGCTCAAGACCGTCACGATGGCCGGCGAGACCGTGCACGGCGCCGAGCTCGCCGCCGTCCGGCGCGCCGTCGGGCCGGAGTGCGTGGTGCGCAACCGGTACGGCTCGACCGAGACCTGGCTCATGAGCGAGTACGCCATCACCGGTGACGACGAGGCGCCGGACGGGGCCACGCCGGTCGGCTGGGCCGTGCCGGGAGCGCGGCTGCAGGTGGCGCTGGAGGACGGCACGCTGGCCGACGAGGGCACCGGCCGCGTCGTGCTCACCTCGCGCTGGCTCGGTGGCCGCTACTGGCGCAACCCCGCCAAGACCGCCGAGGTCTACACCGACAACCCCGACGGGTCCCGGACGTTCCGCACCAGCGACGTCGGAACCCTCGGAGCCGACGGCTGCCTGCGCCTGCTCGGCCGCAGCGACCACAGCGTCAAGATCCGCGGCCTGCTCGTCGAACCCGGCGAGATCGACGCGCTGCTGTTCGCCCAGCCCGACGTGCGCGAAGCGGTCGTCGTCGGCCGGCCGAACCCGCGCACCGGGCGCCCGTCGCTCGTGGCGTACGTGGTTCCGGAGGGTCCGCGTCCGCAGGCCTCGGCGATCCGTGCCGTGGTCCGCGCGAACCTGCCCTCCCACATGGTTCCCGAGCACGTGGTCTTCCTCGACGCGCTCCCGCGCACCGAACGCGGCAAGCTCGACCGTGCCGCGCTGCCCGAGCCGGCCCGCAGCACCGCGCCGTTCGAGGTGCCGCGCTCGAGCTGGGAGGAGATCGTCTTCGAGCACTTCTGCGCCGTGCTGGAACTCGAGGGCATCTCCATCCACGACGACTTCTTCGAACTCGGCGGGGACTCCCTGGCGGCCGAGGCGCTCGTGAGCCGCATCGAGGCGCTCGGGGACGCCGCGGTCGCCGGGTCGATCGGCACCTCCACGCTGGCCGAGTCGCCCACCGTGGCCTCCTTCGCCGCGGCCGTGCGCTCCACCGCCCGCCGCACGACCCCGACCCTGGTCCCGCTGCGACCCGAGGGGACCGAGGTGCCCCTGTTCCTGGTCGCCGGCGCCGGCAGCGCCGCGCTGGCGCTGCGGACGCTGGCCCAGCGCATCGCGCCCGGCATCCCCGTCCTGGGGTTGCAGGCCAACGGCCTGGAGAACAAGGCGCTGCCGGACTGGTCGATCGAGCGGATCGCCCGCCGGCACGTCGCCACCCTCCGCGGCCGGCAACCGCAGGGTCCGTACCGGATCGCCGGGCACTCCCTGGGTGGCCTCGTCGCCCTGGAGATGGCCCACCAGTTGCGCCGGGCCGGGCAGGAGGTTGAACTCCTGGCCGTCGTCGACTCCTTCCCGCCGGACCCCGCGCTCATGCCCGCCCCGCACCACCCCTCGGCGTTCGCCAAGGTCAAGGAGGGGATCTCCCTGGCGCTGACCGGCATCAAGGCGCACGCCGGCCTCGGTCACTACGTCCGGTTCTTCCGGCAGGGGATGTTCCTGCAGCGCAGGTACACCACCGAGCCGTACTCCGGCCGCACCCTCGTGCTGGTCGCCGCCGACGACGTCGACGCGGGCGCCCGGCGGCAGTGGCAGCGGCACCTGAACGGCCCGCACGAGATCGTCGACGTCCCCGGCGAGCACATGTCGATCCTGCGCGACCCGCGGGTGGCGCAGGTGGCCGAGCACGTCTCCCGGGCCCTGCGCCCGCAACCGTCCCACCCGGGGCAGCACGCCTGACGCAGGCCACCGGCCGCTGACGGCGCGCCGGGGCACCTGCGGCGCCGGTTCGGGTGGGTTCGCGAGAACTCACCCGAACCGGCTACCCCACGTCACCACAGCCTGCGCAAAGCGGGTGAACAGCTCCGCCCGGACGGCGCAACCCCTCGCCGACGGTCACCGGTACCGGGTTCCGCCGTGCCACCGTCGTGGACATGCCCCTTGCCGCCGCACCGACGAAGCGCCCCGGGAGGACGCCCGGGAACTCCCCGGGGAACTCCTCGGGAAACACCCCGGCGACCTCCGGCCGGCTGCCCGGACCCGTCCGCGAACGTCGCCCCGCGCTCATCGCGTTCGGGCTGGTCCTCGTGGTGGGCGGTGCGCTGGGCAGCGCACTCGTCGTGCACCGCAGCGGGGACCGCGTCGACGTCCTCGTCGCCCGGCACGACATCGCCCCCGGTGAACTCGTCACCGCCGACGACCTCGGCACCGCGCGGGTCGCCGCCGACGGTGCGGCGCTCGTCCCGGCCGCGGCGCTGCAGAACTTCGTCGGCACGTACGCCACCGGGCGCATCCCGGCCGACACCCTGGTCAACCGCACGATGTTCCTGTCCGGGGACACCGTCCCCGCCGACGCCGCCGTCGTCGGGGTGGTCCTCGACGCCCAGCAGCGGCCCACCGACCCCCTCGCCGCCGGGGACGTCGTGCGCGCCTACCTGGTCTCCGCGGACGGTTCGGGCACCGCCAGCGGCCAGCCCGTGGGCACGGTCCTGCTCGAGGCCGCCCGGGTGGTCGCCGCCGGGGGCAGCTCGGCCGGTGCCGCCACCGGCCAGGTCACCGCCGACTCCGGCGCCGTCTCATTGCTCGTCCCCACCCCGCGGGCCGCCGACGTCGTCGCCGCCGCGGCCGCCGGGCAGATCGCCCTGGTGCGGCTGGCCGACGCCACCACCCCGCCCGTCGACCTCGTGCGGGAGTGAGCCGTGGCGATCGTGTCCTTCCTGTCGGCCAAGGGTTCTCCCGGGGTGACGACGACGGCGCTGCTGGCCGCGGCGCTGTGGCCGCGACCGGCGGTGCTGCTCGAGGCCGACCCGGCCGGCGGTGATGTGGCGGCCCGGGTGCCGGCGCTCGACGGCGGGGTCCTGGACCCCGACCGCGGGCTGCTGCCGCTGCTGACCAGCGCCCGCCGCGGGCTGAGCGCCGCGCAGGTCCTGGAGCAGACCCAGCACGTCGCCGGCGGTTCGCGGGTGGTCGTCGGGCTGGGCAGTTCCGAGCAGTCCCTGGCCGCCGGCGCGGGCTGGTCCGCGCTGGCCGTCGCCGTGCGTGGACTCGACCGCGGCGCCGAGCCCGTGGACGTGGTCGTCGACGCCGGCCGGGTGGGCGCCCACGCCGTCCACCTGGACCTGCTGCGCGCCTCCGACCTGGTCGTCCTGGTCGTGCGGGCCGAGGTCGCCGCCGTCCTGCACGCCCGGGAACGGCTGCGCGCCCTCGGCGGCGCCCTGCGCCGGCCCGACGGGCTGCTGCCGCGCCTCGGCACCGTCGTCGTCGCCGACCTGCGGCGCCGGGCCCGCGACGCCGACGAGGCCGCGGACGTCCTGACCGCCGTGGGTGCCTGGGCCGACGACTTCGGCCGGCTGCCGCTGGACCCCGCCGGGGCGCGGGTCTTCGACGGGGCCCTGGCCAGCCGTCCCGAACGCACCGCCCTGGTGCGCGCGGGCCGCACCCTGGTCACCGACCTCTTCACCGCCGCCCACGGCGGCACCGCCGGGAGGGCCGCGTGAGTCCCACCCTCGACACCCCGCACGAGGCCGTCGACCACGACCTGGTCCGCCGGTTGCGCGGCGTCGTCGCCGACCGGTTGTCCGCCCACCGCCGCCGCGACGACGCCGCCGGGCGCCCGGCCATGTCGGCCGCCGACGAACGCCAGTTCGCCCGCTCACTGGTCGTGCAGGTCCTGGAGGACCACGCCCGCGCCGAGATGGCGGCCGGCCGCCCCCCGCTGTCGGCGACCGGGGAGGAGGCCGTGGCGGCCGCCATCGGCGCGGCGCTGTTCGGCGTCGGCCGGCTGCAGCCGCTGCTGGAGGACCCCGACGTCGAGAACATCGACATCAACGGCTGCGACCGGGTGTTCGTCAGCTACGCCGACGGCCGCGAGGAACTGCACGGCCCGGTCGCCGAGTCCGACGAGGACCTCGTCGAACTCGTCCAGGTGCTGGCCTCCAACGTCGGCCTGACGAGCCGGCCGTTCGACGCCGCCAACCCGCAGCTGGACCTGCGGTTGCCCGACGGTTCCCGGCTCTCGGCCGTCATGGGGGTCTGCCAGCGTCCCGCACTGAGCATCCGCCGCGCCCGGCTGGCCAGCGCCACGCTGGCCGACCTGGTGGCCGCGGGCTCGATGAGCGAGGACCTCGCGCAGTTCCTGCGGGCCGCCGTGCGCGCCCGCAAGAACATCATGATCGCCGGGTCGACGAACTCGGGCAAGACGACGCTGCTGCGCGCCCTGGCCGCCGAGATCCCTTCCCACGAAAGGCTCATCACCGTCGAACGCGCCCTGGAACTCGGCCTGGACGCCCAGCCCGAACACCCCAACGCCGTCGCCTTCGAGGAACGGCTGCCGAACTCCGAAGGACTGGGCGGGGTGGGGATGGCCGAACTCGTGCGGCGCTCGCTGCGCATGAACCCCAGCCGGGTCATCGTCGGCGAGGTCCTCGGCGACGAGATCGTCACGATGCTCAACGCCATGAGCCAGGGCAACGACGGTTCGCTGTCGACGATCCACGCCAACTCCTCGATGGAGGTGTTCAACCGCATCGCGACCTACGCGCTGCAGGCCGCCGAGCACCTGCCGGTCGAGGCCAGCCACATGCTCATCGCGGGCGCGGTGGACTTCGTGGTGTTCCTGGACAAGCAGAACACCCACCACCTCGGCGGTGGGTTGCGCCGCGTCGTGGCCAGCGTCCGCGAGGTGACCGGGGTCGACGGGCGGGTCCTGAGCTCGGAGGTGTTCGTGGCCGGCCCCGACGGGACCGCCCGCGCGCACGCCCCGCTGCAGTGCGCCGACGACCTCGAGGCCGCCGGGTACGCCGCTCCGGTCGTGGAGCGGTGGCAGTGATGGCTGTTCCTCCCGAGCCCCTCGCCGCCCTCACCGCCGCCGCGGCCGGCCTGGGGATCCTCGTCACGGTGCTCGGCGTCCACGGCCGCGTGCCCGGCCCGAGCGCCCGACCGGGCCGCCGCCTGGTGGCGGGTCTGGGCCGGCAGGCGCTGCTCGGCCTCGGCGCCGGTGTCCTCACCCTGGTCCTGACCCGGTGGGTCGTCGCCGGCGTCGGCGTCGGTCTGCTGGTCGCCTGCTGGCAGCGGTTGCTGGGGGGCAACGCCGGCGAGCAGCGCGGCATCGCCCGGCTGGAGGCGCTGGCGACCTGGACGGAGTCGTTGCGCGACACCATCGCCGGGGCCATCGGGCTGGAACAGGCGATCCCGGCCACGGCGGCCACCTCGGCGCCGGTGCTGCGCCCGTCGCTGAACCTGCTGGTGGACCGCCTGCGCATCCGCGAGCCCCTGCCCGAGGCGTTGCTGCGGTTCGCCGACGACGTCGACGACCCCAGCGCCGACGTGGTCGTGGCCGCGCTCGTGCTGAACGCCCGGCTGCGCGGCCCGGGGTTGCGCGACGTGCTCACCGCACTGGCGACCTCGACGCGCGAGGAGCTCGACGTGCGGCGCCGCATCGACGCCAGCCGGCGCAGCATCCGGCGCAGCGTCCAGATCGTGCTGCTCATCGTGCTCGGGGTCATGGGGCTGCTCGCGGTGTTCAACCGCGACTACGTGGCGCCCTACTCGAGCCTCGAGGGGCAGGTCGTGCTCGTGCTCGTGGGGGCGCTGATGGTCGCCGGCCTGGCCTGGTTGCGCCGCCTGGCGCGGGTGGAGACGCACGACCGGTTCCTGACCCGGCGGGTGACCTCGTGAACCCGGTCCAGCTGGCCCTGCTGAGCGGGGCCGTCGCCGCCCTCGGCCTCGTGGTGCTCCTCGCGGCGCTGGTGCGGCCGCGACCGTCGGTGTCGGTGCGGATCGCCCGGTACGACGGGCGCCGCTCCAGCCACCGCACCCTGCTGTCGGCGGCCGAGGCCGCCGCCTCGGCCGCACCCGACCGCGGGTTGTTCGGGGCCTCGGCCGCCTTCGGGCGGGCGATGGCCGCCCTGGCCGACCGCCTGGAGGTGCTGAGCACCGAACGCGGCTGGCGGCTGCGGCGCACCCGCGCCGACCTGGCCGTCCTGGGCCGGCGCACCGGGGAGTTCCTGGCCACCAAGGTCGTGGCCGGTCTGGTCCTGCTGCTGCTCGCCCCGGTCTGCTGGTTCGTCCTGCGGGCCTGGGGGGTTCCGCTGCCGGGCGGGGTTCCGCTGTCGCTGGCGCTCGTGCTGGGCGGTGCGGGGTTCTGCGTGCCGGACCTGGCGCTGCGCTCGGACGCCGCCCGGCGCCGTCGCGACTTCCGCCGCGTGGTCGGGGTGTTCTCCGACCTGGTCGCGATGAACCTGGCCGGCGGCCGCGGTCTGCCGGAGGCGCTGCTCAGCTCGGCCTCGGTCAGCGACTACTGGGCGCTGGTGCGGATCCGGCAGGCGCTGTCGGGGGCCCGGCTCGCGGGCAGCACGCCGTGGCAGGCCCTGGGCGACCTCGGTGCGGAACTGGCCGTCGCGGAGCTGTCGGACCTGGCCGGTGCGCTGGCGCTGGCGGCCGACGACGGCGCGAAGATCCGCGCGTCCCTGGCGGCGCGGGCGGCGACGTTGCGCCGCAAGGACATGGCCGACGTCGAAGGGGAGGCGGGGGAGAAGTCCCAGTCGATGCTCGTCGCCCAGCTCGTCCTGTGCACCGCGTTCATGGTGTTCCTCGCCTTCCCCGCCGTCCACAACCTCATGGCCACCTCGTGAACACGTACGAACCGCTCGAAGGAGAAACCCATGTCCAGCTCGTTCCTCACCCGGTCCGCCCGGCTGCTCTCGGCCCGCGCCCGGCAGGCCGCGCGGTCGGGTCGCGACGCCGGCGCCTCGGCCCTGGAGTGGGCGATCATCGCGGCGGTCGTCGTGGTCGCGGCCTCGCTCATCGGCGGGGCGATCTTCAAGATCGTGCAGGACAAGAGCGCGCAGTTGGAGTCCTGCGCCGGGTCCGCCATCGGCGGGGCGGCGTGCAGCACGGGCGGCGCCGCGAGCTGAGCGACTCCGGTTCGGCCGCGCTGGAGATGGCGTTCATCGCCCCGGTGTTCCTGCTGCTGGTGTTCTTCGGCGTCCAGGTGGGGTTGTGGGCCTACGGCCGGTCGGTGGCCCTGGCCGCGGCCCGCGAGGGGGTGGCGCAGTTGCGGGTCGTGCCCGACGAGCAGTTCGCGGCTGCCGCCGATCCCGTCGTGCGCGCCCACGTCGAGCAGTTCGCGACGACCGTCGGCCGCGAGTCGCTGCTGGACCCGCGGGCCACCACCAGCTGGAGCCCGGACCGGAACACCGTGACCGTCGAGGTCACCGGAGGCGTCATCAGCCTGGTCCCCGGCCTGGACCTGAGCACCACCCAGCACGCCGCGGGCACCGTCGAGCGCTTCGGGAGCGTGCGGTGAAGCGGGACGACCGAGGCAGCGTGGCGCTGGAGTTCACGCTCGTCGCACCGGCCCTGCTCCTGCTGGTCCTGCTGCTGCTCGGGTACGCCCGCGTCGCGCAGGTCTCGGCGACGCTGGACACCGGGGTGCGGGACGCGGCGCGGGCGGCGACGACCTCGCGGTCGGCGCAGGCCGCGCAGCACCGGGCGTACGCCGTCGTCGCGGCGGCCGTGGGCCCGGGTGGCTGCGCGGACTCCCTCGTGGTGGAGCAGGTCGGCGACTTCGCCCCCGGCCGGCCCGTGACCATCACGGCCCGGTGCAGCTGCTCCGTGGCCGACCTCGGGTTGCCGGGACTGCCGGGAACCCTGTCGGTGCGCAGTTCCTTCGCCAGCCCGCTGGACCCGAACCGGGAACTGTCGTGAGGCCTTCGCGGGACGAGGGGTCGATCGCCCCGGCCGTCCCCGTCCTGGCGCTGGTGCTGCTGCTGCTGGCCGGGCTGGTCGTCGACGCCTCGCGGCAGCTGAACGCCCGGGCCCGCGCCGTCGCCTACGCCGAGGAGGCCGCGCGGGCCGGGGCCGCGGCGATCGACCTCGACGCGGCCGACCTGGAACTGCTGCCGGACGGTGAGGTGGCGAACCGGGTCAACGCCTACTGCCAGGCCGCCGCGGCGTCCGGCGCACCGATCGTGGACCCCGGGAACTGCTTCCGGGGGACCACCACCGTCGGCGACCCGCAGGGGCGCCGCATCGTCGTGCAGACCCACGTCGAGATCGTCCAGCGGGCCGGCCTGCTCGGGATCGTCGGCGTGACCGAACTGCGGGCCGCCGGTGAGGGCCGGGCCCGCCCCTTCGAGGGAACCAGCGAGGAGGACGCGCAGTGAGACGAGGAGCCGCAGCGGTCGTGACCCTGCTGGCGGCGGCCGTGGCCGGTTGTTCCGCGGACACGTCCGACCCCACCGGCGGCATGGCCCCGCCGGCGGCAGCGCCGGTCGCCGCAGCACCCGGAACCACCCCGGAGCAGACCCCGGAGCAGACCCCGGCGGCGACGGCGGGGGAGTTCGACGGGGACGCCGCCGTGACCGCCGTCCGCACGTACCTGCGCGAGCAGGCCCTGGCCGTCAACGCCGGCGTCGCCGACCCCGCGCAGGTGCCGGACTTCACCGCCACCCTCACCCCGGCCGGTCAGCGGTGGGCGCTGCCGTTGCTGGCGGCCAACCTGGGCGACCGGATGCCCGGGCCCTACCCCTCGGGGGTGCTGGCCAGCCGGCGGATCGAGGACGACCGGGTCGAACTGGACCTGTGCCTGCAGGACCGCGGCTGGCAGGTCGACCGCACGACGGGCCGGCCCGTCAACGCCGCGCACTTCGGCACCGCCCGCGCGGTGGTCCTGCGCGTCGGGGACCGCTGGCTCGTCGACGACGTGGCCGCCGACGGCGGCGGGTGCTCGGCCGCCGACGTCGTCGAGGAGCGGTTCTGATGCGCACCGGACTCCTCACCGGACGTCGCGCCGGTCCGCTGGTGGCCGCGCTGGGGGCCGTCGCGCTGGCCACCCCGGCGCAGGCCGCCGAGACCGGCGCCGCGCGGCTGCTGGCCGGGGCGGGGGACGTGACCGCCTCCGTGGGGTCCTGCTCGATGTGGTCCAGCGCCGCCGGCGGCTACGGGATGCGGTGCTCGGGCGGCGGCCGGGCCGGTGACACCTTCCGGACGATGCTGGCCGGCGCCCCGGTGCCCACCTGCTGGCTGCTGCCGGCGGACACCCCGCGCGAGGACCTCACACCCGTGTCCGCGCAGCCGTTCGGGCTGACCGCCCCGGTGGGGCTGACCCCGGACGCGACCCCCACGGCCAACCCCTCGGCGACTCCTTCGGCGACTCCCTCGGCGAGTCCCACGGGAACCCCTCCGGCGACGCCCACGGGAACTGCCGCGCCCGAACCCCAGCCCACCGGAACCGTCCCGGCGCCGGTGACGGACACGCCGACGACCCCGGTGGAACTGCCCGAGCAGTTCCTGCAGGTCTGCGTCGACGGCCACGTCGACCCCGTCACCGCGGCGCCCGCCCGCACCGCGCAACTCGTGTGGGCCACGGTCACCCTGCTGCGCAGCGACCCGGGCCGGCCGCCGTTCTGGTTCGAGCTGACGGCCGGCCAGCGCCGGTGGGCGACGTGGACCGACGAGCGGAACGGGAACCTCGACCCCGGCAGCATCAGCACCTCGCCGTCCCGGACGCCGCGGATCGGGCAGGTCGTCGCGTTCTCGGCGGTGGGTGCCCGGGCCCTCACCGTCGGGGTGGGCGACTACCGGATGCGCGCCGTCCTGGAGCGCTTCGAGGTCGACACCGGTGAACCCGGCCGTGCCCCGGTCGTGTGCGCCGGCGCGGGGCTGGTGCTCGCGCCCGGCGCGACCGAACGCACCGGCGAGGGCATCTGCTCCTTCACCTACTCCGAGACCTCCGGTGGACGGCAGGGCGGACCGGCGCCGGACACCTACGCCGTGGTCGGCACCGAGCACTGGCAGATCCAGTACAGCGACGACGACGGCGCCAGCTGGAAACCCCACCGGGACGTCGAGCGCACCGTCACGGCCGGACTGCGCGTCACCGAGGTGCAGACCCTCGTCGTCCCGCTCGCCCCCTGACGAAACCCGAGAGAAGGCCCGACCGTGAGCACTGCCACTCCCGTCCGACCCCGGCCCCGCCCGGTGCCCCGGCTGCCGCGTGCGCCGCTGACCCGGCGCGCCCGTGCGGGTGAGGTGCTGCGTGGGCTGCTGGCGGCCGCCGTCCTCCTCACGGTGCTGGCGGGTGTGCCGTACGCCCTCGTGGTGCTCGTGGGCAACCCGCTGCCCACCTCGGCGCCGAGCCGGTCCTGGCTGGAGGCCGAGCTCAGCGTGTCCGCCGTGCTGGACGTCCTGGCCGCCGTGCTGTGGCTGGTGTGGGGGCACTTCGTCGTCTGCGTGCTGGCCGAGTTCCGGTCCTGGGCGGTCGGCGACCGCTCCGGTGCGGTGCCGTTCGGCGGCGCCAACCAGGTGTTCGCGCAGCGCCTGGTCGCCGCGGTCCTGCTGCTCGCTGCCGGGGCGGTGTGGGTTCCGGGCACGGTGTCGGTGCTCGACGCGGTCCCGGTGAGCTCGACGACGGCCACCTCCACCCCCACGTCCACCTCGGAGCCCGCCTCGGGACCGGTCGGCGGCGCCGAGTCGGGGGCGGCCCGCGCGGAGACCGGCGACACCCCGCGGACCCCCGACGCGGGCTGGGCGGCCGGTACCGCCGTGACGGCCCGGCAGGCGGGGGAGTCCGTCGCCTACGTCGTGCACCCCCCGCAGGGCAGGTACCACGACTGCCTCTGGGACATCGCCGAACGCACCCTGGGTGACCCGCTGCGCTACCGCGAGATCTTCGAACTGAACGAGGACCGGGTGCAGCCCGACGGTTCGCGGCTCGTCGACGCCGACCTGATCCGCCCCGGCTGGGTGCTGCTGCTGCCGGCCGACGCCGTGGGGGCCACCGCGACACCGCTGGCGCCCGCGCCGGTGGCCGCGCCCTCCGCACCGGACGAGAACCCGCCGACCGGGACGGGGGCCGAGACGGCGGCCGAGCAGGACGTCACGGCCCGCGCGGTGCTGTCCGGCGGGTTGCTGCTGGCCGGGGTGTCGCTGGCGTTGCGGCGGGGTTCGCGGGCCGCGAACGACCTGGCCGACGAACTGGGCGACCAGGCGGACCCGGAACGCGCCGAGTTCCTCGACAGGGCCCTGCGGCACCTGGTAGCGGCACGGACCGCGGCGGAACTCCCGCTGCCGGAGGTCGTGGCGGCCCACCTGTCGGCCGGGGAACTCGTCCTGCACCTGGGGGTCCGACCCGACGGCGCTGCCGCGCAGCCCCCGCAGCCGTGGACGGTGCTGGACGGCGGGGCCTGGCGCGTCCGGCGCGAGGACCTGCCGGCGTCCGTTCCGCAGGGTGTTCCGGCGCCCTACCCCGCGCTCGTCGACGTGGCCCGCAGCGGAGAGCACGAGGTCCTCGTCGACCTCGAGAGCGCACCGGGGATCGTCGCCGTCGGCGGGCACGCCGACACCGCCCGCGACGTCGTCACGTCGATGGTCGCCGAACTGGCCACGAACACCTGGTCGGACGGCGTCGACGTGCACCTCGTGGGTTTCGGTGACGAACTCGGCGCGCTGGCCCCGGACGCCGTCCACACCCACCTGCGGCTCGAGGAACTCCTCGACCGGTGGGACGCCGCCGGACCCGGGCAGCCCGCCGAACTGCTCACCGGGCGGGCGGCGCGGGCCGCGGACCGGGTCCGTCCGCAGGTCGTCGCCGTCTCCGGCCGCCCCACCGACGAGCAGGTCCGCCGGCTGAGCGCGTTCACCGCCGGCGGTCGGACCCCCGTCGCCGTCCTGTGCGTCGGCGACGTCCCGGCCGCGTCCTGGCGGTTCGCCGTCAGCGAGGCCGGAACCCTCGACCTCGGCGTGCTCGGCCTGCAGGGGCGTGCGCGCCGGCTCCCGCCGGCGGAGTACCGGCGCTGGATCGCCGCGCTGCGCAGCTGACCGCGGCGTCGGGACGTTCCGCCACCGCGCAGCGCGCTGGCGCCCCTCCAGCCCGGCCGGGTGCTGCTGCACACCGGCGACGGCGAGCTGCGCACGGTGGCGGTTCCGCAGTCGGTAGCCTGAGGCCGTGCCGGCCAGCCCTCCGCAGACCTCTCCCGAGACGCCCTCGGAGGGGACCGCCGGGACGGTGCCCGGGCCGGCGCAGACCCCGCCGGCCGGTCCGCCCGACGCCGGTCGCGGCGGGTTCGCCGTCCGGCTGGACAACTTCGAGGGCCCGTTCGACCTGCTGCTCGGGCTGATCACCAAGCACCAGCTGGACGTCACCGAGGTCGCGCTGGCCCGCGTCACCGACGACTTCATCGCGCACCTGCGGGCCGCGTCGGCCTCGGAGGAGGACTTCGACCTCGACGAGGCCAGCGAGTTCCTGCTGGTGGCGGCGACCCTGCTGGACCTCAAGGCCGCCCGGTTGCTGCCCGCGGCCGACGTGGAGGACCCCGAGGACCTCGCGCTGCTGGAGGCGCGCGACCTGCTGTTCGCGCGGCTGCTGCAGTACCGCGCCTACAAGCAGGTGGCCGCGCTGCTGTCGGACCGGTTCGAGCAGGCCTCGCGCCGGGTTCCCCGGGCCGTGGCGATGGAACCGCACTTCGAGAAGCTGCTGCCGGAACTGGTGCTCACCGTCACCCCCGAGCAGTTCGCCGCGGTCGCGGCCCGCGCGCTCACCCCGAAACCGGTTCCGGTCGTCGGTCTGGACCACCTGCACGCCAGCGCGGTGAGCATCCGCGAGCAGGCCACCGTCGTGGTGGACCGGTTGCGGCGCAAGGAGGCCGTGACGTTCGCCGAACTCGTCCAGGACGCCGGCGAGGGCGAGCTGGGAACCCTGGTGGTCGTCGCGCGGTTCCTGGCGGTGCTGGAACTGTTCCGCGAGCGCCGGGTGCGGCTGGAGCAGGAGGAGGCCCTGGGGGTGCTGACGGTCCGCTGGGACCGCGACGCCGAGGCGAACCAGGGTGGGGCGGCGGCCGCGGTGCCGTCGGGGCTGGACGAGTTCGAGGGTGCCGCGGGCGCTGCGGGAGGGAACGGGTCGTGAGCGGGCAGGGGCTGGAAGGTGCCGGGCAGGAGGACCCGGGCCGCCGGGTGCGCGGCGCGATCGAGGCGGTGCTGATGGTCGCCGACGAACCGGTGGGCACGCAGGCGCTGGCCCGGGCCACGGGCGAGCAGCCCGACGAGGTCGACCTGCTGCTGCGCGAGCTGGCGGGGGAGTACTCCGAGCAGGGCCGCGGTTTCGAGCTGCGCGAGGTCGGTGGCGGCTGGCGGATGTACTCGCGCGCCGAGCACGCCGACGTCGTGGAGGCCTTCCTGCTCGACGGGCAGACGGCCAAGCTGACCCAGGCGGCGCTGGAGACGCTGGCGATCGTCGCCTACCGCCAGCCGGTGAGCCGGGCGCGGGTCTCGGCGGTGCGCGGGGTCAGCGTCGACGGGGTGATGCGCACGCTGCTGACCCGTGGGCTGGTCAGCGAGGCCGGCGTCGAGGCCACGTCCGGGGCGACGCTGTACCGCACGACCGAGGAGTTCCTGCAGCGGATGGGGCTGGACAGCCTGGACGACCTGCCGCCGCTGGCGCCGTTCCTGCCCGACGAGCTGTCGGTGGAGGAGGTCGAACCGGCCGAGGTGCTCGCCGAGCCGGTGCCCACGGCCCCCGAGCCGGTTCCGACCACGCCCGTGGTGGGGGATGATGGAGGGTCGGAGCTCGAGGCTCCCGCGGCCGCGACCGATCCGGAGCCGGCCGAACCCCAGCAGCAGGAGGACCCACGATGAGCCCGCAGGCACCCCGCAGCGGCGGCGGCCGAGGGCAGGGCCGCCCCCAGCGGCCCGCTTCCGGCCGCGGACAGGGCCCCAAGAGGGCCGGTGGCGCGCCCCGCCGGGGGCAGTCCGGGCAGCCCGGGCAGGCCCAGCCGAAGCAGGCGCCCCGCCGTGGCGCGGCCAAGCGCATGACCGACCAGATCGCGCCCGCGCCCCAGCCGCCCCGCCGCGGCCCCGCGCAGGTCAAGGCCCGGCCCGGCGTCGACGTCCACGACCCCGAGGGCGTGCGCCTGCAGAAGGTGCTGGCCCAGGCCGGGGCCGGTTCGCGTCGCGCCTGCGAGGAGATGATCGCCGCCGGACGGGTCACCGTCGACGGCGAGGTCGTCACCGAGCTCGGTGTGCGCATCGACCCCACCCGCCAGGTCGTCCACGTCGACGGCATGCGCTTCACCATCGACGACGACCTCGTCTACATCATGGTGAACAAGCCCAAGGGCGTCGTCTCGACGATGTACGACGAGCAGGACCGGCTCAACCTCGCCGACATGGTCGGCCCGCGCGAGCAGCGCCTGTTCCACGTCGGCCGGCTGGACCTGGAGACCGAGGGCCTGATCCTGCTGACCAACGACGGGGCGCTCACGCACCGGCTGCAGCACCCCTCGTTCGGCGTGCAGAAGACGTACCTGGCCGAGGTGCGCGGGCCGGTGAAGCGGGAGCTGGGCCGCAACCTGCGCGCGGGCGTCGAGCTGGAGGACGGACCGGTCTCGGTCGACTCCTTCAAGCTCGTCGACTCCAAGCCGGGTTACGCCCTGGTCGAGGTGGTCCTGCACGAGGGCCGCAAGCACGTCGTGCGCCGCCTCCTGGAGGCCGAGGGCTACCCCGTCCTCAAGCTCGTCCGGGTGCAGATGGGGCCGATCGTGCTGGGTGACCTGAAGCCGGGCAAGAACCGCCGCCTGACCCGTGGTGAGGTCCAGCAGCTGATGGCGGTCGCGGGGCTGTGACGGAGCCGGGGACGACGCCGGCGACGTCGACGGATAACCTGCCGCGCGTGTCGGTACGGGCGGTTCGCGGTGCGGTGCAGGTCGACGTCGACGAACGCGAGGAGGTGCTGGCCAGGACGCGGGACCTGGTCTCGGAGGTCATCCGGGCCAACGACCTGAGCCTCGACGACTTCATCAGCGTCATCTTCACCTCCACCGCCGACCTGGTCTCGGAGTTCCCCGCCGTCGCCGCGCGTGAACTGGGCATGGGTGACGTCCCGTTGATGTGCGCGCGGGAGCTGGAGATCTTCGGCTCGATGCCGCGCGTCATCCGGCTCATGGCGCACGTGGAGACGGCGCGCCCGCGCAGCGAGGTCAGGCACGTCTACCTCAACGGTGCGCAGGCCCTGCGGCGCGACATCGCCCAGTGACCGCCCCGCTGACCGCCCCGTGATCCTGCGATGACCCTCGACGCGGCCGCCCCGGCGCGCACCCGCGGGACGGTCCGGATCGTCGGCACGGGCCTGCTCGGCACGTCCGCGGCGCTCGCGCTCACGCTGCGCGGGGTCGACGTCGTCCTGACCGACCCCTCGCCCACGGCGGTCGCGCTGGCCCGTGACCTGGGCGCCGGCCGGCTGGCCGGCCCCGAGGACGACCCGGCCCTGGTGCTGGTCGCGTGCCCGCCGGACGTGGTCGCCGACGTCGTGGCCGACGAGCTGGAGGTGTTCGGCGCGGCGGTGGTCACCGACGTCGCCAGCGTCAAGGGCGGTCCGCTGAAGTCGTTGCGGGCCATGGGCGCGGACCTGACCCGGTACGTGGGCAGCCACCCGATGGCCGGGCGCGAACGCTCCGGCGCGGTCGCCGCGCGCACCGACCTGTTCGCCGGCCGGCCCTGGGTCATCGCCCCCACCGAGGCGGTCGGGCCGTCTGCGCTGCAGGCGGTCCGCGACCTCGCGCTGGACTGCGGCGGGGTTCCGGTGACGATGCCCGCGCACGAGCACGACGAGGCCGTGGCGCTGGTCTCGCACGCCCCCCAGGTGGCCGCGAGCCTGGTCGCGGCGCGGTTGCGCGACGCGAGCGAACCCGCGGTCGGGCTGGCCGGGCAGGGCCTGCGCGACGTGACCCGCATCGCCGGCAGCGACCCGGCGCTGTGGTCGCAGATCCTGGCCGGCAACGCCGGTCCCGTCGCCGACGTCCTCGAGGCCCTGCGCGAGGACCTGGAGGAGGTCATCGGGGCGCTGCGGGCCCTGGCCACCGACTCCGGCGCCCCCGGCGCGCGGGGCCGGCTGGCGCGGGCCATCGCCGACGGCGGCGCCGGTCGCGACCGCATCCCCGGCAAGCACGGCAGCGCGCCGGCGGTCTACGCGACCGTCCTGGTCGTGGTGCCCGACCGGCCCGGTGCGCTGGGCCGGCTGCTGACCGACGTCGGCGAGGCCGGGGTGAACCTGGAGGACCTGCGGCTGGAGCACTCCGAGGGACAGGCCGTCGCCCTGGCCAGCATCGACGTGGTCCCGGCCGCGGCCGACCCGCTGGCGCAGGCCCTGCGCTCGCGCGGGTGGACCGTCCCGCGCTGAGCCCGCGGGCGCCCCGCACCGATTCACGGGGGAGCGGTCGCGTCGACTAACCTCGTCCGGTGTCCTCCACACCTGCTCCACGTGGTCCCGTCGCGTCCCCGGCCGCGCGCGAGGAGGTGCCCGTCGTGACGACCCGCCCGCTGGTCGTCGCCGTCGACGGCCCCTCCGGCAGCGGCAAGTCCAGCGTCAGCCGGGCCGCGGCCGCCGCGCTGGGGCTGGCCTTCCTCGACACCGGCGCGATGTACCGCGCGGTGACCTGGTCGGCGATGCACGCCGGCGTCGACCTGACCGACCCCGGGGCGGTGGCCGCGCACGTGCGCACCGTGGCCCTGGTGATGGGCACCGACCCCGCCGGACCGACGGTCGCCGCCGTCGTCGACGGTGCCGAGACCGACCTGACGCAGGCCGTGCGCGGCGCCGAGGTCACCGCGAACGTCAGCGCCGTCGCCTCGGTGCCGGCCGTCCGCTCCGACCTCGTCCTGCGTCAGCGCACGCTCATCGAGTCCGCCTGCCTCGCACCGGAATCCGGGCGCCGACCCGGGATGGTCGCCGAGGGCCGGGACATCACGACCGTCGTCGCGCCCGAGGCCGACGCCCGCATCCTGCTGACCGCCGACGAGAGCGTCCGGCTGGCCCGCCGCGCCCGGCAGGACCTCGGTGCGGCCGACGCGGCGGCGCTGGAGGCGACCCGCCGGGGCATCGTCGAGCGCGACCGGGTCGACTCCCTGACCACGGCGTTCACCACGGCCGCCGACGGTGTCGTCACCGTCGACTCCACGCACCTGGACTTCGACGGGACGGTCGCGGCCGTCCTGCAGGTCGTCGAACGGGCCACGGGGGACGAGGCGTGAGGTTCAAGCCCAACAAGGCCCCGGCCGGCGGGTCGCTGCCGGAGGCGCCGCACGCCTGGACGCGCGGGCTGGGCAAGGTCTTCGCCCACGGCGTGTGGAACTCCCGCGTCCTGGGTGCGCACAACGTCCCGGCGACCGGCCCGGTGCTGTTCGCCGCCAACCACGCCTCCATCGTGGACGGCCCCCTGCTGTACGGCGTCACCCCGCGACCGGCGCACTTCCTGGTCAAGAAGGAGATGTTCGAGGGGACGCTGCCCCACCGCGTCGTGGGCTGGTCGCTGCTGCAGGCCGGGCAGATCCCGATCGACCGCAGCCGGGGTGACCGCGACGCGCTGGCCTCGGTCCTGTCGGTGCTGGCCGCCGGCGGGGCGGCCGGGGTGTTCCCCGAGGGCACCCGCGGGCGCGGCGACGCCGCCAGCGTGCGGTCCGGGATCGCGTGGATCGCCCTGCAGTCCGGGGCACCCGTCGTCCCGGTCGCGTGCCTGGGCGCGCACCTGCCCGGGGAGGGGGCCCGCAAGCTGCCGCCGTTGCGCCGCCGGCTCACGTTCTGCTTCGGAGAACCGTTCACGGTCGTGAAGGAACCCGGGGTGCCGGGGCGGGTGGCGCTGGCGGCCGCCGTGGAACAGGTGCGCGTGAAGCTGTCCGGACACGTGCTGGACTCGTTGCGGCGGACCGGGATGCAGCTGCCCCATGACGAAACCGCCGCCGACGAGCTGGGGCTCGGCGAGATGGCGTCCGACGACGTGCCAGGAGGCACCCGGTGACTGACCACGAAACTCCCGAAACACCCGAGACCACCGCCGGGACGCCCGACGAGAACGTCGAGAACGCGCTGCGCGTCGGTCTCGACGAGTACGACCTCTCACCCGAGGACGTCGCGCTGCTGGAGGCCGACGGCGCCGAGGGGCCCGAGGAGGCGCCCACCGGCCCGCTGCCGGTGCTGGCCGTCGTCGGGCGCCCCAACGTCGGCAAGTCGACGCTGGTGAACCGCATCATCGGCCGCCGCGAGGCCGTCGTCGAGGACGTTCCCGGCGTGACCCGCGACCGCGTGGCCTACCCGGCGAACTGGGCCGGGCGCGACTTCACCCTCGTCGACACCGGCGGCTGGGAGGCCAAGGCCGAGGGCCTGAACCTGGCCGTGGCCGACCAGGCCGAGCTGGCGATCGAACTGGCCGACGCGGTGATGTTCGTCGTCGACGGGACCGTCGGCGCGACGGCCGGCGACGAGCAGGTCGTGCGCCTGCTGCGCCGGTCCGGCCGGCCCGTCACGCTCATCGCCAACAAGGTCGACGGCCCCCGCCAGGAGGCCGACGCCGCCGAGCTGTGGAGCCTGGGTCTGGGCGAGCCCTTCCCCGTCTCGGCCCTGCACGGACGGGGGACCGGTGACGCCCTCGACGCGGCCGTCCGCACCCTGCCCGCCGTCTCGGCGGTCGGTGGCGGTTACTCCCAGGAGGGCGGCCCGCGGCGCGTCGCGCTGCTGGGGCGGCCGAACGTGGGCAAGTCCTCGATGCTCAACAAGCTCGCCGGCTCCGAGCGGGTGGTCGTGCACCCCACGGCCGGCACGACCCGCGACCCCGTCGACGAGCTCATCGAGCTCGGCGGGCGCACGTGGCGCTTCGTCGACACCGCCGGCATCCGCCGCCGCGTCCACCTGACCAAGGGCGCGGACTTCTACGCCTCGCTGCGCACGCAGACGGCGCTGGAGAAGGCCGAGGTGGCCGTCGTGCTCGTCGACGCCTCCGTGCCGATCGCCGAGCAGGACATCCGGATCATCTCCACCGTCGTGGAGTCGGGCCGGGCCCTGGTCGTGGCATACAACAAGTGGGACCTGACCGACGAGGAGCGCCGGCACTACCTCGAACGCGAGATCGAGAAGGAACTGGTCCAGATCCCCTGGGCGCCGCGCGTCAACGTGTCCGCCCAGACCGGCCGGCACATGGAGCGGCTCGTGCCGGCCATCGACACGGCCCTGGAGTCCTGGGAGACGCGCATCCCGACCGGACGGCTCAACGCCTTCCTGGGCCAGATCGTCGCCGCCCACCCGCACCCGGTGCGCGGGGGCAAGCAGCCGCGCATCCTGTTCGGCACCCAGGCCTCGACGCGGCCGCCGCGCTTCGTCGTCTTCGCCAGCGGCTTCCTGGAGGCCGGCTACCGGCGGTTCATCGAGCGCCGGCTGCGTGAGGAGTTCGGCTTCGTGGGCACACCGATCGAGTTGAGCGTGCGGGTGCGGGAGAAGCGCAAGCGATGAGGTAAGGTTCTACCCGGCTCGCAAGACCGGGGCCGGGTAGGACCAGTAGTTCCAGCAGTACAGATTCGGGCTGTGGCGCAGCTTGGTAGCGCACTTGACTGGGGGTCAAGGGGTCGCAGGTTCAAATCCTGTCAGCCCGACCGGATCGCGCAGCGGGTGTTCACCTCAGGGTGGGCACCCGCTTCGTCGTTCCGGGGCGCACTCGCCCGGGCGGTCAGAGCGAGCCGGCGGCGTGGTGCGGGCTCAACGGCCACCAGGAGGGCACGAGCCGGGCGAAGTCGTCGAGGAACCGCTCCGCGTCGCGCGGCGCCTCCCCGGCCAGCCACACCGACACCGCCCCCGCCGTCCCGTCCGCGAGGTACCTGGCCATCAGCTCCAGGTCGTCCACGGGGGAGTCCAGCGCCCCGCGGGCGGCCAGCAGGGTGATCGACGAGTGGAAGTGGTCGCTCAGCAGCGTCCGCAGCGACCCGTCCGCCGGGCTGCCCAGGCTGCGCAGGTACACCGCCCGGTGGCGCTCGAGGTGGTCCAGCACGTCCAGCGTCGTCGCCCGGACCGCTGCGTCCCAGTCCCGGTCCCACGAACCGCCCAGGTGGCGCTCGCGGACGTCGTCGAGTTCGTCGCGCAGCACCGCGCGCACCAGCGCCGCGGGGGAGTCGCTGTGCTCGTAGAACGTCGAGCGGTGCACGCCCGCGGCCCGGGCGACCTCGACGACGGACAGCGTGTCCAACGGCCTCGTCGCGGCCAGATCGAGCACGGCCGCGGAGAGCCGGTCGTAGCTTCGTCGCGCCCTGGCATCCACGCGGGGGAGCGTAGCGGCGCTCATCCGGGTCGAGGCGCGTACATGATGATGCCGACGCCGATCAGGCAGACCAGTGCCCCGGCCACGTCGAACCTGTCAGGTCGGTATCCGTCCACGACCGCCCCCCAGGCCAGCGACCCCGCCACGAACACCCCGCCGTAGGCCGCGAGGATGCGGCCGAAGGAGGCGTCGGGCTGCAACGTCGCCACGAACCCGTACAACCCCAGCGCGATGACCCCGGCCCCGATCCAGGCGATCCCCCGGTGCTCGCGCAACCCCTGCCAGACCAGCCAGGCGCCGCCGATCTCCAGGAGGGCGGCGAGCACGAAGAGGGCGATCGAGCGCAGGACGTCCACGTCCGGACGGTACCGACCGGCCGGGGAGGCGCGGGGAGGGCGGAGGCCGCCGTCGCGGGTCCGGGAGCGGACGCTCGGAGTTCCCGACCGCGTCGCGCCGGACAGGACCACGAGGACTCCGAGTTCCGACGACTTCCGTGGGAACCCGGAGCCCGTGGTCACGCTCAGTGCTTGGCGACGTACCTCACCGGCGCCGGCAGCCCGGCCTCGGCGCGCACCCGGGTCGCGAAACCCTCGATGGAGCGCAGCGCGGAGACCACGTCGGCCGGGCGGACCGTGAAGGGCATCGAGTGGATCGTCTCGGTCGGGACGGTCGCCGCCTGCGCCACCGCGGTGAGCGTGTCGACGTCGTCGACGCTCAGGCCGATCTCGGTCAGCGTGTTCGGCAGGCCGACGCGGGTGGTGAACTCGACGAAGTCGCGGATCTCCGAGGTCGGGGCGCCCTCGAGCACGAGCTGGGTGACCGAGCCGATGTTGACCTTCTGGCCGTGCGCGAGGCCGTGGGCCTGCGGGGCGGCGGTCAGGCCGTTGTGGATCGCGTGCGCGGCGGCCAGGCCGCCGGACTCGAACCCGAGGCCGGACAGCAGGGTGTTCGCTTCGATGACCTTCTCCACGGCCGGGGTGACGGCGTGGTCGCGGACGGCGTCGAGCGCCGGCAGCGCGTTCTCCCACAGCACGTCCCACGACAGCCTGGCCAGCGCGGTGCCGGTCTGGGTGGGCAGGCCGCCGGCCATGGTGGCCGAACCGGACGCCGCGGTGGCGCGCGCCTCGATCCACGTCGCCAGGGCGTCGCCGACGCCGGCCGCGAGCAGGGTGACCGGCGCGTTGGCCACGACCTGGGAGTCGACGAGGACCAGGTCGGGGTTGCGCGGGAAGAAGCGGTACTCCTCGAAGCCGCCCTCCTGCGTGTAGACCACGGCCAGCGCGGAGGTGGGGGCGTCGGTGGAGGCGACGGTCGGGACGCTGGCCCAGCGGATGCCCGCGAGGTGGCCGGCCGCCTTGACCGCGTCGATCGTGCTGCCGCCGCCGACGCCCACGAGGACGTCCGCGCCGTGCTCCTGCACGACACCGACCAGGCGCTCGATCGTCCTCGCGGTCGCCAGACCGGAGAAGACGTCGCGGTGCACCGGCAGGCCGGCGGCCCGCAGCGAGGCCTCGACGTCGTGCCCCACGAAGCCCCAGACGACGTCGTCGGCCACGACGACGGGGGTCCTGCCGACGGTGGCGAGGTACTCGCCGACCTTGGTGATCGCGCCGGGTCCCTGCACGTAGCGGCCCGGGCTCATGACGGTGCGGATGGTGGTCTCGGCGGGCATGTGCGCCTTCCTCTCCTCGGTGCTTCGTCGGTGCAGGACCCTAGCCAGCTAGTCGAAGCTTCAACCATCTGGGGGGTGAGGCCCCCCGGGGCGCCGGCCGCTGAGTAAGGTCACCGCATGTCCTCGCCGCAGCCGTCCGACCTGCCCTGCGCGGCCGGCACACCCTTCGTGCAGGTCCAGGACGCCTGCAAGACCTACGGGACCGGCGAGAAGGCCGTCCAGGCCCTGTCCCACGTCGACCTGCAGGTGCCGCGCGGCCGCTTCGTCAGCGTCATCGGTCCCTCCGGCTGCGGCAAGTCGACGCTGCTGCGCACGGTCGCCGGGCTGGAGCAGCCCGACGGCGGATCGGTGCGCATCTGCGGGCGCACGGCCGCCGAGGCGGGCGCGGCCAAGATGATCGGCTTCGTCCCGCAGGTGCCGGCGCTGCTGCCCTGGCTCGACGTCCTGGGCAACGTGCGGGTGCTGGAGAAGGTGAACCGCGGTGGCGGTGCCCGGCGGCACGGGGGCGCGGGCCAGGGCCTGGCCTCCGACCCGGTCGCGCTGCTGACCCGGCTGGGCCTGGGGGACGTCCTGCACCGTCGTCCCGGCCAGCTGTCCGGGGGGATGCAGCAGCGGACGGCCATCGCGCGCGCCTTCGCCCTCGAACCGCAGGTGCTGCTGATGGACGAGCCGTTCTCGGCCCTCGACGAGTTCACCCGCGAGTCGGCGCAGCTGCAGCTGCTCGACGTCTGGCAGGAACTGCGCACGACGGTGGTGTTCGTCACCCACTCGATCGCCGAGGCGGTCCTGCTGTCCGACAGCGTCGTGGTCATGGCCGCCCGGCCCGGGCGCATCGCCGGCGTCGTCGACGTCGACCTGCCCCGCCCGCGCCACCACGGACTGCTCGACTCGGCCGACATGCACGAGCACGAGCACCGCATCCGGCAGGTCCTGGAGACGGCCTGGAACCCGGTCGAGGACGTCGCGTGAGGTCCGGCACCAGGTTCTGGCACCTGCGGTTCTGGCTCCCCACCGTCCTGGCCCTGGTCGTCGCGGGCCTGCTGTGGACCTGGGTGGCCCGCGACAACCCGTACGTGCTGCCGACGTTGTCCAGCGTCGCCCGGCAGTTCGTCGAGCAGCCCGACCTGTACCTGCGCAACGCGTGGACGACCCTGCAGGAGGCGCTGCTGGGCCTGCTGTTCGGCGGGCTGGCCGCGGTCGTCCTGGCGGTGCTGATGGGGGAGTCCACCCTGTTCCGGCGCGGGCTGACGCCGTTGATCGTGGTCCTGAACGTGACCCCGGTCGTGGCGATCGCGCCGGCCCTGGTCGTCGCCTTCGGCTTCGGCATGCTCCCCAAGGTCATCGTCACCGGGCTCATCACGTTCTTCCCCGTGCTCATGAACACCGTCACCGGGCTCCGGTCGGTCGACCGGCACGTGATGCAGGTGTTCCGCACCGTCGACGCCTCCCGTCTCGACGTGCTGGTCCGGCTGCGGTTCCCCAGCGCCCTGCCGTACCTGTTCTCCGCGCTGCGGGTGGTGTTCCCGCTGTCCCTGGTCGGGGCGATCGTCGCGGAGTTCACCGCCGCCGGGGCGCAGTCGGGGCTGGGCACGCTCATCAGCGTCGCGAGCTCGAACTCGCAGCTGGACCGGGTGTTCGCGGCCATCGCGTGCCTGGCGGCCATGGGCTCGCTGCTGCTGCTGCTGGTGACCGTCGTCGAACGTCGTGCGCTGTCCTGGCACGAGTCGCAGAACCGCTGAAGAACCAGGGAGAACTCGTGAACCGCCTGCGCACCGCCCTCGCCCTCGGCGCGACCTCCGCCCTGCTGCTGGCCGGCTGCGGCGGGTCCGACGACGAACCCGCGGGCGGCTCGACCCCCGGCGAGAGCCGCGGTGCGGCCGTGTCGGCCGAGCGCTGCGCGCAGAACGAGGCCGCCGGGACCATCACCTACGTCACCGGTTACCAGTTCCAGGCCTCGGCGAGCATCCTGGACCCGATCGCGGCGCAGGCCCTGGGCTACTTCGACGCCCTCTGCCTCGACGTCGAGATCCAGCCCGGCACCGGCGAGACGGCGCAGAACGCCCAGCTGGTGGCCGCCGGGACGGCGCAGATCTCCTCCATCGCCGGCAACGGCGACGTCCTGGTGAACGTCGCCAACGGCGTCGACGTCCAGGCCGTGGCCATGTTCGGGCACGTGCCGGTCGCGACCCTCATGACCGGACCGGACGTCACCGACCTCAAGCAGTTGCAGGGCACGACGCTGGGGCAGAAGGGTGCGCTGCCGGTGACGATCGAGGCGATGCTGCGCGCCGCCGGCGTCGACCTGTCGACCATCACCCAGGTCACCGTCGGCTACGACCCGACCGTGCTGGTGCGCGGGCAGGTGCAGTCGCTGACCGGCTACAAGTCCAACGAGCCGCTGACCCTGGAGGCGATGGGGGAGGACGTGACGTTGTGGAACCCCGAGGACTACGAGGTTCCCGGCTCGATCGCCACCACCATCGTCAACCCGCGGTTCCTCACCGAGCACCGCACGGCCGTCGAGGACTTCCTGCGCGCCCAGCTGCGCGCCTACGCCTACTGCCAGGACCACACCGACGAGTGCGTCGCCGACGCCGCCGAACTGTCCCAGGCCGGCTACGACAGCGAGCACAACGCCCAGGTCTGGCGGACCGAGTCCCAGCTCGTCGACGAGTCGCTGCCCGCCGGGCAGGTCCTCGGGCAGATCGAGGAGGCGGCCGTGCGGACCGAGGGCGACTTCCTCGTGCAGATGGGCCAGATCCCCGCGGTGCCGGACCTGTCCCGGCTCGTGGTCCCCGACCTGGTGCCCTCCCTGTACGCCGACGGCTCGCTCGTCTGGCCCGTGCCGTGAGCCCGGCGGAGTTCGGGACCTTCCTGCCGATCGGCAACGGCGGCTGGATCATGTCCGAGACCGCTCCGCACCCGCAGGCGACCTACGCCTACAACCGCGAGGCGGCCCTCATCGCCGAGGGCATCGGCCTGGACTTCGTCATGTCGATGGCCAAGTGGCGCGGCTACGGCGGCCGGACCGACCACTGGGGGCAGACCCTGGAGTCGATGACGATGATGTCCGCGCTCGCCGAGGCCACCGAGCGCGTGAAGATCTGGGCCACCGTGCACACCAACCTGTTCCACCCCGCGCTGGTCGCGAAGATGTTCGCGACGCTGGACCAGGTCTCGAACGGGCGGTGCGGGATGAACGTCGTGGTCGGGGCCTACGAGCACGAGTTCTCCCAGATGGGGCAGTGGCGCGAGGACTTCAGCCACGACGACCGCTACCGCTACACGCAGGAGTGGCTGCAGCTGGTCGAGCGGTTGTGGACCGAGGACTCCGTCACCCACCACGGTGAGTTCTTCACCCTGGACGACTGCCAGTCCCGTCCGCACCCCTCACGCCGCCCCACGCTCATCGCGGCGGGCCGGTCGCAGGCCGGGCTGAGGTTCCAGGCCGAGCACTGCGACGGCTCGTTCCTCACCGCCCCCGACCTGCCGGGACTGCGAGCGGCCAGCGACGACGTGAAACGCCTGGCCGCCGACCACGGACGTTCGATCCGGACGTACGCCATGCTCACCGTCGTCCTGGGGCAGACCGACGCGGCGGCCGAGGCGAGGTTCCGCGAGTACGGCCGCGGCTACGACGCCGAGGCCATCACGAACATGAAGCTGTCGTGGGGGCTGCCGCTGGAACGCGCCATGTCCATGACGGCCGGGGACGAGGCGCACGAGGCGTTCCAGACCGCCGTCGTCGTCGGCGGCCCCGACACGGTCACCGAGCGGATCCGCGCCCACGTGGACGAGACGGGGCTGGACGGCATCATGCTCGTCTTCCCCGACTACCTGCGCGACATGCCGGAGTTCGGCGAGCTCGTCCTGCCCCGGCTGCGCTCGTGAGCGACCAACGGCTGGCGGCGCTGTCCCCGGCGACCGGTGCGCTGCTGGTCGTCGACGTCCAGCGCTCCTTCGCCGACCCCGCACTGCTCACCCACCTCGAACCCGCCGCCCGCGACGACCTCGCGGCCGCCGTCGCGCGGACGGGGGAGGCGCTGGCGTCGGCGCGGGAACACGGGATCCCCGTCGTGTGGTGCCGGTTGCGTGTGCGCCCCGACGATCCGTGGCCGGCCTCGAACTGGTTCCGGGGCCTGGGCCCGCAGGAGCAGTGGCCGACCGCGTGGGAACCGTGCGTCGAGGGAACCGCCGGCATCGAGTGGTACGGCGTCGCACCGGCTGCCGGTGAACCCGTCGTCGACAAGCGGACCTACGACGGTTTCGCCGGGACGGACCTGGCGCGGGTGCTGCGCGAAGGCGGGACCGACTGGCTGGCGATCGCCGGACTGACGAGCGACTGCTGCGTCCTGGAGACCGCGGGCAGCGCCTTCACGAACGGTTTCCGCGTCGTGGTCCTGGCCGACGCGACGGCCGCGGAGGACCGCGGGAACCACGAGGCGGCGCTGCGGGTGCTGGGCACCCACAGCGCCGTCGTGGCCGACGTCGGGTGGTTCGCCGGGGTCGCGGCACGAGGGCCGCGCTGAGGCGCGTCAGGTCGGCGTGAGGGTGCCCCGCAGCACGCTGTCGCTGGAGTGCCCCGGGTCGCCGTCGAGCGGTTCGGCCGACACGTCGACCACGTCGTAGCGGTCCAGGTCCAGACCGGGCGGCAGCGCCACCGTCGCGCTCGTGCCGCCGAGCGCCCCCAGCGAGACGAGGCCGCCGTCGGCGTCCATCAGCCAGGCCTCCAGGAAGCCGCCCGGTGGCGGGGTCACCCCGTGGACGGTCAGGTGCAGCCGGCGGGACCCGTCCTCGTCGTCGACCTCGGCCGAGCCGCCGGGGGCGGTGTCCGGTGCCGGGTCGGCCGGCAGCGCCACGGGCTGCAGCACGGCCGAGGACACGACGGCCGGAGCGGGCGGCCCCGGTGCCGGGGCGCCGTCCGACGCCAGGCGCGTTCCGACGACGCCGGCGGCGATCCCGACGAGCGCGGCGGCGACGGCCGGCCACCAGCGCCGCGCTCGAGGCGCCCGGCCCGCGCCGCCCGGCCGGTCCGCCCGGTGCGGCGCCGCAGCGGTGACGGGAGCGGTGACGGGCTCGTCGGGCGTGCTGACCGGAGCCGGCCGGCTCCCGTCGTCTCGCAGCCCGGCCTCCTGCGCGATCCGCTCCCAGGCCCCCGCGGGCAGCGGGTGCGGTTCGACGTCGTCGGCGGCGCGGGCGGCGGCCAGGCGCGACCAGCCGGCGACCTCGGCGCGGCAGGCCGCGCACCCCCGCAGGTGGGCGCGGTGGGCCGCGTCGACCGGTTCTCCGAGGGCCGCCTGCAGCGCGCGCTCCTCGCCCAGGTGCCCCTGCCCCGGAACGGTCGGCTCATCGAGCGGCACGGTCGTCCTCCAGGCGCGTACGCAACCGGCGCAGTGACCGCCGGAGGTGGCTCTTCACGGTACCCAGGGGCAGGCCGGTGCGGGCCGCGACCTGCTCGTGCGTCAGGTCGCCGAAGAAGGCCAGCCGGACGACCGTCCGCTGCGGTTCGCCCAGGTCCTCGATCTCGGCCAGCAGCACGACCCGGTCCGCGGCGGCGTCCTGCGGCGCGGGGCCGACCGGGCCCGTGGCCTCACCGCGGTGCAGCTGCTCGGGATCGGTGACCACCTCGGAGCGGTAGTGCTGGGCGAGGGCGTCGGCGATGCGGTGCCGGGCGATCCCGACCAGCCAGGCCGGGAACGAGGAACGGGTGGGGTCGAACGTCGCGCGGGAACGCCAGGCCGAGACGAAGACCGCCTGGACGACGTCCTGGGCGTCCTGGTCGTCGAGCCGGCGCCGGGCCAGGCCGTGCAGCACCGGACCCCACCGGTCGAACGCCTCGCGCAGGCCGCGTTCGTCCCCGGCCTGGACCGCGCGGCCGACGGCCGCGTCGCTCCACTGCGAGGGTTCCGTCCAGCCGGGCGTGCCCGCGGCCTGGTCCGGGGAACCCGGCCTCGAGGTCACGGCCCCACCGTAGGGGGCCGCCCCGTCGCCACCCGTGCGTCCGGCACGTCAGGTTCGGGTCGTGACGGCGCAGTTCCCCGCGCGGTTCCCCGGGTGGTGCCCGGCGGGGCACGGCGCTCCTCGACGGGGACGCGGAGGAGCGCCGGCGTCCGGGAGCCGGACCGCTCAGGCGGCCGCGGCGCACCCTCCACCGCCGGAGGAGGCGCCCGTCGGGTGACCCGCCCCGCCGGCGAGGACCTGGGGCGTCAGCGCGAGGTTCGCGTCCGCCGCCGAACCCCAGGCGTACACGATCGTCTGCGTCCCCTCGGCCAGGGTGAGGTCCGCCGGTCCGATCACCACCTGGTCGGTTCCGGCGAGCACCACGTCGGCGCTGACCGTTCCCGCCGGGACGGGGGTGCCGGCCCCGTTCGGGTTGGTCAGCCCGGTGAGCACGGGGTGCCCGCCGGCCCGCACGTCCACCGCGGGAGCCGCCGCCACGTGGCGCACGGTCAGCTCGGCCTGCCCCGGCTCCAGGGCCGCGGGCTCGTTGACGAAGGGCGTGAGGACCGGGGTCCCGTTCGCGTCGAGGTGGGCGACGACGGTGATGTCCGCCCCCGCCGGCACCTCGACGCCGTCCGCCGAGATGGCCGGCTGGGCCGCGGCCGGGTCCGAACCCGCGGGGTAGACGTGGAGGTCGTACGTTCCCGCAGGCAGCTGCCGCGGGTCGGTGAGGGTGCCCGGGGTGAAGTCCGAGATCAGTTCCGAACCGTTGGCGTACACGTCGACTGTGAGGCCGGGCACGCCGTGCAGCACCGAGACGGTGGCGTCCTCGCCGTCGTCCGCGGCCGCCGGTTCCACGGCCACGGACAGTGCGAACAGGGGTGCGGCGGCGAGCGTGGCGACGCGGGGGGTGGAGCGCATCGTGGTCTCCTCCTGGTCCGCGGACCGCGGGCGCGATCCGTCAACCACCCCTTCCGGTGCGCAGGGGTTCGCGGATGCGCGGGCGCGGCACTTCCCCCGGTGGGTCAGGCCGTGGGTCAGGCCGGCGGGGCCGGGAAGGAGTACGTGTGGGACAGCGAGGCCCGGTAGGTGCCGGTGACGGTGCCGTCGAAGGTGGCGCGGGAGGAGGCCAGCGCGGTGATCCGGTAGCGGTACCAGCCGGCGGTCGTGCCCTCGGCGCAGTCCAGCGCCTCCAGGTCGCCGGCCCGGTCGCGCAGGATGCCCTTCAGGACGACGTCGGCCGAGATCGTCGTCACGGCCGTGGTGGCGTCGGTGTAGGCCTCGACGTCGCCGCCCTGGAAGGGGGCGGCGTCGAGGGAACCGGTGCGGATCCAGCCGGCGCTGCGGCCGGTGCCGGGCACCACGGCGCCGTCGTCGAAGCAGGCGGCCGTCACCTTGCCGTACAGCGAGGACTGCACGTAGCTGGGCGCGTCCAGGGGCCCGATGGTGCTGCGCACGGCCAGCGCGTCCCCGACGGCGACGAGCTTGCTCGTGACCGCGCCGCTGCGGACGTCGGCGACGGTGCGGGCCGGACGGTCGGCGGCGGTGGCCGGGGTGGCGGCGGCGACGCCGGCGCCGAGGGCCAGGGCGGCCGCGGCGCCGAGGACGCGGCGGGTGGCAGGGCGTGCGAGAACGGTCATGGTCTTCCCCCCAGAGTGAATCAGTCGTCGCTCTGCGTGACGACCATGAGGAGCGTGACCCGTCCGGGCGATGCCGCACAAGTACAGGAGGCGACATTGCTCCTTTCGGGTGTCTACGGAACGTCACCCCTTGCTCCGATCGGGTGAAGCGCAGCGGGGGAGCCTAGACTTGGGCGGTCATGTCACGGTCCTCGCAGCGACGTTCCCGGCCCGCCTCCCGCCGCCCCTCCCGTCCCGGGTCCGGCCGCCGTCCCGCGACCGACCCGGCCGCGCTGCCGGACGACCCGCGTGCCCTGGCCCTGGCGCAGCGGTTGGGGTCCGTCTCGCTGCGCGACGAGGACCGCCTCCGGCGCCGGCTGGCGAGCCTGACCCGGCGGCCGGCCGACGCCCTCGAGGCCGAACTGCCGGCCCTGGAGGAGCTCACGGCCGCCGCCGAGGCGCGCACCGCCCGCCGGGCGGCCGGCGTGCCCGCCGTCGACTACCCCGAGCAGCTGCCGGTCAGCCAGGAGAAGGACCGCATCGCGGCCGCGCTGCGCGAGCACCAGGTGGTCGTGGTGGCCGGTGAGACAGGCTCGGGCAAGACGACCCAGCTGCCGAAGATCTGCCTGGAGATCGGCCGTGGCGTGCGCGGCCGGATCGGGCACACCCAGCCCCGGCGCATCGCCGCCCGCGCGGTGGCCGAACGCGTCGCCGAGGAACTGCACACCGACCTCGGCGGAACCGTCGGGTACGCCGTCCGGTTCACCGACACCGTCGGCGAGGACAGCCTCGTGAAGGTCATGACCGACGGCATCCTGCTGGCCGAGATCCAGCGCGACCCCGAACTGCTGCAGTACGACACGCTGATCGTCGACGAGGCGCACGAACGCAGCCTCACCATCGACTTCCTGCTGGGCTACCTCGCCCAGCTGCTGCCGCGCCGGCCCGACCTCAAACTCGTCATCACCTCGGCCACGATCGACCCCGAGCGGTTCTCCCGGCACTTCGGCGGTGCGCCGGTCCTGGAGGTCTCCGGCCGCACCTACCCCGTGGAGGTCCGCTACCGGCCGCTGCTGGCGGCCGAACTGGCCGAGGAACTCCTCGGGGCCGACCTGGAGGAGGCCGGGGACTCCCTCGACTCCGACGACGACGCGCTGGAACAACTGGTCGGCGACGACCGCGACCAGACCGAGGCCATCCTCGACGCCGTCCGCGAACTGGCCGCCGAGGGGCCGGGCGACGTCCTGGTGTTCCTGCCCGGCGAACGGGAGATCCGCGACACCGCCGACGCGCTGGCGGACCTGGTGAAGGAGCGCGAGTTCCGGGGGACGGAGATCCTGCCGCTGTTCGCCCGGCTGTCGGCCGAGGAGCAGCACCGGGTGTTCCGGCCGCACTCCGGCCGGCGGATCGTGCTGTCCACCAACGTGGCCGAGACCTCGCTGACGGTTCCCGGCATCCGGTACGTCGTCGACGCCGGCACCGCCCGCATCTCCCGCTACAGCCACCGCACCAAGGTGCAGCGCCTTCCTGTGGAACGGATCTCACAGGCCTCGGCCAACCAGCGGGCCGGCCGCTGCGGCCGGGTCGCCGACGGCATCTGCATCCGGCTGTACTCCCAGGCCGACTTCGAGTCCCGGCCCGAGTTCACCGACCCCGAGATCCTGCGCACCAACCTGGCCGCGGTCATCCTGCAGATGGCCTCGCTGGGACTGGGCGACATCGCCGCGTTCCCGTTCGTCGAACCCCCCGAGCGTCGGGCGATCACCGACGGCCTGGACCTGCTGGCCGAGCTCGGCGCCCTCGAGGACGCCCGGCCGACCGACCGCGGGGTGCCGCGGCTGACCCGCACCGGCCGGGACCTGGCGAGGCTGCCCATCGACCCGCGGCTGGGGCGGATGGTGCTGGAGGCGCAGCGCAACGGCTGCCTGCACGACGTCCTCGTCGTCGTGGCGGCGCTGTCCGTGCAGGACCCGCGCGAACGTCCGCTGGAACAGCGGGAGCGCGCCGCGCAGCTGCACGCCCGGTTCCGCAACGAGACGTCGGACTTCCTGACGTACCTGAACCTGTGGTCCTACCTGCAGCACCTGCAGCGCGACCTGTCGAGCTCGGCGTTCCGGCGCCGGGTCAAGGCCGAGATGCTGCACTTCCTGCGCATCCGGGAGTGGCAGGACACCTACGCCCAGCTGCGCCGCGTGGTGCGCGACCTGCGTTTCGAGGTCGACCGCCCGGCACCGGCCGAGCTCGCCGAGGGGGAGCTGTTCCCCGACCCCGGCTACGACGCCGACGCCGTGCACCGCTCGCTGCTGTCCGGGCTGCTGGGCAACATCGGGCTCAAGGACGTCCGTGAGGACACGGGCGGCCGGCGCGAGCAGCGGCGGCCGCAGGCTGGGAGCCGGCGGCCAGCGCCGGAGTACCTCGGAGCGCGCGGGGCGAAGTTCGCCCTGTCGCCCGGTTCCTCGCTGGGCCGCAAGAACCCGGACTGGGTCGTGGCGGCCGAACTGGTCGAGACGTCCCGGCTGTGGGCGCGTGTCGCCGCCGGCATCGACCCCCGGTGGATCGAGCCGCTCGCCGAGCACGTCGTGAAGCGCACGTACTCCGAGCCCCGGTGGTCGCGCAAGCGCGCCGCCGTCGTGGCCACCGAACGCGTCACCCTCTACGGGGTCCCCGTCGTCGCGGGGCGCACCGTCGCCTACGGCTCGATCGACGCCGAGCTGTCGCGGGACCTGTTCATCCGCCACGCCCTCGTCGAGGGCGACTTCGAGACCCGGCACGCGTTCTTCCACCGCAACCGCGAACTGCTGGCCGAGGCCGAGGAGCTCGAGCACCGCGCCCGGCGACGCGACATCGTCGTCGACGACGAGGTGCTCTTCGCCTTCTACGACGCGCGCATCCCGGCCGACGTCGTCTCCGGACGGCACTTCGACGCCTGGTGGAAGGACGCCCGGCGCGCCAGTCCCGACCTGCTGACGTTCGACCCGGCGATGCTGGTCACCGAGGACGACGCGGTGAGCGAGGAGCAGTTCCCCCGCACGTGGCGGCAGGGCGACCTGGAACTGGCGCTGGAGTACGTCTTCGACCCCGGCTCGGCCGCCGACGGCCTGAGCGTCGACGTGCCCGTCGAGGTCGTCAACCGCTTCGACGACCGCGACCTGCTGTGGCAGGTGCCGGGGTTCCGGCACGACCTGGTGACGGCGATGATCCGCTCGCTGCCCAAGGAGCTGCGCAGGAACCTCGCGCCCGCCCCGGACAAGGCGGCCCGGTTCCTCGAGCGCGTCCGCCCGCACGCCGAGCAGTTCTGGGCCGCCTTCGAGCGGGAGCTGCCCGCCCTGGGCGACGGGACGGAGATCTACGAGCAGGACGTCGACTGGTCCAAGGTCCCCGCGCACCTGCGGCCGACGTTCCGCGTGCGGGGCGCCGACGGGAAGGTCATCGCGGCCGGCAAGGACTTCCCGCGGCTGCGCGCCCAGCTGGAGTCGACCGTCGAGGAGACGCTCACCGCCGCCGCGGACGACGTGCAGCGCACGGGTCTGACGTCGTGGGCCGGTCTGCCCGAGGTGGTTCCGGACACCCACACCAGCGTCGTGCGCGGCAGCGACGTGACGTCCTACCCCGCCCTGGTCGACGAGGGGGCCACCGTGGGGCTGCGGACGTTCCCGACACCCCACCAGGCCCGGACCGCGCACCGCGAAGGGGTGCTGCGCCTGCTGCTGCTGGCACTGCCCTCGCCGGCGCGGGCGGTGCAGGACGGGCTGGCCAACGACGCCAAGCTGCTCCTGGCCCGGGCCCCGCACGGGAACGCGAACGCCGTGGTCGCCGACTGCGCGCACGCCGCGGCCGCGCAGCTGCTCGACGAGCTCGAGGGGGGATCGGTGCGGTCGTCGGGGGAGTTCGGCCGGCTCGTCGCCGCCGTCCGCCCGCGGTTCGCCGAGCTCACCGCGACGGCCGTGGACCGGACGGTACGGGTGCTGCGCACGGCGGCCGGGGTGGAGCGCAACATCTCCCGGACGAACAGCCTGGCGCTGGTGCCCTCGCTGGCCGACGTGCGCGAGCAGTTCTCCGGTCTGGTGCACGCCGGTTTCGTCGCCGACACCGGTGTGCAGCGGCTGCCGGACCTGCTGCGGTACCTGCAGGGCATCGACCGCCGGCTGGCGACCATGCCGGACAACCCCCAGCGCGACCGGGTGCGGATGGCCGAGTTCGCCCGCGTCCGGGACGAGTGGGCGAACCGGGTGCGGCGCGCGGGAACCCCCGTCCCGCCGGAACTGGCGCGCATCCGCTGGACCCTGGAGGAACTGCGGCTGCAGAAGTTCGCCCCGGGCATCCCGACGGCCCACCCGGTGAGCGACGAGCGCGTGCTGAAGGCCCTGGCCGAGATCGGCTGAGACCTCTTGCACTCGCGCGTGCGGAGTGCTAAATCAATGCCATGGGCACCGGCCCTGTCCGGTGACCCGATTGGAGCGCATCTACTTCTCTCGCACTGGAGGTGGTGGCCATGTTGATGCGCACTGATCCCTTCCGCGAGCTCGACCGGCTCACGCAGCAGGTCCTCGGGACGTCGGCACGACCGGCCGTCATGGCGATGGACGCCTGGCGCCGCGGGGACGAGTTCGTCGTCGAGTTCGACCTCCCGGGGGTCGACCCGTCCACCGTGGAGCTGGACGTCGAACGCAACGTGCTCACCGTGCGGGCGCAGCGCCCCGTCCACGAGGGCACCGACGAGATGATCGCGGCCGAGCGGCCGCGCGGCGTGTTCAGCCGGCAGCTCATCCTCGGTGACAACCTCGACACCGAGAAGATCGCCGCGAGCTACGGCGCGGGCGTGCTGACGCTGCGCGTCCCGGTGGCCGAGAAGGCCAAACCCCGGCGCATCGCGGTGGAGACGCACGACAGCCCGCAGGCCATCGGCTCCTGAGGGCCGCGGTGCGCACCGTGCTGGACCCGGCGGTGGACCCGGTCTGCGAGTGGACGGACGCCCGCGTCGAGGCGGAGTTCCGCGCGATCGTGGCGGAACTGCTGCGCGTGGGCGTGCCCGTCCTGCGGCCGGGGCCGCCGCCTCGGGGGCGGCCGGCCGCGCCGGCGCCGGCCGACCAGGAGCCGGACCGTCGGCCGACCGGCCGGGAGCGTGGGCCGCCCGCGGGCGGTGCCGGTCCGGCCGCGTCCTGCGGGGCGCGGCCGGACCCGCCGGCCTCAGTGGGCGGCGTAGCCGCCGTCGACGAGGTGGTAGGAGCCGGTGACGAAGCTCGCGGCGTCGCTGGCCAGGAACGCCGTCAGCGCCGCGACCTCCGCCGGCTGCCCGAGGCGGCCCACGGCGTGCTGCGCGGCGAGGGCGGCCTTGACGTCGGCCGACAGGTTCGCGTCGACGAGCGGGGTCTGGATGAAGCCCGGGCCCACGGCGTTGACGCGCACGCCCTGCGCCGAGTACTCCAGCGCGGCGTTCTTGGTGAGCCCGACCACGGCGTGCTTGGCGGTGACGTAGGCGCTGGACTGGGCGATGCCGACGCTGCCCAGGACCGAGGCCATGTTGACGATGGAGCCGCCGCCGGCGGCGACCATCGCGGGGATCTGCGCCTTGAGGCCGTAGAACACGGCGTTGAGGTTGACCTGGATGACCTTGTGCCAGCTGTCCAGGGAGTAGTCGGCGACCGGCGCGGCCTCGCCGCCGATGCCGGCGTTGTTGACGGCGACCTTCAGCGGAGCCAGCTCGCCGGCCGCGGCGACCATCGCGACGTTCACGTCGTAGTCGGCGACGTCGCCGGCGAAGGCCTTGGCGGTGCCGCCCGCCGCGGTGATCTCGTCGGTGACCTTCTGCGCGGACTCCGCGAAGAGGTCCGCGACCAGGACGGACGCCCCGTTCCTCGCCAGCTCCAGCGCGACGGCGCGGCCGATGCCGGACCCTGCGCCGGTCACGATCGCGGAGCGGTTGCTCAGGTCGTAGGTGGCCATGGTGATCTCCTCTGATCTCATCGACATGTGTCGGACAACGCTGTTGATCGTACGCCTGGCGAACGACCCGGGGGCGCGGTGCTGCGCCGGTCGTGGACGCGGCGACGGTGACCTCCACCACACCGGGGACCGCCGGCGCCGCGAGGTCCGGATGCGCCGGCACCGGGCACTGCGGATCCGGTGCGCGGCACGGCGTCGACGGCCGGCCGCCTCTCCGGGCCGTAGGCTGCTGGTTCGAGCCGGGTGAGTCGGGAAGGTGGGACGGGCGTGGTGGCGGCGGGGGAACAGGTCGTCAGCAACCGCGTCTGGACGATCCCCAACGCGCTGAGCTTCCTGCGACTGGTCCTGGTGCCGGTCTTCGCCGTCCTCATCGTGGACGGCCGGGACGGCTGGGCGCTGCTCGTCCTGGCCGTCAGCGGCGCCAGCGACTACCTCGACGGCAACCTGGCCCGCCGGTGGAACCAGGTCACCCGCATCGGCCAGCTGCTCGACCCCTTCGCCGACCGGCTGTACATCCTCACGACGCTGCTGGGCCTGGCCTACCGCGGGCTCGTCCCGTGGTGGCTGGTGGTCGTCCTCGTCGCCCGCGACCTGACCATGGTCGCCACGCTGCCGGTGCTGGCGAAGCTGGGGCACAGCGCGCTGCCGGTGCACTTCCTGGGCAAGGCCGGCACGTTCTGCCTGCTGTACGCCTTCCCGCTGCTGCTGCTGGGGGAGCTGTCGCCGACGCTCTCGCTCGTGGCCGGCGCCCTCGGCTGGGCGTTCGCCCTGTGGGGCACCGGGCTGTACTGGTGGGCCGGGATCCTCTACGTCCAGCAGGTCGGGCAGCTGTGGCGCGGGGAACACCGCGGGGAACACCGCGGGGAACACCGCGGGGGACGCGCGTGAGGTTCACGCTGCCGGGGCTGCCGCGCACGCCGGCCGACCCGGACCGGCCACGGGACCCGGCCGCCAGCACCCGCCTGCTCACCGAGGTCATGACGCACCCGCTGGACCCGGGCTACGAGGCCGCGGCCCGGCGCCGCGCCGAGAGCGGGCAGGAGCCGTCCCGGTCCTCGCGCGTGTCCTCGCGGCTGGTCACCGTCGTGGCGCTGCTGGCGATCGGCGGGCTCTTCGCCGTCGCGGGCCTGCGCGCGGCCGCCGCCGAACCGGCCGCCGACCGCGGCCGGCGGGCGCTGCTGGAACGGATCGAGGCCACCACCGCCCGCTCCGACGACCTCGCGCAGCAGGTCGCCTCGCTGCAGGCCGGGAACGCCGCCCTCGCCGCGCAGCTGGGTGGTGCGCCGGCCGCCTCGGCGGACGTGGAGGCGCAGGCCCTGCAGGTCGCGGCCGCCGCCACGGCCGTCACCGGCCCGGGGTTGCAGGTCGTCCTCGACGACGCCCCCGCCCAGGAGGAGACGGCGTCGGCCACCTCCGGGCGGGTCGTGGACCGGGACGTGCAGATCGTCGTCAACGGTCTGTGGCAGTCCGGCGCCGAGGCCGTCGCGGTCAACGGGCAGCGGCTGTCCGCGCTGTCCTCGATCCGCGCCGCCGGGGAGGCCGTCCTGGTCGACTACCGCCCGTTGACGCCGCCGTACACGGTCTCGGCCGTCGGGGACCGGACGGCGATGCAGACGGCCTTCGCGACCTCCGTCGCCGGCCGGTACGTGCAGGTGCTGCGGGACAACTACGGCGTCCGCGCCCAGGTGAACACCGCCGACGAGCTCGAGCTGCCCGCCGGCCGGACCGCCCTGAGGCTCGCGCAGACCCCGTGACCGCCGTCACCGGGGCGCAACGCGTCGGAGCCGGAGCCCGGGCGCGCCGCCCAGTAGGGTTTCCCGACGTGATCGCAGCTGTCGGACTCGTCGTGGGGATCGTCGCGGGGGTGCTGCTGCAGCCCGAGGTGCCGGTGTTCCTGCAGCCCTACCTGCCGATCGCGGTGGTCGCGGCGCTCGACGCGGTCTTCGGCGGCCTGCGCGCGGTCCTGGACGGCATCTTCGACGACAAGGTGTTCGTCGTCTCGTTCCTGTCCAACGCCGTCGTGGCCGCGCTCATCGTCTACCTCGGTGACCAGCTCGGCGTCGGGTCGCAGCTGTCGACGGGGGTCGTCGTGGTCCTGGGCGTGCGCATCTTCTCCAACGTCGCCGCGATCCGCCGGCACCTGTTCAGGGCATGAGCGCCCACGAGGCCGCCGGGCCCTGGCGGCGGTTGTGGCGCGCGGCGGCCCCGCGCGCCACCCGCGGCCAGCTGCTGGCCGGGATCCTTTGCGCCGCACTGGCCTTCGCGATCGTCGTGCAGGTCCGGCAGACCGACGTCTCGGGGCTGGCCGACCTGCGCGAGAGCGACCTGGTCCGGATCCTGGACGACACCACCGAACGCGGCGACCGGCTCGAGCAGGAGGTGCGCGACCTCGAGGCCACCCGGCGCGAGCTCACCGAGGGGTCGGACTCCGCGCAGGCGGCGGCCGAGGCCGCCGCCGCGCGTGCGCAGGAGTACGGCCTGCTGGCCGGGACGCTGCCCGCGCACGGCCCGGGCATCGTGGCCACCATCACCGACCGCACCGGCGCGCTGCGCTCGACCAACGTCATCCAGCTGGTGCAGGAACTGCGCGACGCCGGCGCCGAGGCGATCCAGATCGGCTCCTCCCGCGTCGTGGCGCAGACCGCGTTCACCGACTCCACGGGCGGGGTCCTCGTCGACGGCACGCTGGAGGCGTCCCCGTACACCGTCAGCGTCATCGGGGACCCGCCGACGCTGGCGACGGCCCTGGACATCCCCGGCGGCGTCCGCGAGACCCTGCGCTCGGCCGGCGCGGACCTCGACGTGGTGCAGGTGCCGGGTCAGGACGGGGGCGGGCAGGACGTGCAGGTCACCGCCTTGCACGCCGTCTCGGCGCCTCAGTACGCTCGCCCGGCGTCGCCGGAGCAGTGATCCGGAGCAGGAACGCGTCCCCGTCGAAGGAGCTCAGCACCACATGTCGAACGTCCCGTCCGACCTGCGCTACACCAGCGAGCACGAGTGGGTGCGCGTCGAGGGCGACGGCACCGTCCGCGTCGGCATCACCGACCACGCCCAGGACGCGCTCGGCGACGTGGTCTACGTCTCGCTGCCGGCCGAGGGCGAGACCGTGAGCGCGGGTGGAGCCTGCGGCGAGGTCGAGTCGACCAAGAGCGTCAGCGAGATCACCGCCCCCGTCTCCGGCACGGTCTCCGGCCACAACCCGGGTCTGGAGACCCGCCCGGACCTGGTCAACACCGACCCCTACGGCGACGGCTGGATGTTCACCATCACCCCCAGCGACCCCTCCGAGGTGGACGGTCTGCTCGACGCCGAGAGCTACGCCGCGCACGCGGGCTGAGGTCCGCGTTCACACGCGTGACCCAACACGCGCGACAGGCGGGCTGACCTGCGCGGTCGGCCCGGCTAGGGTGGCCTTCGAAGTTCCAAGCGTGATCGCTCGCCTGCAGGGAGTGGTCACGTGATCTGTCACGAGAGGGTGGTGTCGATGTCTTCGCCGGGCACCGTGCCGGAGGACGGGCCGAACGACGGGACGACTCCCGGGCAGTCGGCCCCCGAACGTCCGATCGACTCCACGATGTCGTTCGCAGGACTGGTGGTCCCCGAGGTCCACGAGAGTGCCGACCGCGGCCTGACCGGTGACGACACCGAGGCCATCGACGCGCTGCCGGCGGGGTCGGCGCTGCTGGTGGTGCGTCGCGGCCCGAACGCCGGTTCGAGGTTCCTGCTCGACGCCGAGCGGACCTCGGCCGGCCGGCACCAGACCAGCGACATCTTCCTCGACGACGTGACCGTCTCGCGCAAGCACGCCGAGTTCCTGCGCGCCCCCGACCCGGCCTCCGGCCCGGGGTTCCGGGTGCGTGACGTCGGCAGCCTCAACGGCACGTACGTCAACCGCGAGCGCATCGACGACGCGCTGCTCAAGGCCGGTGACGAGGTCCAGATCGGCAAGTACCGCCTGGAGTACCACCCGAGCCCGCGGGTGAGCGCGCAGGGCAAGGCGTGAGCGGCGCCAACGCCCGGGCGCTGGACCCCAGCGCGCCGCGCATGACGATCGGCGAGGTCATGGCGATCCTGCGCCCGGAGTTCGACGACATCACGATCTCCAAGATCCGCTTCCTCGAGGAGCAGGGGCTCGTGGAGCCGGGCCGCACCGCGGCGGGGTACCGCAAGTTCTCCTCCGACGACGTCGACCGCCTGCGCTACGTGCTGTGCGCCCAGCGCGACCACTACCTGCCGTTGAAGGTCATCCGGGAGAACCTGGAGGCGCTGGACCGCGGCCTCGAACCGGCCGAGCAGCCCGGTGCCGCCCCGCGGGTCCCCGAGATCGCCGTCGCCGCCGGTGTCCCCGCGGCCGACCGCTTCGACGGGCACGCGGCCGGTCTGCGGCTGACCCGCGGCGAACTGCTGCGCGAGTCCGGGGTCGAGTCCGAACTGCTCGACGCGCTCGAGGGTTTCGGCGTCCTGTCGCCGGCCCCCGGGGGTCCCTGGTACGACGGCGAGGCGCTGGAGGTCCTGCGGGCCGCGGCCTCGCTGGCGGCGCACGGGATCGAGGCCCGGCACCTGCGCATGTTCCGCACGGCCGCCGACCGCGAGGTGGCCCTGGCCGAGCAGGTCGCCGCGCCGCTGCACCGGGGTGGGCGCTCCGGCTCGGCCGAGTCCGCGGCCCGCGCCGACCAGGTCGCGCGCGAGATCGCCGCGGCCTGCCTGCGGCTGCACACGGCCCTGGTCGCCGGTGCGCTGGGGCGGGCCACCCGCTGACTCGCCCCGGCCCCGCGGTCCAGGCGCGGCCGACCGGTCGGCCGGCGGGCAGGAGGGGTACGGTGAAGTCGTGCGAGCGCTCGATGTCATCGGTGTCAGGGTCGAGATGCCTTCCAACAACCCGATCGTCTTGCTGCGCGAGCGGGACGGCGACCGCTACCTGCCCATCTGGATCGGGGCGCCGGAGGCCAGCGCGATCGCCTTCGCCCAGCAGGGGGTCGTGCCGCCGCGGCCGTTGACCCACGACCTGCTCAAGGACGTCATCGAGGCGCTGGGACGGCGTCTGGAGGAGGTGCGCATCGTCGAGGTGAAGGACAACGTCTACTTCGCCGAGCTCGCCTTCGACGGTGGGCTGACGGTCAGTTCGCGCACGTCGGACGCCATCGCGCTGGCGCTGCGCGTGGGCTGCCCGATCGTCAGCGCCGAGGGCGTGCTGGACTCCGGCGGCGTTCCGGTGCCCGACGAGGACGAGGACGAGGTGGAGAAGTTCCGCGAGTTCCTCGACCACATCTCACCCGAGGACTTCGAGTCCGGTTCGGGTGACCGCTGAGCCGTCCGGGTCACGATAAGGTCACGGGCCACGCCGCGCCGCGCGCCTCGTTGACGCTCCGGGGGTGCTCTTCTACGGTCAGTGTGCAGAAACGCTTCCGTTCGAAACCTCGACGGGTGGCGATGACGAGGAGGCCGGCGTGAGCAGTGGCGACGCAGTCGCGGGGTCGTCGCGGAAGTCCCCACCCGTGCGTGCGCAGGGTCTGCTGTTCGCAGAGGACCTTCCCGACCTCGACGAGGAGGTCGGCTACCGGGGGCAGACGGCCTGCAAGGCCGCCGGCATCACCTACCGGCAGCTGGACTACTGGGCCCGTACGGGTCTGGTCGAGCCCAGCGTCCGGGGAGCCTCCGGCTCCGGCTCCCAGCGCCTGTACGGCTTCCGCGACATCCTCGTGCTGAAGGTCGTCAAGCGGCTGCTGGACACCGGGGTCTCGCTGCACCAGATCCGCACCGCGGTGACGCACCTGCGTGAACGCGGTGTCGACGACCTGGCCCAGATCACGCTGATGTCCGACGGGGCCAGCGTCTACGAGTGCACCTCGGCCGACGAGGTGATAGATCTCGTCCAGGGCGGGCAGGGTGTCTTCGGCATCGCCGTCGGCCGGGTCTGGCGCGAGGTCGAGGGCGAACTGGCCTCGCTGCCCAGTGAACGTCCCGCGCCGCGCGAGCAGGAGCGGCCCACGATGGTCCTGGCCGACGAGCTCTCCCGCCGCCGGGCCGCCCGCGAAGCCGGCTGAGCCCACCCACAGCGAGAACCCGCCGTGGGGGGGGGCGGGGGGGGGGGGTGTGGGGGGGGGGGGGGGGGGGGGGGGGGGGGGGGGGGGGGCGGGGGGGGGGGGGGGGGGGGGGGGGGCGGGGGGTCGG
>NZ_JBJLSI010000029.1:0-61897 GCF_050871945.1 Kineococcus deserti | reverse complement strand
CCGCCTTCTGGGCGGTCAGCCTCTACGGCAGCTTCGGCTGGCAGGGACCGGCGGTGCTGTTCAGCGTCTACGGCCTCATCGGCCTGGTCGCCGCCCTGCTCACCGCCGAGACCAACCCGGCCTCGCGCCGCGCGGCCAACGTCGCCGCCGAACGCCAGGCCCTGGCCGCGGTCGCGGCCGAGGCCCCGGCCCGCAACGCCGCCGGCGCGCGCTGACGTCCGGGGCAGCCGGCAACCCAGGGCGCTGAGGAACCGCCGCCACGCCGGGGTAGCCCTGTGAGCACTGGTCCGTGAGACGAAGAAGGCCTCCGAGTGAGGTGCGGAACCCGCTGAGGAACCGCACCGCCACCCGGAGGCCTTCGTGCTCCCGCGCGACGTCGCCCGAGCCCGCCGGCTCGCGTGGCGGGCGAGCGCAGGGGAGTGGACGGCCCTCGGCCGGAGGGTAGCTTGTGTGAGGCCCCGGCGTTGGAGGAGCCTCAGGGGCAGGCGCAGGAGCCAGGGAGCAGGACATGGCCGGTGACGACACCCAGCACGCCAGCCCGCCGCTGCCCGAGGTCACCGCCGGCCCGGCGCTCGCGAACCCCACCGTCGGGCCGGCCGACGCCTCCGTCGCACCCGGCGTGGAGCCCAGCCCGGAGTCCGGCGTGGAGTCCCGTCAGGCCCGCACCCCTGGCGCAGCACCCGCGAAGGTCATCGACCTGACCCGTCGACCTCCTCGCCTCGGCGCCCATCCGCAGTCACCGCCGGCGGGACCGGCCCTGTGGACCCAGGCCCCGCCCGACCGGCCCCTGGACGGCGAGGACGCCGGGACCGACGTCGCACCGGAGCAGGCTGCCCTGCTGCTGCAGCAGGCCGGTCTGGTGCCCGTCCGGCGCTCTCCCGGCCCCGAGGGTGGCTGGTTGTGCCGGTGCGTCGCCTGCGGCCGGGAGAGCAGCCCCACGCTGCGTGAGGTGCTGCGCGGCGGCCCGGGGTGCCGGTTCTGCGCCGTCCGTGACGTGGATCCGGATGCCGCTTCGCGGATCGTGCGGGCTCTCGGCCTCGTCCCCCTGGAGCCGTTCCCCGGCAACGATGCGCCGTGGAGGTGCCGTTGCGGTACGTGCGGGCGCGTGGTGGCCCCGCGCTACAAACTGGTCCGTGCGCGGCGGATCACGTGCCGTCACCGGGACGTGGTGTGACCGGTCACGATGCTCGATCGGTGGGCACGGAGGTGACCAGCGGCTGGATCGGGCAGTCCTGTCCACCACCGCGTCCAGCAGCCCCGCGGCAGGCGCAGGATGTCGGCAGGGCAGCCACCGCCGGGACGACCACGATCCCGCCCGGGCCGTGCACCGGCGACGGACCACCAGGGCCACAGGGCCCTGCTCGGTCCCGAGTCCAGGCGCTCCACCCGCGGAGTGCCTGCGGGTGAGGTGCTCCGCGGGGGATCGGGACTAGAACATCGTGGCCAGCGTCCGGTCGGGCTGGCTGACCAGCCGCCCGACCGGGACCACCGCCGCCACCAACGCCGCGACGGCTGCGGCCAGCAGTGGCGGCCCCGGCCACGGCAGCAGCCCGGCCACCGTCGCCAACGACACCAGCACCGCCACCGCCACCACCGCGCCGGCCGAGAGCAGACGGGAGAACGACTCCAGCAGCGCGGCCAGGAAGCTCACGATCCCGAAGCACCCCAGGCCCAGCAGCAGGAGGACCACGCTGCTTCCCGATGTCGCGCCCGGCTGCACGAGGAGGAAGACCCCCACCGAGACGACTGCGGTCATCAGCACCAGCCGGCCGAACGCGCCGGCGATGATGCCCCCGAACACCCGCCGGCTGCGCCGGCTGCTGCGGCGGTCCCCGAAGTGCGTGGAGGCCAGCGCGTCGAGCAGTACCGTCCAGATCCGGTTCAGGTGCCGGCTGGCCCACACGGTGCCCAGCAGGGAGGGGATGAGCGCGACGACGGGGAACGGCCGCCAGCTGGACCACTCCACCGTGGGGTCGAACACGATGAGCAGCGCGGTCGTCCCGCCGATCAGGCCCGCGGCCAGCGACCGCGGCCAGGAGGTCGGTGGCCGCGTCGAGACGGCAGAGGTGACCAGCGCGAACCCCACGGCCAGCTGTGTCAGGACCAGCACGAGCAGGACGTCCAGCCGCACCGGCACCCCCAGCTGCAACGCCCCGGTCGCCGCCAGCAGGGCGACGGCGTAGGGAACCCCCCAGCCGCGCACGACGACGAGCAGGCCACCCACCCAGGTCACGACGAGCGCGGCAGGCAGGACGAGCGCGGGGTCGGCCACCATGCCCAGCGTGGTGGCGGCCGAGAAGGCGCCGGCTCCCAGGACGACCGGCCGGTCCGCGCGCATCCGTCCCAGGCCGTGCGGGTCCGTCAGGTAGCGGCGGCGCAGGAACCACTGCAACCCCAGGCTGACCGGCAGGGCCAGCTGCCACGCCTGTGCGGTCCGGTCCGTGCCGAACGCCTGTGCCAGGGGGGCCACCCACAGGGTCGTGGCCAGCAGGGTGGCGATGAGGCCGAGCACCTCGCGCGTGGATTCCTCGCTGACGTCGCCGCGGGCGCGGCGGGAGGACCGCTCGTCCTGCCCCGGGCGGCGGTTCGCGGCCACCGAGGTGGCCAACGGCAGCGCGGTCCGCGCGGTCAGGCCTCCCCAGGCCTCCAGCACGACGCTGGCCTCCAGCGCGTCCTGCGGTTCTCGACCCAGTCCGGCGCGCACCCGCGCCGCGGCCTGCTCGGCGGTGATCCTCACTGTCCGGCTCCTCCTCGTCCCACCACCACGGGGTTCCCGTCCTGCTCGGCGAGAGCTCGCAGCAGGAGGTCGTACCCGTCCAGGCACCGCTGCTGGGGGAACAACCGGCCCACCCGCCGGTGGCCCCGCGCCCCCAGTCGTTCGGCCAGCTCGGTGTCGGTCAGCAGCGTGACCACCGCGTCGGCCAGCCCGTGCACGTCACCGGGCGGCGCGGTCATCCCCGCACCGCGCACGGCGTCCAGCACCCCGCCCACCAGCGTCGTGACCACTGGCCGCGCCTGGGACAGCGCCTCCAGCACCGACATCGGGAAACCCTCGGAGATGCTGGTCATCAGGACGACGTCGGCCTCGCGCACCACCCCCGTCGGATCCTTCGTCGGCCCCATGAACCGGAAGGAGTTCCCGAGCCCCAGTTCGTGGTGCAGGGCCAGGCAGCCGTGGGCGTAGTCGTCCTGTCCCGGTGAGACCGGGCCGTAGTGCAGGAAGGTCACGTCGGGCACCCGGCGGCGCACGGCCGCGGCCACCCGCAGCATCGTCCGCACGTCCTTCAGCGGGTCCAGCCGCCCGACGGAGACGACCGTCCGTGTCCGCGGCGCCGGTTGCGGCGAGCCGGGGACGGCGATCCCGTTGGGGATGACCACGATGCGCTCCGGATCGGTGCCCAGGGCCTCCTCCCAGGCCGCGTTGGCCGCCGACACCGGCGCCACGACGTCCGAGATCGCGTACGTCAGCCGCGACAGGCCCCGGGCCAGCCGGGTGTTCAGGAACCGCGCGGCGGGCGCGTCGGAGGACCGCACCGCGGCCAGGTAGCTCTCGCGCACGTACAGGCCGTGCTCGGACAGCACGACCGGCCGCCCGTGCAGCGCCTTGTCGACCGCCGCGGGCAGGCTGCACCAGGCCGCCGCCGTCACCAGCGACACCTCCGCTCCGGGGGTCGGTTCGGCCGCGGCCCGGGCCAGCCAGAACGCCGTCTGGTACAGGTCGACGGCCCGGGACAGGTCGAACACCGGGGCCGGGAAACCTCCGCCGTCCGAGCCGTCCAGCACGCGCGAGAGCGCCACCGTGTAGTGGTGCCAGGTCGCCTCGTCCCGGAACGTCGGAACCAGGCGGTCGGGGTGCTGGCGGCACCACACCAGCGCCTCGACGACCGCCAGCGGGTCCGAGGACCAGCCCAGCAGGCCCTCGACCAGTTCCCCGGCCAGCTCCACGCGGTTGCCGGACCGGCCGCGTCGTGCGGAGATCAGCCGCCGGGGGGTCCGCTGGCTGCCCCACAGGTGCAGGCGGCCGGCCAGCCGGGCCTGCGCGGGCAGCTCGAAGACCGGCTGGTCCACCTCACCGCCGGTGAAGGCGAACACCTCCCAGTCCAGGTCGGGCAGACCGCGCACCAGCAGGTCGCACCACGTGCTCACCCCGCCCATCACGAACGGGTAGGTGCCCTCGGTCAGCAGGAGCACCCGTCGCCGCGGCTTCATGCGGTCCGCGCCGGCGGGAGGGTGATCTGCAGGACCTGTCCGGCGCGCAGCGCGATCCACCCCGAGCAGGACCCGGCGTAGGAGGTCCCGACCGGCTCGGCGCGGTCGGTGCAGTGGCTGCCGACCGGAACCGTCAACGGAACCTCCACCTCACTCGTCGTGCTCAGTTCCAGGACGTCGCCGCTCAGCACCGCGCTCACCTGCCTCGCGCAGCGCGCGTGCTGCCAGCGCGCTCGGCGGTGCAGTTCCCGGGCCAGGTCGTCCATGGACTCGTTGACCACCTCGACCCCGTCGGCCAGGTGCTCCCGGAGGAGGTCCAGGACGTGCCCGAGGAACGTCAGCAGGATCCGGTCCTGGGCCAGGTTGGACTGGTGGGCGAACAACGGCCGCGGATCGTTGGTCAGGACGTGCCGCAGCACGATCGCCGCCTCGGCGTCCACGAAGTCCTCGACCGTCGCGGCGTGCACGCCTTGTGCGGCGTACTGGCGGTTGTAGTCGGCCAGCAGGTCGGCCCACCGGCTGACGTGGGTGTAGATGTTCGTCGGGTGCCGGGGCACCGTCGTGGCCGGCCCGATGCAGGCGCCGTGCGTCGGCAGGGACGCGTCTTCGGCGATCGCCGTGATGCCGGCCGCGTGCAGGACCGCGGGCAGCGCCGGGTTGGCCAGGCCCGAGTGCACGCCGGTGACCAGCGCGGTGGTGCTGGTGGGCAGGTCGACCGAGGTGGCCCACCGCTGGTTCGCGGTGATCTCCTCGTGCAGTTCCGGCTCGGCCATCGGGTCCAGGTCCAGGTGGCTCCAGGTGTGGTTGATCCAGCGGAACCGGTCCGCGTGCCGCAGCAGCGCCAGCGTCAGCGGATCCTCCGGAGCCGCACCGAACCCGTTGTAGGCCAGGTCCAGGACGAAACCCCGGGTGGACTGCCAGTCCAGCAGCGCGTCGACGTCCTGCGGGTCCATCCGGACCAGCGCGGGCCCTGACGGCACGGTGCCGTTCTCCTCGCGGGTCAGGGCGTTGGCCAGCAGCACGTCGTCGACGTGGCAGGCCAGCCGGTAGCGGTCCAGCCCGCAGTGCACGCCCCCGGTGACCCAGGCCAGCAGCCCCCGGGCCAGCAGCAGTCCGTGCAGCATCCACTCGTCGTGGTTGACCAGGACCACGCAGTCCTGCCGTCCGTCGCCGTGCTCGACCACCCCGACGACGGGGTCGCCGTCCTCGGTCTGCACGAGCGTGGTGAACCGGTCAGGCGCCACGACGTCGGCCCGGTACCCGTAGCTGCCAGGGCTCAGCCGGAACCGCCCGCGCAGGTAGCCGAAGGTTTCGGCGCCCGCGGCCGTGACCCGGGCCAGCGACCCGCCGGTGCTGCGGCCTTCCGCGTCGTCCAGGCCGGCTTCCGGGCGCGGGAACTCGAAGGCGGCCAGTTGCCGCACGCCGAAGCGGCGCCGGTAGTCGGCGAGCACGGGCAGGCTGGTCCAGAACGTGGAGGTGTCGGTGCCGACGACGACCGCGTGGTAGCGGCCGTGGTCGGGATCGTCCTCGCGGACCAGGTCCTGCGCGCGCAAGGGGGAGTCCGCCCCGGGGCGCAGCACGTCGTGCTCGGTGCCGGTGCGTTCCAGCGTCGCGCGCCAGGCCCGTGTGGTGGGGTCGTCGTCGGCGCCGGCCAGCAGCAGGACGCGGAGGTCCCGGCGCGTCCGCCCGCTCCCCGGCGCCACGACGGGTTCGGCGACGGGCTCGGCGGCGGGTTCGCCGGCCGGCTCGGCGAGGAGTTCGGCGAGGGGTTCAGCGACGGGCTCCGGACGTCGTCCACCACGCAGGGTGAACCACCGGGGCAGCGACGGCGTCAAGTCCTCGCGTCCGCGACGGGCAGACCCTGCGGGCCGTGATCGGCGCCGACCACGGCTGCTTCCGCGTCGGCGACCACCGCCTGGGCGTCGGCGACCACGGCGCGGACGGCGTCGGCCTGGGGGACGACGACCTGGGAACTGACGACGAGCGGATCGGCTTCGGCGACGTGCGCCCCACGCGGCCGGCGACGGTCGGTGACGCGGCGGTCGATCTCGGCCAGCGGTACTCCCTCGGACAACTGCCGGCGCATCTGCGCAGTGGCCACCGCGAGGGCGTCGAGGACGTCGATCAGCGAACGGCGCATCGTCTCGATCTCGGCCAACACGTGGTACGCCTCGTCCTGGGACTCCAGCGTCTCCTGACCGGCCGGCATCTGCGGCAGCGTCTCGCGCAACTTCGCGGTGACCTCGCTCAGACTCTGCGGTCGCTGCTGTTCCAAGCGCAGCCGCATGTTCTCCTGGGTGAGGCGCTCCACCTCCCGGCGCAGCTCCTCACCACCGCCGACGGCCACCTCGCCCCGACGCCACCAGCGACTCCTGGTCATGACAACCCCTTCGTGCGCTTTCCTGAGGAACACGCGGTTCCGCTGGAACGGTAGCCGACCAGTGCTGGAAAGTTCACCGAACGGAAGGGTTTACTCAGAGCTGTTCGATGCTCACCGACGTGGCGACGGCGAGTTCAATACTCAGCACACAGAGTGATTACCCGCCGGGATGAGTGACACGGTAGGCGTCCAGCCGCCTGTTCTTGAGCATCGAGGAGAACCCCCGCACTGGCGCAGTCCTGCCGAACTTCGTCGGGCTCATGCCGTACTCCACGTGCAAGACGGCCTTGCCGGCCGCCACGAAGGGATCCAGCGCCCGGCACTCGGAGAAGCGCAGGCACTCCTCGTTCACCGCGAAGTCGAAGTCGTCCACCAGGTCGGCGGCCTGCGCCACGTCGTTCTTCAAGCCCACCGCCAGACCGCGATCGTGGGCGGCCCCGGCGATCCACCGGTTGAACCTCAGCTGATCCTCGGCGGTCAGCGGAAACCCCGTCTGGTGGGTCCAGGCGTCGACGTTGTCCGGCTCGACCGCGTCGAAACCCTTCTCGCGGCACACGTCCAGACGACGCAGGAGGACGGTGGCGAGCAGGTCGATGCGCCGCACGTCCAGCCAGCGCTCGTCGGGCCAGTCCCCCAGAGCGGCACCGACGACCTCGGCGGGAAACCCACCGACGTCCGAGCGGTACTCCTCCGCGGTACCGACGCTGAGGTAGCCGATGACCCGGCGCCCGTCCGCGTGCAACCGGTCGACGACACCGCGCGGAACCTCCCAGTCGACGTCGTAGACCGGCACGTCGACAGTCAGGTCGAGCTCTCCGGACAACTGCCACTGCCAGGGGGTCCCGGGCTGTGGCTGCCACCGGTCGGTCGGGTTCCGGCTCACCGCACCGGAGACTACTGTTCCGCGACGACCGGCGGACGCGGCGGATCGCCCGGAACGCCACCGGTCCCGGGATCAGGCGACCGGTCGCCAGCGCGACAGCAGCGCCCGGTGGTCGCTGCCGGGCAGGTCGGCGACGCGGGCACCGACCGGGCGCCAGCGGTTCCCGTCGGCCAGGGCGTGGTCGATCGTCGCGCCGAGCACCGCGGGCAGCGTCGAGGGCCAGGTGCCGCGGGCGCCGGTGCCCACCTGCTGCCCGGCGTCGACGCAGGAGCCCCGCAACTGCAGGTCCGGGTGGTCCAGCGTCGCGTTGAGGTCGCCGGCGACGATGGCGCCCGGGGTCGCGGCGCACCAGTCCACGACGGCCCGGACCTCCCGGCGCCACTGCCGCACCAGCCCGGGAACCGGTGCGGCGGTGTGCGCCGCGGCCAGGACCGGCCCGCGGCCGTCGACCGGCTCGGCGGTCACCACCGCCGAGTCGCCCCCGGCCAGCTGTCCCGTGGCGCGGTACCCGCCCAGGCGCTCGGAGATCAGCAGGGCCGTGCCGAACCCGTACCCGCCGCCGTCCGCGGCGTAGAAGACCTGCATCCTTGCGCCGGTGGCGCTCTCGAGGCGGGTGGCGACGTCCTGGGCCAGTGCGGGGCTGGTCTCGGGCATCGAGACGACGTCGGCGCGGCTCTCCAGCGCCAGCCGGGTCAGCGCCACCGGATCGGCCTGCGCCCTGAAGACGTTCGCGGCCAGGACGGTGACGTCGCCGGGCCGGGCGGACGGCAGGTCACCGCAGGCCAGACCGCGGGAGAACGTCGTCGCCAGGGAACGTGCGGCGACGGCGCCCAGCACCGCGGCGCAGGGCAGGGCCCGCCGCCACCGCAGACCCGCGACGCCGGACGCGACCGCCAGGGCGGCCAGGCCCGCGCCGACCGGTACCCGGAACGGCACCGTCCAGGCGAACGGGCGGCGGCCGGCCAGGCCGAAGGTGCCCGGCGCGGCGGCCAGCACGGCGCAGGCGGCGACCGCCCCGGTCGTCAGCACCGTCGAGCGCGAGCCGTCACGGGGTGGGGCGACCGGGAGGAGAGGGCCGGGGACGAGGCGACGAGGCACCCTCACACCTCCAGGACCAGGCGGTGCGGGACGAAGGCCTCCGCGGTCCCGACGCGGGACTGGAAACCTCGGTACCCGGCCTGGTGGTGCAGCACGTCGAGGTCGACCATCCGCGAGTCCGCGACCTGGCTGCGGTGGCAGCGCAGCGCGTCGGCCTTCTTGTCCAGCGCGGAGCTCACGTCGACGAACACGTGGGGGCGGAAGCCGTAACTGCTGGGGGATTCGTAGGTGAGGACCTGACGGCAGTGCCGGGCCGCACCCAGCGTGGCCAGGGCGACGGCCCGGTGGTCCTGGTGGGTGTCCTCGACCCCGTGGGTGTAGACGACGTCGGCGCGGACCTCGCGGATGGTGGACTCGATGAGGTGCACCAGGTCGAGTTCGTGGTTGGACACCTTCCCGTCGGGCAGGTGCCCCCACACCAGGTCCGCGCCGAGGGTGGCGCTGGCGTCCTGCTGCTCGCGCATGCGCGCGCGCACGTCGCCGGGGCCGGCCTGGCCGTAGGTGATGACCAGCATGGTGACGCGGTCACCGGAGGCCGCGTGACGGGCCAGCGTCCCGCCGCAACCCATCTCGATGTCGTCGGGGTGGGCGCCGACGGCCAGGACGCTGCGCGGGGTGGTGTTCACGGTGCTTCTCCTCGTGGTTCGGGTGTTCGGGTGTTCGGGCGTCGCAGGTGGAACAGGTGCGGCGCCGCGGGGCATCGCGGTGCCGTGGTGGTCGTGGGTGTCTCAGGCGTCGGAGGTGAGGACGAGGGCGTACTCGGCCCACCACTCACCGGCGGCCGGTGCGCCGTCGCGGCAGTCCCCGTCGGAGACGCCGGGTTCCTTCACCCACAGGTAGGCGTCGGCCAGGGCGCTGCCGGTCGTGGTCGTCGGGGTGGTGCCGATGCGCGCCGACGGCGGGTTGCACCAGGCGTCGGCGTCCTCGCTCTTCGAGACCGCCCCGGCGCCGTTGCGGCTGGTGTCGACGACGAACCGGGCACCGTCCAGCCAGGTCGACAGTTCCTTCCCGTAGGCGAGGCTGTCGGCGGTGGTCTGGAAGTTCGAGACGTTCAGCGAGAACCCGTCCGCGTCGTCGATGCCGGAGGCCCACAGGGCCTGCGACAGCGCGTCCAGGTCGGTGATCCACGCCGAGTTGCCCGCATCCAGGTACACGTTCGTGGCCGACAGGGCCGAGAAGGTCCCCACCGCCGAGGCGAGCATGGCGTACCGCTCCTCCGCCGAGGTCGTGCCGGCCGTGCCGTCCACGGCGTGGGCGACGGCGTCCGGTTCGACGACGACGACCGCCGGGCGGTCCCCGATGCCGGCGGCGACCTGCGCCACCCACGTCGCGTAGGCGTCGGCGTCGGCGGCGCCTCCGGCGGAGTAGGAACCGGCGTCGCGGCCGGGGATGTTGTAGGCCACGATGATCGGCACCTGACCGGCGCTCTGCGCGGCCGTGGTCAGTTCCTCGGCGGCGGCCTGCGGGTCGGTGTGCTGCCCGGAGAACCAGGTGGCCACCGGTGCCTGCGCGACGACCGACAACTGCTCGGCGTTCGCCGCGTCGGTGCTGTCCCCGGTGGCCTGCCACTGCGCCACCTGCAGTGCGGCGGGGGAGTCGGGCAGGACGTGGAAGCTCATCCCCTGCAGCGGGTTGGAGACCGTGTCGCCGGTGGACGCCGTGGTGGTGCCGGCTCCCGCGGAACCGGTTCCGGTGCACGCGGCGAGCAGGCCGGCGGCCCCCGCGGCGGCCAGCGCGAGGAACCGCCGCCTCACGAGAGGTTCTGCAGCCACGTGCTGACTCCGTGGTAGTCCACTCCCGCCAGCAGGACGCCGGTGCAGCCCAGCAGCAGGAGGTTGCGCAGGTGCAGGACCTGGGTGCGGTTCACCGGGGAGCCTCCACGCGCTGTCCGGCGGTCCGGGTGTCGGGCAGGACGATGGTCTTGGTGGGCACGGACACGGGTACGGCTGGTCGGGTCGCCGGCAGGGCGGCCGCGGTGCGGGCCGTGGCGCGGCGGTAGCGGGTCGTGACCTGCCAGATGACCACCGGTGCGAGGCAGACGGCGATGTCGAGGGCCGTCCACAGCCGCATGGCCGGGTAGTCGTGGTGCAGCGGGAAGGAGGCGATGAGGCAGGCCACGAGCACCGCGCCCCACAGCAGGTGCTGGCGGAAGACGACCCAGCGGTCGCCGAGGGACTCGGAGCCCTTGGGGGTGACCGCGAAGGGGACCGTCCGGTTGCGGACGGCGTCGACGAGGGCCACCACGTACATGGGCGCGCAGAAGATGGACACGAGCATCCCGACGACGCCGGTGCTGTGCGCCTCCTCGTGCGGGCTGACGTTGTAGCGGCGGTTCCAGAAGTAGATGCCGGCCTGCATGACGGCCGCGTTCACGTACAGGACCATCCAGGTGCTGGCGGCGACCTGGACGCCGCTGGCGCCGGTGAGCAGGTACGCGCAGAGGTTCACGACGCCCAGGACCCAGGTGATGGCCGCGCTGGGGTAGTAGGACATCAGCAGGAAGTAGTGCAGCGCGCGGCGCGGGCCGAGCTTGCGTGCGAACCTCCAGTAGTCGCGGACCATCACCTCGTCGGTGCCGCGCGACCAGCGGTTCTGCTGGGTGAAGTAGTCCGACCAGCTGGCCGGGCCTTCGCCCACGGCCAGGACGTCAGGGGTGTACACCGACTTCCAGCGCCGGCCGGTGAGGCGGTTGCGGCTGGTGTGCCAGACCATCGAGGTGGCCGCGTCCTCGGTGATGGAATCGGCCAGGCCGCCGATCTGGCGCAGCGCCGACAACCTGACGGCGTTGTTGGTGCCCACGAACATCGGCACGCCCCAACGGTTCGCCGACCGCTGCAGGACACCGTGGAACAGGAACTGCTGCGATTCGCTCGCCTTGGTGACGAAGTTGTCGTAGTTCTGGCCGTAGACCTGCGGGCCGACGACGAAGGCGACGTCCGGATCGCGGAAGTAGCCCAGCAGGCGCTCGGCGAACTCGGGGTGCGGCACGTGGTCGGTGTCGACGGAGATCCAGAAGTCGTAGTCGTGGCCGTGCTCGTCGAACCAGGCGTTGTAGTTGCCGTGCTTGGTCTTGCGGCGGTGCCGGCCGCTGGCCTGGTTCCACTGGGCGATCCCGTGCCGGCTGAAGTGGCGGACACCGACGCGGGCGCACATGGCGCGGACCTCGGGGTCGTTCCCCTCGTCCAGCAGCCAGATGTCCAGGGTGCCGTCGTGCCGGATCCGCTTGGCCGCCAGCAGCGTCTTCTCGGCCATCTCGACCGGTTCCTTGCCGGGCACGATGGTCGTGACGAACGCCACGCGACTTCCCCGTTCGGGACGGACCGGGACCGGGTCGGTGAGCGCGGCGGTGTTGCGCACCAGCATGACGACGTTGATCAGCCGCAGGCCTTCGACGATCCCGACGAAGGCGACCAGCACGAGCCCGAGCCAGTACAGCCAGGTGCCGGTGTCCGCCGGCCAGTGGTCCGGCCGCAGCAACCACGCGAGGAACGTCACCTGCAGGACGAACGCGGCGCCCAGCAGGGCGGAGGCGGCGACGCGCCGACGGTCGCGGCGCAGCAGGTTCTGGTACTGGACCACGTACGGACCCGGTGGCGGCTCGCGCAGCGGCCCCGCCAGCCGAGCGTACGCGGCGTAGTCGTACTCAGGCGGTTCGCGGTGTTTCGACAAGATCTCATCCTGGGGTTCGTGCGGCCCGCAGTCCCGGGCCGTGGTGGGTCCCACGGAACAACGGCGCTTCAGGAGGATGCTGTGCGTGGGCGGAGGAACTCCCGTGCCGCTACTGAGCGTGATCTCCCGCTCGCCGATCGTCGTTCCCGGCGGCCGTTCGCGTGGTGCCCACGGTTCCCCGCAGGGGCGTGCGGGGTTCGGGAAAGCGTCGGCACAGGAACGCTTCAGCCCCAGCGTCCATGCTCGGCGGACGCCCCCGGTGAGCTCCAGCACGCCGGCGAGGCGCACCGCTACTCGTTCGAGGAGGACCGCCCGTGTGCGGAATCGTGGGTTACGCAGGACCGCAGGGCGCCGCTCCTGTGGTGTTGGACGGATTGAGCCGGCTGGAGTACCGCGGCTACGACTCGGCCGGGATCGCCGTCCTCGACGGCGGCCGGATGCGGTCGCGCCGCAGCGTCGGGCCCGTGGAGAACCTGCGCCGGACCCTGCCCGAGGAGTTCTCGGGCGCGGTGGGCATCGGGCACACCCGCTGGGCGACGCACGGGCCGGCGACCCGGGAGAACGCCCATCCGCACCGGTCCCAGGACGGGCACGTCGCCGTCGTCCACAACGGGATCATCGACAACGCCGCGCCGCTGCGCGCAGAGCTCGCCGCCGCGGGCGTCGAGTTCACGTCCGACACCGACACCGAGGTCCTCGCCCACCTCATCGCCCACCTCGTCGCCCGGTCCCCGGCGGGCAGCCTCGAGGAGGCGGTGCTCGACGCCCTGGCGCGGGTCGAGGGAACCTACGGGCTCGCGGTGGTCGACGACCGCCGTCCGGACCGCCTCGTGCTGGCCCGCAACGGTTCCCCGCTGATCGTCGGCCTCGGGGACGGTGAAACCTTCGTGGCCAGCGACCTGGCCGCGATCGTCCGGCACACCACCTCGGTGGTCCACCTCGAGGACGGTGAGTTCGCCACGGTCACGGCCTCGGGGCTGCGGACCTTCACCCGCGACGGCGTGACCACGTCACGACCGCCGGTCCGCGTGGACGGGCGGTCCGGACACCGGGAGCTCGACGGCCAAGGGCACCACATGCGCAAGGAGTTCCTCGAGCAACCGGCCGCGGCCCGGGACGTGTTGCGCGGTCGCCTCGACAGCCGGCTGGGCACCGCCCGGCTGGACGGGCTGAACCTGGACGCGCGGGCCCTGCGCGCGATCCGGCGCGTCAAGGTCATCGGTTGCGGCTCGTCGTACTACGTCGGGCAGGTCGGGGCCCAGATGATCGAGGAGCTGGCTCGGGTGCCGGCTGACGCGGAGGCCGCCTCGGAGTTCCGGTACCGCGATCCGGTCGTCGAGCCGACGACCCTGTACGTCGCCGTGAGCCAGTCCGGGGAGACCGTGGACACCCTCTTCGCCGTGGAGGAGATCAGACGGCGGGGCGGGCAGGTGGTGGGCCTGGTGAACGTCGTCGGGTCGTCGGTCGCCCGAGCCTGCGACGGCGGGATCTACCTGCACGCCGGGCCCGAGGTGTCGGTCGCCTCGACCAAGGCGCTGACGAACATGGCCCTCGCGTTCGCCTTGCTCGCACTGGACCTGGGACGTGTTCGCGACCTGTCCATCGCCGACGGGCAGCGCCTCGTCGAGGCGCTGGGCCGGATTCCCGACCAGATCCAGCGGATCCTCGACGACGAGGGGGAGATCGCCGGCCACGCCGAGGAACTGTCGCTGGCGAGCAGCCTCTTGTTCATCGGCAGGGTCCGCGGCTACCCCGTGGCTCGGGAGGGGGCGCAGAAGTTCAAGGAGATCACCTACCGCCACGCCGAGGCCTACCAGAGCAGTGAACTCAAGCACGGCCCGCTGGCCCTGGTCTCCCCGGACCTGCCGACCGTGGCCGTCGTGCCGGACGACGAACTGCTCGGGCGCAACGTGGCCGCTCTGCACGAGATCGCCGCCCGGGGCGGGCGGTTGCTCGTGGTGACCCACCCGGGCGTGGACGTGGGCGGCCTCGACGTGCGGCGCATCGACGTGCCGAAGAGCGAACCCGAACTGGATCCCGTCCTGCTCACCGTTCCGCTGCAACTGCTGGCCTACCACGCCGCACTCGAACTCGGCCACGACGTCGATCGGCCCCGCAACCTCGCCAAGTCGGTCACCGTGGCGTGATGTCGTGCCCACCTGCCCGCGGCCAGGGCCTGTCGACGGGCATCACCGCCCCACGACAGGCGAGCCCGGGTGTGCCGATCACCGGAACACCGCGACGACGTCTCCACCCGGAACCGCGAAGCACCACCGTGGTCACCGGATGTGCACACCACGCTGCTGCACGACCCAGGAGCCGCACAGCCGTTCCACTGCGGCGGTGAGCAGGCTCGGACAGGACGAACCGCACACGAGCGGTCACGCCCAGTCCGACCTGGAGGTCATCGTGCACACCCGCCCCACCGACCAGACCGCCGATCCGGGTGCAGCACCCCGCGCGCTGCTGCTGGAGGACGTCCACGAGTCCGCCGCGGCCATCCTGCGAGCCGAGGGACTGGACGTGGAGGTGCACGCCACGGCCTTGGACGAGGACTCCCTGGTGGAGGCCGTCCGGGGTGTCCACGTCCTCGGCGTCCGCTCCGCCACCCGGGTCGGGCGCCGGGTCCTGGAGGCGGCGCCCGACCTGCGGGCCATCGGCGCGTTCTGCACCGGTACCGAGAAGATCGACTGCGACACCGCCGCGCGGCGCGGAGTCGCCGTCCTCAACGCACCCCACGACAACGCCCGCAGCGTGGCCGAGGTCGCGGTGGGCGGCATCATCGCCTTGAGCCGATGCCTGCTCGTGCACAACGCCGCGGCGCACACCGGGATCTGGACCAAGACGGCCGCCGGGGCCCACGAGGTCCGCGGACGCCGGCTGGGCATCGTGGGCTACGGAACGGTCGGTACGCAGCTGTCCGTGCTCGCCGAGGCGATCGGCATGGACGTCGTCTTCCACGACGTGCTCGACCGCGCACCCCTGGGTCGGGCCCGGCGCCGCCAGGACCTCGACACCCTGCTGGGTGAGTGCGACGTCGTCAGCCTGCACGTCGATGGCCGGAAGGAGAACCGGCACCTCATCGGTGACGGGCAACTGCGGGCGATGCGCGCCGGCAGCCTCCTGCTCAACCTGTCCCGGGGAACGGTGCTCGACACCGCTGCCCTTCGACGGCACCTGCGCAGCGGGCACCTGGCCGGCGCCTTCATCGACGTCTTCCCCGACGAGCCCGCCGCCCCGGGCCAGGCCTTCGTCAGCGAACTGCAAGGGCTGCCCAACGTCCTGCTGACCCCGCACATCGGTGGATCGAGCCAGGAGGCGCAGCAGCGCATCGCCGAGACCGTCGCCACCGCCCTGGTGACGCACCTCGGCACACCGACCCGCACCGGAACCGACACGGCCGACGGTGCTCGACTGGCCGCCTGAACCGCTACCCGACGACGACCCGGAGGAACGCATGACCCCCACCACGACCACCGCCGTGAACTCCGCCGCGACCACGGGCGCAGACGGCACGAGCGGCACTGGACTGGACGTCCACGCGCACAGCGCCTCGTTCTTCGACGTCTCCCGCCGGTTCGGCCGGCAACGCCCCGTCGTCGACTTCTGCATCCCCACCAACAGCTACTTCCCCACCCCGGAGGTGTTCGAACGGCTGCGCGCCGACCTGCCGACGTTGTTGAAGTACTACCCCGACGACAGCAGCGGCACCTCACGCGAACTGGCCCGGCTGCTCGGGCTGAACCCGCAGACCGTGGCGATGGCCAACGGTTCGACCGAACTCATCACCTGGATCGACCACCTCCTGGTCGAGGAGAGCCTCGCGGTGCCCGTCCCGACCTTCGGACGGTGGACCGATCAGCCCCTGGAGACCGGCAAACGGGTCGACATGTTCCCCTTGCGGGAGGAGACCGGTTTCACCCTCGACGTCGACGCCTACGTCGCCTTCGTCCGCGAGCGCGGTTCGCGCGTCGCGGTCGTGTGCCAGCCCAACAACCCCGACGGCGGGTACGTGCACCGGGAGCGGATCGTCCGGATGCTCGACGAGTTCGCCGACCTGGACCTCGTGGTCGTCGACGAGTCGTTCCTCGACTTCGTGGACGCCGAACCGGAGTGCTCGGTGGTGCGAGAGGCGGCCCTGCGACCCAACGTCATCGTGCTGCGCAGCCTGGGCAAGAACTTCGGTCTGCACGGCGTCCGGTTCGGCTACATGGTCGCCAACCCCGCCCTGACCGAGCGCGTCTCCCGGGCCCTGCCGAAGTGGAACCTGAACTCCCTGGCCGAAGCGGTGGTGGGACTGCTGTCGGACCACCTGGGCGAGTACCGGGCCAGCCTGCGCCGTACCGCGGCCGACCGCGACGACATGGTCCAGCGTCTGCAGCAGGTGCCCGGGCTGACCGTCTTCCCGACCACGGCCAACTTCGTGCTCGTGAAGGTCCCGCCGGGCTGCGACGGGCGCGCCCTGCGCGACCACCTGGTCCAACAGCACGGCGTCTACGTGCGTGACTGCGGGAACAAGCTGGGTCTGACCAGCGACTTCCTGCGCCTGGTGGTGCGCCCGGCCCAGGACGTCGACCGGCTGCTGGACGGACTGCGTGACCACCTCGGCGCTCGGAGCGCGACGACGGCGTGAGCGGGGGGTTGACCACGGCCGGCAGGCGGACTTCACGCGCATTCCACCGCGAGGTCGCCCGCTGGGGTGGACCTTCGGCGACCCGCCGCGCCGGATCCGGCCGCAGCACGGCGGGCGGCCGAGTCGGGTACCTCCACCGCCGGCCTGCTGAGGTGGTTGGCGGCTGGCGGGCAGTGGCTGAGCTCCTGACCGCCCGCGGCGCGCCAGGACCGGCTCACGACGTCGGGTCGCCCCGCACGAGCGGCACCGCTGTGGCCGCGATCTGGCGGAGGCCGGGGAGCTCCAGCATCGTGTTCATCGAGCCGGGCGGCCTGCCTCCCCGGTGGGTGAGGACGGCGGGGACGTGCCGGCCGGCGGCATGACGGATGGTTCCTGAGCTCTCCTACGGCGCCAGCCGCAGGCTCACCTGGTGTCCGAGTGAGCGGTAGCCCAGGGCGCGGCCGACCCGTTGCGAGGCGACCGGGCGGGCTCGCCACTGCGGCAGCAGGCCGGCACCCACAGCGTGGTCGCCGGCCGCGGCGGCTGCTGCGCGGGCCAGGCCGGCGCCGCGTGCGGCAGGGTGGGTCAGGACGCACAGGTGAGCGATCGAGCCCGGCCACCGTTCGTAGCCGGCCACGGCCAGGGCTGCACCGTCGCGAAGGACGACGAAGGCGGGTGAGGTGAGGGTGTCGATCGCGGCCTCGGCGGCGTCGTCGACGGAGCAGGCGGCGATCAGTTCCTGGACGAGCGGGTCGGTGACGTCGAGGGCGTGCGCGCCGACGGTCTGGACTGCGCTGCTGTGGGAGGTGCCGCTGGTGGGGGCGGTGAGGAGGTAGGCCAGGTCGGTGGGCCCGAGAACGTCGCTGACGGGGAGTCTGCGCGCCAGCACCGAGGACGACTGGGCGGTGAGGCCGGTGGAAGCGCCGGCCAGCACGTCCTCCAGCCCGCGTTGCAGGACGTCGGCGTGGGTGGTGTCCGGTGCGGTGGCGGTGCTTGCGCCGGCGATGGTGACCAGGCCGCACCACCCGGGTGGGCACAGGTGGGAGGTGGAGGTCACGACGACCCGGGGAGGGGAGGTGCCGGAGAACTTCGCGGACGACCCGGCCAGGTGCTCCCAGGCGTGTCGCACGGTGCCCACCTGGAACGTGTGAGCCAGCGGTTCCTCGTCCACGAGGGCATCGTCCCCTGACCGGTGGGCAGCGCGGACGGCGGGATGAACGACCGCTCCGGTCGTGCGGCCGTCGGTCGTGAGGTGCCGCGCCGGCCTCGTCCCCTGCGGCCGTCCGTCGGGCCGGGGTGGACGACCGTGAAGCGCTGCGCCACGACGAGCCGATGACCCGGTGGGAGACGCGGCTGCCGGGTGACCGGGTTTCCCCGGTGGGCGCAGCCGCGTGGGGTGGGCATCGACCCGGGCCGGCCCGCGGGCATGAGCTCGACGGTGTCGAGTGCGTCGATCCAGAACTCGACCTGGGTTCCACCGTGAGTCCCGCGCGGCTGCGGCGTGACCACAGGAGTTCCCGCGCGGTCGTCGGTGGTGGTCGGGGAGTACGGGCGGGGAGCGTTGCGCGATGACGACAGGCGACCGGGCCGAGGTCGCACCGCTGGCGCGGCAGCGACGTGCAGGGCGTGAGGGCGGGGATACTCACGTCGTGCGTCCACAACAGCGAGTCATCGCCGACGAACTCGGCGTCGTCCCCGTCATCGACCCCGCCGCCGAGGTCGCGCGGCGCGTGACGTTCCTGCGCGACTACCTGCGGCGGTCCGGTGCCGCCGGCTACCTGCTCGCCGTCAGCGGGGGGCAGGATTCGACCCTGGCCGGGCGGTTGTGCCAGCTCGCGGTCGAGGCGGTGCGCGCCGACGGCGCCCTCGCCCGGTTCGTCACGGTGCGGATGCCGTACCGCAGCCAGGCCGATGAGGAGGATGCCCAGCTCGCGCTGCGCTTCATCGCCGCCGACGAGGGGCTCACCGTCAACATCGAGCACGGCGTCGACGGTGTGGTCCGCGACGTGCAGTCCGCTACCGGCCAGCCGTTGAGCGACTTCGTCAAGGGCAACGTCAAGGCGCGGCTGCGGATGGTGGCGCAGTACGCCGTGGCCGGTGAGCAGAACCTCCTGGTGGTCGGCACCGACCACGCCGCCGAGGCGGTGACCGGGTTCTTCACCAAGTACGGTGACGGCGGCGCGGACGTCGTTCCGCTGGCCGGGTTGAGCAAGCGGCAGGGCCGGGCGCTCCTGGAGCACCTGGGGGCGCCGGCCCGGCTGTACGAGAAGGCGCCCACCGCCGACCTGCTCGACGACCAGCCCGGCCAGACCGACGAGGACAACCTCGGCCTGCGCTACGTCGACATCGACGACTACCTCGAAGGCGGCAGCGTGAGCGAGGAGGTCGCCGAGGCCGTCGAGGGCCGGTACCGGGCCAGCGAGCACAAGCGCCGGCTCCCGGCGTCGGCGCGCGACGACTGGTGGCGGTGACGGTGAGGCTGTGCGCCCGACTGCACGGGACGTTCAGGCGAAGTCCTGCGGGGGTTCTCGTGCCGGCGGTCGCGCGTCCTTCGAGGCGGCGGCGCGCCGGTGCACACCGACGAGCGCGAACTGCGGGACGACCGTGACGTCGATCCTGCTGCCCGGTGCGTCTTCTGGCCATCGGATGACGTCGGCGGCTGGACCCGATCGAGGGGGAGCGTGAGCGTGAGCCGACGACGCTGGAGACCGGTGGCTCTTGCTGCGGTTCTCACGGTCGGTGGGTGCGGTGCCCCGCCGTTCGAGGAGATGGTGCCCGCCCTCGCGCAGCCGCAGGCCGAGCAGGACCGGCTGCCGACCCCCGAGGGCAGCGCGAGGATCGACGTCGTCGATGCCGAGTCGACCAGGTACCTGGGAGGCACGCAGGTGGCTGAGTACTGGGTGGGGCTCGACGGCGAGGAGATCTGCCTGGTCCAGTCACTGCGCGGGACCGGGACCGTGGGGATCTCCTGCGCGGACGCTGAGGTGTTCAGGCAGTCCGGCGTCTGGGTGAGCACCACCTCCCTGGACGTGTCGGCCACGGGGCTCCTGGTCCCGGAGGGGTTCGACGTGGCCGACGCCGCAGTGGAGGAGGAATGGGTGATCGTGAGCGACAACCTGGCGGCTCCGGCGGAGGAGGGGCAGGCGCCGGCCTCGCCTGGGTGACCTCCCCAGCCGTTCCTCAGCTGGATCACGTCGGTCCGTGCGAGGTGCCGCGGTCCCTCGTCGTGGTGCCGCCCGAGGTGCTCGGTCACGGCGAGGATCGTCGAGACGAGCTGGTCGAGCAGGCGGAGATCGGGGGCACCTGCTGACCCCTCCCACGCTCGGCGCGCCGTCAGCGGATGTTCGGCCAGCCGCCCCGGCGGAGACGCCAGCCACGTGAGGAGCAGCGCGACCGCAGTCAGGCACGCAGCCAGCACCAGGAGAGGCAGGACGTCGTCCACCCCTCACCGTGGGCCGCAGACCAAGCGGTGACGCCGGGAATGCTGCTGCCCGTCCTCGGCTTGTAGAGGGTGGTCGATCCGCTGCACGTCCCCGGGCCTCACCTTCAGCCGCCTCGAGCGGCCTCTCGCCGAGAGGCGACTGCCGGGTCGACCACCAGACGTCCACGGCCGCCGGGCTGAACAGCCCGGCGGCCGTCGTGCGTCCGGTGGTCATCGGGTGGGTCCGCACGAGCGGTCCGCGACGATCGAGGTCCTCGATCGCACCGAGCAGGTCCCACGGGTGCCGTCGAGGGCGCGAACGACCTCGGCAAGCACCTGACCCAGCCCCTGATCGTCGACGGCGAAGAGGTCGTGGACGTCCCGGCGGAACTGTCGGCCCGGGCGCGGGTGTTCTCCTCCACTTCCTGGCTCCACGGCCAGGGCCGCGAGACCGGCGCCGCCGAGGCGCACTCCACCGCCGTCGTCACGCTGCGCCTGCTGGCCGACCGTCGCGACGAGCTCGGGGTCCGGCGGACCGAGACGGTGAACCGGGTTCACCAGCTGCTACCGGAGTTGGTGCCGGGCGGGGCGAAGACGTTCCTGTCCGCAGCACGAGCCGGAGCGCTGGTGGCGACGGTGCGTCCGCGGGACGTGGCCGGTCGAACCCGACGAGCTGATCCGGGCCGCGGACAGGGAACTCGCTGAACTCACTGTCGCCCGGTGTGGCGGTCGCGGACGGCGGCGACCAGGACAGCGTCGCGCTCGGCGACGCCACCGGCGGAGTCGGGGACGCCGGGTCCGCCCAGCACCGGGGACGGGTCGGACGGCCCCCTCGACCGTGACCTGCTCGACGCGCACAGCCGAGCGGAGGAACCGGCGGCAGCAACTACCTGGGCAGTGCTGACCGCCTCGGGATCCTCCTGTCCCGCAGCGACCCCCGCGGGTCCGGAGCGTCAGTCCGTCGTCGGGGAGGCCGTCCGCGACCGGCGGGGTCAGGCCGCCGCGGCGGCGAACGGAACTCCGGTCAGTTCCTGGGACACCCGCCAGACGCGTTCGGCCTCGCCGGCCTCGCGCAGCGGTCGGAACAAGGCGTGCTCGGCGGGGCCGCCGCCGAGGTGGCCCGGTCCCTTGGGGCCGTACAGCCGCCTGCCGTGGGCGTGCGCTGAGGTGGCGGCCAGCAGCGCGGGGAGCTGGGCGCTGTCGACGGTTCCCACCAGGACTCCGGCGCGCGAGAGGCGGCGGATCACGGCGATCTGCGGGGTGTCGCGGTCCCGTCCCAGTTCAGGGCGCGCGCCCAGCAGACTGGTGGGGGCGACGCCGGGGTGGGACAGGTTGCTGGTGATGCCCCAGCCACCGGCCCGGCTGCGGCGGTCCAGTTCCAGGGCGAACAAGCCCAAGGCGATCTTGGACTGGCTGTAGGCGCGCATGCCGTCGTAGGAGGACTCCCAGTTCACATCGCCCCAGTTCATCGATCCGCTGCGGGCGGCCACGCTGATCTGGGAGGTGACCCGGGCCCGCCCCGCGGACAGCAGCGGCAGCAGGTGCGCGACCAGGGCGACGTGGCCGAGGTGGTTGGTGCCCAACTGCAGCTCGAACCCGTCGACGGTGAGCCGGCGTTCCGGCGGGGTCATGACGCCGGCGTTGTTCACCAGCAGGTGGATCGGGGCACCCTCACCGCGCAACTGCCGCCCGAGGGTGGCCACCGACTGCAGGGACGACAGGTCCAGGTCGCGCAACGAGACGTCGGCGGTGGGGTGGTCGCTGCGGATGCGGGCCAGCGCCGCCTGGCCCTTGGACCGGTTGCGGACGGGGAGGAGGACTTCGGCGCCGGCCCCGGCGAGCCGGCTGGCGATGCCCAGGCCGATGCCGTCGCTGGCGCCGGTGACGACGGCGCGCTTGCCGGACAGGTCGGGCAGGGGCAGGTGGTGGGTTCGGGGCATGGTGTGCGCTCCTGGTCGTGTCGGTCGTGTCGAGGGGATCAGTGCTGGACGGCGGTCGGGCTGGGGAACGGGACCGGGGTCCGGGTCGTGGAGGTCACCCGGCGGGCGACGACGAGGGTGACCGCGAAGTGGGCGGCGAACGCGGAGGTCGACAGGACCTGGATCGCGGCCAGGGCGGCGGGCTGGTCGGCGAGGTAGAACCCGACCCGGCCGAGCAGGTTCGCCACGGCCATGGCCAGGCCGATCACCGAACTGAGGAGGTACAGGCGGCGCAGAGGGCGGTGCTGCCACCAGTTCCGAGGACCGCCGGCGAGCCGGTTGACCACCAGACCCATCAAGGGCCGTCCCGCAGCCAGCGAGACGGTGTGGGCCAGGACGAAGACGACGGGCAGGACCGTGGTGGGCAGGAAGAACGCGCGGGCCTCGCCGGCCACGGCCGCCACCGCCGCGCAGATCCCGGCGACCAGCAGGCCGGCGAGGGCGGCCCCGGGGGATTCGCGGCGGGCCAGTCGCACGACGCAGGCGAGGCCCGCGGTGACACCCAGGGCCACGAAGGCCGTCCCGAGCCCGGCGGCGGCATCGGCGACCACGAAGGCGGTGGCCGGCGCTGCGGTCGCGGCCAGGCCGACCGGCCCGCCGACGCGTTCGAGCATCCGGTGCGCTGCGGATCGCGCTGCGGACCGCTGCTCCGGCTCGGGCAACCCCAGGGCCCTGCGGGTCCTGGCGCTGACGCCGATCGGCGCACTGCGCGGTTCGGCCGGTTCCTGCGGCGGTGTGTCGGCGGCCGGTCGGTCAGTCATCGTTCCTCCTCGGTCGATGGGGTGCGATCAGCCTCGGGGCACCCGTCGGCCCCATCCAGGACCTGCCGATCCGTCCCTGAGGAGGACCCGGTCGTGACGGCTGTTCGGTTCCGCGTCCCGATCGAGTTCACGGGGACGGATCCCGGGGACGATGCCGGGCGCGAAGGGGGGATCGACAGGCCGTGGTTCCTGGCGGGGCAGGCACGATAGGAACAGAACCACCGGACGAAGGGGAGTGGGCCGTGATCGACCGACCGGGGCTGGCGGCGTTCCTGCGGCGCCGGCGCGAGGTGCTGCAACCGGGGGACGTCGGCCTGCCGCGAGGACCGCGGCGGAGGACCGCCGGGCTGCGCCGCGAGGAGGTGGCGGCGTTGTGCCACATGTCCACCGACTACTACGCCCGGCTGGAACGGGAGCGCGGCCCGCAGCCTTCGGAGCAGATGATCGCCTCCATCGCCCAGGGCCTGCACCTGAGCCTGGACGAGCGCGACCACCTGTTCCGTCTCGCCGGGCACCACCCGCCTACGCGCGGTGTGCTCAGCGACCACGTCAGCCCGGGCCTGCTGCGGATCCTGGACCGCCTGGTGGACACCCCGGCCGAGGTCGTCACCGAACTGGGCGAGACGCTGCGCCAGACCCCGCTGGGTGTCGCGCTCACCGGAGACGCCAGCGGCTACACCGGCCCGGCGCGCAGCTCGGGGTACCGGTGGTTCACCGATCCCGGCAGCCGGGCGTTGTACCGGAGCCAGGACCACGCGTTCCTGTCCCGGTTGTACGCCTCGCACCTGCGCCAGGTCGTCACGGTGCGCGGCCCGCAGTCCCGGGCGGCGCACCTGGCCGATCTGGCCCTGGAGCGCAGTGAGGAGCTGCGGCGCCTCTGGGACGCACACGAGGTCGGTCTGCGCCCGCAGGACGTCAAGCACTTCGTGCACCCGCAGGTCGGTGCGCTGGAGCTGCACTGCCAGACGTTGCTGGATCCGCAGCAGTCGCACTTGCTGCTCGTCTACACCGCGGTGCCAGGCAGCGAGAGCTACGAGAAGTTGCAGCTGCTGTCCGTCCTGGGGGCGCAGACGCTCGGCTGACTCCGCTCCTGGTCCGACTCCGCCCTGGTCCGACCTCGCTCCTGATCGGGGCCCATGGTCCGGACGCCCGCCGGGAACTGGCCCGTGAACCCGTCCGGCTCGGGTGGGCGCAGGCGTGGGAGTTTCCTCCTCACCGCCGCCCGGCTGGGGCCCGCACCTGTTCAGCGCCCCGGGAGCGCCCTGCACCACCCGGTTCGCCGGCAGCAGTTGCCGTCAGGCGCGTTCACGACCTGCGGTCGTCGACCGTCTGGTCGGGGTGCGCTCCGGTGGGCGACCCGGGCGTCGTGGACCAGCCGATCGCCGCGGTGGGCTCGATGTCGTGGTGTTCAGCGGCCGGGCAGGGTGCTCAGCGCCTGGGAACGTTGCTGCAGGAGGTCGGCGTAGGTGCCGTCGCGTTCGGCCCACCGCAGTCGCCGGGCGGCCTGGACCACCACCTCGTTCGGGGTGGGGTCGGTGGTGAGGAGGTCGAGGACCTCGTCGAGGTAACCCTCCAGCGGCAGGGCGGCGGGGTTGACCTTCTCCTGCCCGGCGGTGGCGACCGCGGGCGGGACGAGTTCGGTGACCGTCACGCCGGTGCCGGCCAGCTGTGCGCGCAGCGCCTCGGTGTAGGCGTGCACCCCGGCCTTGGCCGCGCCGTAGCTGGGCATGAGGGGGAAGGGCAGGAAGGCGATGCCGGAGGTGACGGTGATGACGTCACCGCGCCCGCGGGTGAGCAGGTGGGGGGTGAAGGCGTCCAGGACGCGGATGGTCCCCAGCAGGTTCACCGCGATGGTGGTCTGCGCGGCGTCGAAGTGGGCGGGGTCGCGCAGGTCCTCGGAGAGCATGACTCCCGACATGGTCACCACCACGTCGAGGTCGGGGTGCGTCGCGAGGACTTCGTCGCGGGCGTGCGTGAGGTTGGCGGGGTCGGTGACGTCGATCCGCACCGCTTCGACGGTCCCGGCGCTGACGAGGTCGGCGACCTTGCCGGTGTCGCGGCCGGCGACGACGACGGTGCTGCCGGCGGCGCTGAAGCGCTGGGCCAGCCCGCGGCCGATGCCGGAGGTGCCGCCGACGATGAGGACGGTGCGCCCGCTGATGTCCATGGCTGTCTCTTCCCTGGTGTGTCCGGTGGTGCCTGGCCAGGTTCGACCGCGGGGAGCGGCGACGGGGAGGTTCCGCGGATCCGGGGAGTGGCAGGACCCCCTCTGCGGCACCGGTGCGCAGCGTGGCGGGTTGAGGCGTGGTTAGCGTGGTCGGGTGGGAACGGAACCGACGAACCAGCTGGGCCAGTACCTGCGCGCCCGCCGGGCCCTGGTCACCCCCGAGCAGTCGGGTCTGCCCGCCGGGTCCCGGCGCCGGGTGCCGGGTCTGCGCCGGGAGGAGGTCGCGCTGCTGGCCGGGGTGAGCGCGGACTACTACCTGCGGCTCGAACGTGGTCGTGACCGCAACCCCTCCGCGCAGGTGCTGCAGGCGCTGGCGCGGGTCCTGCACCTGGACGACGTCGAGACGCAGTACCTGCACGACCTGGCGCGACCCGCCTCCCGTGCGCGTACCGCCGCCCGGCATCGGCGCGCCGAACGCGTTCCGGCCCGGCTGCACGACCTGCTGGCGGCGGTGGGAGTTCCCGCTTTCGTCGAGAGCCGGGCCTTCGACGTGCTGGCCTCCAACCCGCTGGCCCTCGCGCTCTCACCGCGGTTGGCGCCGGGTGGGAACCGGTTGCGGTCCCTCTTCCTCGACCCCGCCGAGCGTGACTTCCACCGGGACTGGGAGGCGGCGACCGCGGAGTTCGTCGGAGCCTTCCGCCAGTCGATCGCGATCCCCGCCACCGGCCTCGCCGACGGGGACGGTGGCGATCCCCACGGCGTCGCCCACGATTCCCGCGTCGCGGAACTGGTCGGGGAGCTGTCGCTGGCCAGCGGACGTTTCCGGGCCCTGTGGGACCGTCACGACGTGCGCCGGTTGCGGGGCGGGACGACCCTGGTCGACCATCCCGTCGTCGGTGAACTGAAGCTGCACCGCGACAAGTTCCCCGTCGAAGGGCTCCTCCTCGTCCTGTACTACCCGGATGCGGGTGGCGACAGTGCCGAGAAGTTGCAGCTGTTGGCCTCGTGGGCGGCGACGACCACCGAGGACGCACCGCCCGGCACCTGACCGGCGGGTGGGAGTGCGCGTGAGTTGTCGCGCAACCCAGGTCTTGACACCTCCTGTGATCAGCGACGTCCTCGGGATGCGGTGGGCGCGCCGTCAGGAGGGGCTGAGGAGGTGACGTGCCGGGCGTCTTCGGCCTGCTCCACCTGCCTCTTGCGGAAAGGGAGGTGAGTCCGGTGATCCGGATGACCGGGAGATCGTCGGGTCCCTGGCGGTGCGGGCCTGCGGACGCCACAGTGGGTGGATGAGGCGTGAAGGGCTGGGCGACCTGCGGCAGTTGCCCGACGACGTCAGCGCAGCGGACTGGGTCGTGGCCGCGGTGCGCAACGTCGACCACACGGTCGGCTCGCTGGTGCCGCCGGTGTTCGAGGCCTACGCGCGCGTCTTCCACCCCGCCGCCCGCCAGGACGCGTCCGGAGGGGACGTCGAGGTCAGCTGGGCGCAGGTCGCTGCGGCCAACGGCCGGCTGGCGCACGCCGGGATGGAGTGGGTGGCCATCACCGGTTCCTGGAAGTACCACCACGGCGACACCCAGCCGGGGGTGTGGGACGCCGAACCGGACGAGGGCAGCCTGCCCGCGGCGCAGGGCGAGGCGCTCGTGCAGGTGCTGAGGCGGTTCACCACGACGCCGCAGGAGTGCTTCTACGCGGTGTGGGAGGGCTACGGGTCCTCGGTGCTGGCGCCGGTCTCGCGGACGGTGCCGATGCCGCAGCGGCAGATGGTGCTGCTGACCGGGCCACTGGCGCAGGCGGGGCGGGTGTCGATGGAGACGGAACCGGTGGAGCAGAGTCCGAGCCTGTGGTGGCCGGCGGACCGGGTGTGGTGTGTGGCCACCGACGTGGACCTGATGAGCACCTACGTCGGCGGTAGCCGGGCGTGCATCGACGCTGTGCTGGCCGCGCCGGGTGTGGAGGCCTGGGAGGTGCGCGACGGTCAGGGCGTGACCTACGACAGTGACGCGGTGAACCTCGTCCCGCCGCTGCCGCAGTGACCACCACAGCGCCCGGAGTTCGAACAGTTCCGCGGTCGAGCTGACACCCTCGACCGGTGACCGGAACCGACCAGGAGATGCCCGCACCGTTGGACGCGCTGTCGTGGCCGGTGCGTACCGCCCGCTTGAGCATCCGGCGTGTCAGGCCCGCTGACGAGGAGGCGATGTGGGCCTACCGACGTCTGGAGGAGGTCAGTCGGTGGGGCTCGTGGCGCCCTGCTGACCGAGCGGACTGGCGAGGCATCTTCAGCGCGCGGCTGCGCGATCTCCTCGTCGTCGAACTCGAGGGCCGCGTGGTGGGTGACGTGATGGTCAAGGTGGAGGACGGCTGGGCCCAGCGCGAGGTGCGTGACCGGGCGCGTGGGGTGCAGGCCGAGCTGGGCTGGGCGCTGGATCCGGCCGTCGGTGGGCACGGCTACGCCAGCGAAGCGGTGCGCGAGGTGCTGCGAGTGTGTTTCGAGGACCTGCGGCTGCGGCGGGTGACGGCCAACGCCTTCGCCGCCAACGAGGCCTCGTGCCGGTTGGCCGAGCGCGTGGGCATGCGCCGCGAGCTGTACGCGGTCGCTGACTCCCTGCACCGCGACCTGGGCTGGGTCGACGAGGTCGGCTACGCCCTGCTGGCGCAGGAGTGGACCGCGAACCGTTGAGCGTGGTCGGCGCCAGCACCGCGGGAGCTTGACCCGCTTCTCCGGGCACCGTGGTCATGATCGATCCGTCCGGGAGACCGGATCGCGCCGCGGTCGAGGTCAGGAGCCGGTGCTCAGGAGCGATGCCAGGTGGTGCGCCCGGGCTGAGACCTGGTCGGCTCGGGCTCGCTGGCGTTCGGCCATGACCCGCAACTGTGCCGCGTCCTGCTCGTCGTCCTCGCGCACCGCCAGCTGCTCGTACAGCGTGCTGCAGTGCTCCAGCGTCAAGGCCAGCTGCTCGCACGCTGCGATGGCGGCGGTGGCCATCTGTTGCCGCTCCCGCTCCTGCTCTCGGCTTGCCGCCTGCTGGGCCTCCTGCTGCTCGCGCAGCCGCGTTGAGCGCTGGCGGTCGTCCCGGGAGTAGAAGCGCTCGTCGGCGGAGTAGTCCCGGTCACCGCCGGCGTGGCGGCGGTCCCGGTCGGCGGCCTCGCGGTCGGCGAAGGCCGCGCGCCGGTCCTGGGCGGCCGCGCGCCGGTCGGAGCGGGCCTGCTCCCGGTCAGCCTGCGAGACGGTGGTGTCCTCCCCGCGCGCACGGCGGCCGGTGTCCGCCTGCTCACCGGCCGCGTCGCGCTCGTCGGCGGCGGCGTCACGTTCGAAGGCGGCGAGGTCGCGGTCCAAGGCTGCGGAGTTGCGCTCGGTGGCGCGGTCGTCACGTTCGTCGGCGACGGTGTCGCGGTCGGTGGCCGAGTCGTCACGGTCCTCGGCCAGCTGGTCGAAGCCGGCCAGGGTGCGTACCCGTGCCTGCGTCAGGTCGGGCTGACCGGCCAGCTCCTGCCAGTGCTCCTCCAGCGCCTGCCAGCGGGTGGTGTACCGCTTCCAGCGGTCTTCCAGCAGGTGCTGCCACTCGTTCTCGGTGCGCGGTGACTGTGGTTCTTGCCGTTGCTGCATGCCTCTGTCGTACTCCCTGGCACGGCTCGCGCCCAGTCCTGCGCCTTCCCGGTACGCCTCCCGTCGCAGCGGCGCGGACGACACGACAGCGACAGGTGAGGGCCTCGCGGACGTCCGGGCCGGCGCCAGGACCACGACGTGGTGCCTCACCCTGGCGTTCACCCACTGGTGCACTCCACCGTTGGGTCCCAGTGGGCGGAGCTGCCGACCTGCTGTGGGCGTTCGCGGTTCCTCGGCCGTGCCGCGGCGCTGGTGACGTTGTGCCCGCGTGGCGGACTCCGGCTGCGCGGGTAGTGGCTGGCACCCTCGTGATCATGACTAGCCGCAAGGAGACCTTCGTCTTCGATCCCGCCGACGGCGTTCCGCCCCAGGTCGGCCCGTTCGCGCACGCCACTCGCCTGGGGGATCTGGTGTTCGTCACCGGGCAGATGCCCACCGATCCCGCCACCGGCCGCCTGGTCGACGGCGGGATCGCCGAGCAGGCCGAGCAGGTGCGGGCCAACCTCGTCGCCGTTCTGGCGCAGTGCGGGCTCACCTTCGACGACGCTCTGCAGGTCCGCGTCTACCTGCGGTACTTCGATGAGCACTTCGAGCAGTTCAACGAGCGCTACCGGAGCTGGTTCGAGGGTCCGTTGCCGGCCCGTACGACCGTCGGGGTGACGGGCTTGGCGGTCGGCGCGCTCGTCGAGATCGACGTGATCGCGGGCAGGTAGCCGGGCTGTGGCCGTCGCCGGTTCGTGAGCGACGTCGCGTGAGGTGCTGAGGGAGGAGGCGGTACTGAGCCGTCGAACCCCCGGACGGTCGGGCTCGCGGCCCTTGTCGTCGTGGCGGGGGCTGTCGTCCCCGACGGCGCCGGTGGGCCGCTGCCGCAGGTGGCCGCCGCGCGCGCCCGTCGGTGACAGCGGCCGATGCGGAGGGCTCACGTGTCGACGACCGGGGCGGAGCGGGGCGGGGTCGGGTGAGGGTGCCGTCTTCGTGTCCTGACCGGCTCTTCTCGAGTGGAAGGGGCACCAGCGGGGAGGGTTTGCTGCGCGCGCCGATCGGAGGAGAACACCGACGTTCGCACCTGTTGGGCGGAATCCGCTCACGTGCCCCAGGCGTGGCCTGCGGTACAGGCCCAGCCGCACAGCGACGAGGACTGCGGGCGCCGAGGCGGACGAGTTTCGCTGGGCCGTCGCGAGGCGGAGCCCTGAGGGGGAGCCGCCAGGTGACCGGGGTGCCGATGCCCGCGCCGATCAGCGGCCGGCACTCGCCCTCGGATTCCAGTTGCCGTTCGCGCTCTCATCGAGCCATCCGCGAACCCTCATGTGCGACCCGTGCTCGAACCCGACCGACGCTGGAGGGGTCACTTCTCACCAGTCGGCGCCACCGCGTGCCGCTCGTCGAGTCCGAGACATCGGCACGAGCCGCTCACGCGCGGCCTGACCGCCCCTGCCGGTGGGAGTCGACGAGACCGGGGCAGACCCCCGTGGACGGCTGCGGACGCGCATCGATCGTCGTGGTGACCGGGATCGCTCTTGCTGGCAGCATCGTGCTGTGCCTCGCAGACGAGGGGTGTCCGGGGGCCGGGTGGCCAGGAGTGGTCCACCGCCCGATCCACCGCGAGCTCGGAGCCGAGGCCGAGGGCAAGGGCGGAACCGGGGGCGTGGGAGGGGCTGGGAGGCGCCGGCGTTCACGGTCGCCGCGCTGATCGTCATGGGAGCTTCGTTCTCCTGGTCGCCCTGGCGCGAGCAGGCTCAGGCATCGCGTCCGCCGGGCGTGGAGGTTCGCGATTGCGACCTCGCCGAGGTCAGTGTGGTGCAGTTCAGCGCTCGGCTGCGCCAGTTGCGGGACGGGTCGCCGGGTGGGGTGTCGCTGCAGTCCCCGACCGCTGCGGTGAGTTCCTTGTCGGATGTGGTGCTGAGGACTCGTGCAGTGGGTGCGGTAGCGGTTCAGCAGGTAGGGCGGGATGTAGCGGTGGTGATGGCTCCGTGTGAGGCGGTGGCAGTGGAGGTGGGGCTCTCGGTGCCGCGCACTGCTGCGGGCGAGGAAGACCAGCCGGTTGTGGGGGTCGCGATGCAGGCGGAGCCGCAACGGTTGCACGCCGGGGACGCGAGTTTGTACCTCAGCGCACCTTCCCAGGTGCCGTGCCAGGGCGGCGGTGCGTGCGGGACCTGGACGGGCTGGTACGTGACGCTGGAGTCGGCCGGCTCTGGGGAGACGCGTTTCTCGGTGCCGGTGCGGTGGGGTGGGCGAAGTCGTGTTGCGGCTGGTGCGGGTGGTTGGGGTGTTCTCGACGTCGCGGTCTGGGTCATGGGCGGTGAACGCGGTGGGCAACAGCGGCCGCCCAACGCGGCGCACGCCGAGGCCGGACGTCCGGCACCCTGAGGTGGCGACGAACCACGAGTCGGTCGGTCGGCGCCTGAGTTCGCGCCGGATTCCTCGTCCGTTCTGCCAGGTGGGTCACCGGTCGCGCTCGAAGAAGTCCCGCGCATCGTGCAGCCCGGTGAAGTTCTCGGCCGGATCGTTGATGCCGGTGCGGTCGTCGTTGACCAGCCGGCGGGCGAAGTAGTCGGCCTGCACCGCCCAGCGCACCCGTAGCAGAACGTCCACTCCGGTGGCGATCTCCACGGCGGGCTGGTGGCGGTACGCGCGTAGGCGTCTCGCGGGTGGGTTCGGGCGCTCCGGGGGGGATGCCGGCGTCCTGGACGCGCTCGGCGGCGCTCAAACCCCGGACGAAGGCTTCACGCTGCTGGAGTGCGACGAGCTTGGCCACCCACCGCCGAGGGGGGTGGGCCCTGGTGCTCGTCACCGTCCAGGTGGTGGAGTTCATGCCGCCGGGCAGGGGGTCGACCGTCCCCGGTCCCAGGTTCCAGTGCGTCCGGACGGCGTCGTGCACGGCCTGCTGACGCGCGGGCAGGTCGCGGTGGCCGGCATCGCTCACTTCGCGGACGCCATCGGCATCACCACTTCGATCCCACCGGTTCGTCGGCTCGTCGACGTCCAGGAACTCCCCGCTCGTGGTCGTTCCGTGAAGCCGGTCGCGGCAGCGGCCCGTGGTTCCAGCGCCCCCGCGTCGCTGGCCGAGGCCTCGCCGCAGCGGGCTGCTCGCTGGTGCGACGGGCCGGGCCGAGCGTTCGCCTCCTCGAGGCAGCGGTCATCGAGCAGACTCAGCCGGCGCGCTCTGTCCGGGGGTGGTTGAAGCCTTCGGCGTCAGCCGAGCGCCCGCCGCGTGCACGGCGGCCGGTAGGTCGACGGCGGGCACTGCTTCGGCGAAGTACCAGCCCTGTGCGGCTGCGCAGCCGGCGGCGCGCAGCTGCTCGGCCTGGTAGGCCTCCTCCACGCCTTCAGCCACCACCGACATGCCCAGTGCGCCGGCCAAGGACAGGACCGCCAGCACCAGCGCCCGATCGCGAGGGGAGCGGGACATGCCGGCGACGAAGGCGCGGTCCACCTTCACGACGTCGAAGGGCAGCTCCTGCAGCTGGGACAGCGAGGAGTAGCCGGTGCCGAAGTCGTCCAGCAGCAGGCTCACGCCCAGCTCGCGCAGGCTGTGCAGCACCTGCGGGGCGCCGCCCTTGACGACGGCGGTCTCGGTCAGCTCCAGGCCGAGGTCGGCGGCGCGCAAGTCGAACTGCGTCAAGAGGTGGGTGACCCGCTCGGGCAGGGCGTGGCTGAGCTGGTGGGCACTGACGTTGACGGCGACCTGGAAGTCGTCACCGACCACCCCGCGAGCGCGCCAGTCGGCCAGATCGCCCAGCGCCCGCTGCAGCACCCAATCGCCCAGGGCGGAAACGAGCCCGGCGTCCTCGGCGACGGGGATGAACTCGTCGGGTCCTACCGCGCCCAGTTCGACGCTGCTCCAGCGCAGCAGCGCTTCGGCGCCGATGACGCGGCCGGCGCGCGGACCGCCCAAGGCGATGACCGGTTGGTAGTGCACCGCCAGCTCCTGGCGCTGCACGGCCTGCTGCAGCCCCTGCTCCAGCAGCAGCAGGCGCTGGGCGCGGGCGGCGACGTCGGCGGAGAAGACCTGGAAGGTGCCCGGGCCGCGGCGCTTGGACTCGTACATGGCGGCGTCGGCGTCCCGCAGCAGGGTGCGCGGCGTCGCCCCGTCCTCGGCGAGGGCGACGCCTGTGCTGCCGCTGACGTGCAGGGTGCGCTCACCGACCAGGACCGGCTCGGCCCACACCCGGTCGAAGCGGGCGGCCACGTCGGCGGGATCCAGGGCGCCGCCGGGGTCTTCGCAGACGACGGCGAACTCGTCTCCGCCCAGACGGGCCAGGACGTCGTCGGGTCCGAGCACCGCCAGCATTCGTGGCACCACCTGCTGCAGCAGGGCGTCGCCGCTCTCGTGGCCGAAGGTGTCGTTGACGTGCTTGAAGCGGTCCAGGTCGATCAGCAGGACGGCGACCGTGCCGCCGCGGGCTGCGCGGCGGACCAGAGCCGCGTGGGTGGCGGCGTGCAGCAGGCGGCGGTTGGGCAGTCCGGTGAGCGGGTCCTGGGTGGCGCTGCGGCGCAGCCGGGTGGTCATGCGGGCGGTGAGCATGCTGGTGATGACCACGGTGGCGGCGAAGATCACGATGCTGACCGCTGTGGTGCCCGGGTCTCCGGGCACTGCGGTGGAGGCCGCGATCAGGGCGGTGCACGCGACGGCGACGTGCATCCAGCGGGCGCGGGGGGAGGAGATTCCGGCGTAGGGGGCGGTCCACAGCAGGAACAGCAGCAGCGGACCACCCGGTCCGCGGGCGCGGGCGTAGGCGATCGCGATGAGCACCTGCGCGGAGACGATGCACACGTGCGAAACGGCGGTGAGGGTCCGCGAGGACAGCCGCAGGACGCTGACGATCCCCATGACCGCGCCGGCGACGATCGCGGTGGCACCGCAGGCGACCACGGACGCTCGGGTCGTCGGTGGCAGGGCTACGAGGGCGAAGAGCCAGGCCAGGACGCCGCCGAGGACGTACTGCAGGCCGAGCACGCGGGCCAGGGTGCGGCGGGCGAAGACGTCGTCGGCCACTTCGGAGGCCACCAGCGGCGCCAGCGCACGCCACATCCGCGCCAAGCGCACGAGCCGTCCCCTTCCCCCCGCCGCACCGCAGCGGCGACACCCTTGCCTTCCTCGCTGGCTCAACCGGGAGGCGAGGGAACTGCATCTGCGTTCGCTGGCGAATCAGCCAGGAGGCTTACACATACCACTCTCAGCCGGAGGAGTCGTCACGGAGCGCGCTGATGCGCCTACCAACCGCAGCGTCCCTGCCGAGCGCGAGGTCGACGTCTCGTCCAGCTGTGAGGCGGGCAGCGGGTGCGGCCAGCAGGAGCCCTGCGCTCGGTCACAACCCGGTACCCGCAGGGTTCCGGCGTCGCCGAGGCTCTCATCACGCCGGTGCTGGGCGCTGCAGAGCGATGGCCGACTGCCACCCCGTCCCGCGCCCCACCGGGCGTGCTGCAACCCCCGGGCTCATGCCGCCATCGAGAGCGTCCCTGCCACACGCGGTCCCCGACACCAGCCTCACGGGCAGTGCCGGGAGAACGTTCGGCTGCGGTAGGTCGGCCGTCGACTGGCGTCTGGGATCACCGCACAGGAGGTTCTGCGATGACTGCGACCGCCTCCACCTCCACCAGTTGGTCCGGCCAGCCCAGGACGCTCACGCCCAGCAGAGTGCTGGGTGCGTCGTGGTCGCCGAGGGTGCTGTGGACGACGTCCCACACGGCGTCGAGGTCGTCACGCTGGCTGCTGGCGACGTAGACGGTGCTCTTGACCACGTCGCTCAGCTCCGCGCCGGCCTCGCGCAAGGTGGTGATCAGGTTGGCCATGACCTGGTGCGCCTGGCCGACGTAGTCACCGACGGCGACGGTGTTCCCGTCGGCGTCCAGAGGGCACGCACCGGAGGTGTGGATGGTCTGCTGGGCGCCGGTGACGGCGGCGTAGGCGTAGGGCGCCTGGTCGGTGAGTGCGGCGGGGCGGATGAACGCGATGGCCTCGTTGGTCACGGTGGGCATCTTGGATCGAGGTGGAGATGTTGAGCACCTGGTTTGCCTGGGGCGTCGAGGACCGGCTGGGCGCCTTCCTCAGGTGGTTCTCGACTGCGCGCTGATCGGGGTGCGACCGAACGTCCACGACGGCGGGATGACCGTGCGGTTGTCAGCTGACGGTTCACCAGTAGTACGGCTGTGGCTGGCTGGGGTCGGTGGGGACGACGTCGAGTTGCGGGTCGTGCAGGAGCGCGGTGATCGCGGCGTTGCCGGCGGCGATGGTGGCGTAGTGCGGGTCGACGTCTCGGGTGATGCACCAGGCGTGGTCGGCCGGCCAGAAGAAGGCGGGGTCGGGTGCCCAGCCAGAAGGTGCGGCCGGCAGGTCTGGTCCCCAGTCGCCGAGGTCGTCGACGGTGCCGCGGAAGAGGTGGTAGTCGCGTTCGGGCAGCGAGACCAGCGGTGCGCCGGTCGTGGGCCGCCGCGCGCCCGGGGAGACGCCAGGTTGGGCACCGACCGGCGGCCTGAGGTGTTCCGGGTCGTCGGTGGGACGGGTGGGCCCCTGGGCCGGGGCGGCGGGTGGGCGTGGAGCGCGGCCGGTCAGGGTTCTGGTCGGGGTTCTGGTCGGGGAGGGGTGGAGGTCCCAGCCGTCCCACAGGAGGAAGTAGCACTCCTGCGGGGTGGTGGTGTGGGAGGTGAGGTGGGTCAGGGCGGTGCGCAGCAGGTCGGTTTCGGATCGGCCGTCGTCGCGGGCGGGGGCGTCGTTCTCGCTCTGGCCGGGGTGGGTGGGGTCGGGCAGGAAGAGCAGACGCGCGTAGGCGGGTAGTCCGCTGGGGCCCAGGGTGGTCAGCCTGTTCCAGGGCGCGGGGTCGTGGGTGATCCAGGCCGCGGGGGTGAGATCGGTGCACAGGCGCATGCTCATCACCGCCATGATCGTCGATGCTGGGGTGACAGGCGCGCGAACGGCGGGATGACCGTGGTGTCCGGGGGTTCGTCGGGCTCTGCCCGCTTGGCACACTCGCCTTCGTGACGAAAGACGCCTCCACCGACCCCGGGACTGGCCGATCACCCTGGTCCACGCAGGTTCGTCGGGCTGCTGCCGCCCTGGGGATGGCGAACGAGTCCCTGGCGGCGGTCGGTGGGGAAAGCGGCCAGACCTGGGCGTGTGGTGAGCACATCTTGCGCATGGGCGCCCCGGACGTGCTGGATCGGGAGAGGGCAGCCATGACGGCCGCCGCGAGCGTGGTGCCCGTTCCAGAGGTCCTCCAGGAGGCCCGGTACGTCGACGATCGAGGACGGGCTCACGCTGTGCTGCTGCTGACCCGGTTGCGGGGGCGCCCGGCCTGGGACGTCGGCGATCTGTCCCCGGCGCAGGCCCGTCGCCACGGCGAGGCGGGCGGTGCTGCGCAGCTCGCCCTCGCGGCAGTCGCGCCGCCGCCGGTCCTGGCGGGCGTACCCAACTCCACGCTGGCGCCGGAGGCGGAACCGCCGAGCCTGGCCGGTGGGGACAGCCTGCTGCACCTGGATCTGCATCCGCTGAACGTTCTCGTGAACGCGGCCGGCGAGGTCAGTGGCGTGGTGGACTGGGCCAACACTGCCGCCGGACCCTCGGTGCTGGATCGTGCCCGCACGTGGTCGATCTTGACGCTCGATCCCGCGGTGCTGGCCCGGCGCTTCGAGCCGCGCGTCGCTGCGCTGGTGCGGGGGTGGTCCGATGCCGCCGGGTTCGAGGACCTGCCGGCGCAGGCACGGGCGTGGGCCTGCCGGTTCATGCTCGACGACCTCGCCGGGCGCTACCCCGAGGACCGCCTGGCCCATGTGCGCCGACGATTGGACGCCGATACCGGCGCCGATCTCTAGAACCGCCGACGCATGCACGTCGGCAGGTGGCGAAGTTCACGGCCACTCGCACTCGGCGACCATCGCGGCCTGGCGCCGGCCCCGGGCCGGCTCTGTGCCGTAGCCGTCGAACAGGTTCGGCAAGGCGCCGAGGAGGTGCAGACGACGGGTTCGGAACACCCGTTCCGCCTGGTCGTGGAGCAGGGCCGGTACGGGCAAGGTGCCGGCGAGGTGGCGAAGGGCGGTGACCTCGGCGTGCTGGCGCAGCGAGGCACCGGGTCCGAGGTGGCGCTGGGTGACGAGGCCGTGGTCGCTGCGGGTCGCCTTGGTGTAGCCGTGTGGTGGTCGTTCCTCGGTCACGAAGCTCCCTGCTGGCGACGCGCGCCTCCGGGCAGACGTGCGATGTCCGCGCCGTGAGTGTGCGGCGGGGACGCTTGCAGACCTGGCTAGGGTTCAGAGGGTGGCCTCGTTGCGTGACATCGTGTTCGACTCCCGGCATCCCGCGTCGTTGGCGCGCTTTCGGGCCGAAGCGCTGGAGGGTTATCGGGTGGCCCCTTACGACGACGATGAACTCCGCCGTCTCGCTGCGGAGGGCATCGATGATCCCGAGGACGATCCAGCGTGCTCGTCGAGGCCGGCGCGAGTTTGCCGCGCTACTTCTTCGTGCTGGTGCCTGAAGGCAAGGTGGTCAAGAACCGGGTGCACCTGGATCTGAGCACGGGTGACCACCCCGCCGAGGTGGCTCGTCTGGTGGCGCTGGGGGCCAGCGTCGTCGGTGAGTACGAGGGGTGGGTGCAGCTGAGCGACCCCGAGGGGAACGAGTTCTGTCTCCTGCGGTAGCCGCAGGCGGAAGCAGTCCGACCGGGGTTGTCCTCGGTGCAGGGAACGCCCGGAGCCGTTGTCCAGCTGATCGGTGAGGAGGGTCGTGCCGTCGCGGACGGTGGCTCGGTCTCGGACACCGCATCGGTGCTCGTTCGTCCTAGCATCGGGGGGTGCTGGAGGGACGGTTGATCGTCGAGAGCTTGCGGGTGGGCGCTGAGGTGCGCGTGCCTGACCTGGTCGTGCTGCGCTTGGGCAGGCACGACGTCTCGGTCGACACGCAGCCGGGTGGATCTGCAGAGCCCGCCGTGTCCGGTGGTGGGGGTGCTGCGCCGGGTCAGCCGACGGTGTGGACGTTCCTGGACTTCACCGCTCCCGATGAACGTGCTGAGCACCTGGCGGCAGTCCTCTCCGATGCGCTGCAACCGCAGACGGGGTGGTGGGCGGACTTCGTGGTGGGTGCGGAGCACGTGGTGGTCTTCGCCGGGCGCGTCTTCCGGTACTGCATCGGTGATGCTGTTGCTCGTGAGGAGGCGGTCGCCTGGGGGCGGCGGGTCGGAACTCCTGCGCACCAGCTGGACTGGGGTGACTGACTGCGCGGACGAGTTGGCTGGTGGCGTGCTTTCGTGCATCCGCAGAAGGCGCGGCCTGCGGGATGGTCGTGAGCGGGGTGGTCGTGGGCTGGTGCCGGCGGCGGAGCGGGTTCCGGCAGCGCCCAGCAGAGCCGGGGGACTCCACGAAGAGCCGGGGCCCGAAGTGTGGGGTGTCTGGTCGCGCTGGGCGGTCTTCGGCGTCGCGGGATGGTCAACCTCGGGTGGTGGGCCGGGACCAGGACGCGGTCGAGAAAGTCTCTCAGGTAGGCGAGTTCCGTACTGAGCATGTTCGGAGGCTGTGATGAGGTCGAACACCCACCCCGCCTATGGTCTGGTCGCCTCGATCACGACCCAGTTCTCCGGACTCGCGTGTCGAGAGACGGTGACCGCTCGGACGCCCGAGAGGATCGCTCATGCCCAGGTCCTGTCCGCCGGGTTCGCTGCACGATCAGGTGACAGTTGCGTCACGCGGCCAGGGCGGCCGGCGCGGGCATGATGGTCTCGTACTCAAGGGGGGCAACCGGCCCAACCCGCTCTGCCGGCGACGGCGGTGGTAGGTCCGCTCGATCCAGGTCACGATCGCGATCCGCAACTCGTCGCGGGTAGCCCATACCCGCCGGTCCAGGACGTTGTTCTGCAGCAACCCGAAGAAGCCTTCCAGCGCCGCGGTGCCCCCGGCGGCATCGACGCGGCCCATCGATCCGACCAGGCCGTGGCGACTCAGGCCCGGGACGAATCGCCTCGATCGAAACTGCAACCCGCGGTCGCTGTGGACTCGGCAACCAGCGACGCTGAGGCCCTCAACGTACCGGCGCGCAACGGCGTGGGTCAGTGCACGGACGGCGAGGCGGGAGGTCATCCGTGGGTCGATGGAGTAGCCCAGGAGGCGGCGGGAGAACACGTCGTCGATGGCGCACAGACACAGCTTGACTTCGCCCGTCCAGTGCTCGGTGATGTCGGTGAGCCGTAGTTGGTTCGGGTCGCCGCTGCGGTGAACTTCCGTTGCACGAGGTCGTCGTGCACCGGTGGGCACGGTCGCTTGTCGTACTCGCTGCGCCGCTTGGCGAACGCGCTCCACCACCGGTTGTCTGAGCAGATCCGCCACGCCGTCCGCGCCGGCATCGGCTGCCCGGCCTGCGCGGCTTCCTCGTGCAGATGGTGGTAGCCGAACTCCGGGTCGTCGCGGTGGGCGTCGGACAAGGCGTGGGCGCGGTAAGACCGCTCCGACTCAGTGTCGGTGACCGGCTCGGCCAGCCAGCGGTAGGAAACCTGTCGAGCGATGTTCAAGGCCCGGCACGTGAGGGCCACCGGGATGCCCTCGTCCGTCCTGCTCCCTCACGAGCGGGAAGATCACTTTCCCGAGCCACGTCCTGAGCCTGCGGGCAGGTTGGCCTGGGACAGGTAGGCCGCGGCCCGGCGCAGGACCTCGTTCTCCCGCTCCGGCAGCTTGATCCACCGTCGCGTCTCCCGCAGCTCGGCGTTGTCCGTTGGCGTGCTTCCCGGCTTCACCCGGCATCCACATCCGCCTGGCGCATCCACTTCGACAGCGTCATGCCGTGGATGCCGAAGTCGGCCGCGCCCTGCTCCAACGTCACACCGGGGTCGCGGTCCCGGGTCACGCGCACGACGTCGTCCCGGTACTCGCGGGGGTAGGGCTTGGGCGCAGCGACATCCTTCCGGACTCACCCTCGGACGAGTCACCTCGGAGGTCACCCAACCGTGCAGCAGACCCATCCGAAGAACCATCGATGCAGGAGGGGGAGTGGTGGTGTAGCAGGTTCGACCCCGCGTTTGACAGAGGTGAGTGACTAACACCAAGGTGGCGGACAACTGTGGACGACTGGTCACCTGTTGAAGGGATGGCGTGATGCGCAAATGGATCCGGCGGCTGCGTGGTACCGGGGTGGTCGTCGATGAGGCGCCGGTGGCGGTGTTGCTCCCGGAGCCTCTGCGTGCCGAGGTTTCCGCTCTGCTCGGCAGGTCCGGCGAAGTCGCTGCGGTACGCCTCGTGCGGCAGTGCACCGGGTTGAACCTGCTCAGCGCCGTCCGGGCGGTACGTGCTTTGAACCCTTGACGAAGCGGTGCACGGGCCCTGCGCCCGTCTGGAGCGAGGGCCCGCGGTGGGCGGCGGTGCTGTGGACGGGCCGTGCTCCGTGGGCCGTGCTCCGTGGGCCGTGCTCCGGGGGGTCGGGTGTCCTGGCGGAGGCCGTCACCTCTTGACAAGTGTTAGTCACTAACGCAATCATGGTGTCCATGGAGCCGCCCGCACCACCCGTTCGTCGCCGACAGGTCGCCGAACGGCGAGCGAGCATCCGCTCGGCCGCGCTGCGGCTCTTCGACCGTCGTGGGTTCGCTCACGTGACCGTGGAGGAGGTCGCCCGGGAGGCGGGGGTTTCGCACCAGACGGTGTTCCGCCACTTCGCCACCAAGGAGGATCTGGTCCTCTCCCTCGCCGACACCACGAACGACCGATTCGTCGAACGCGTCGCCGAACTCGGCGCGACCGCTCCGGTGTTCCAGACGCTCGCGACGGCGCTGACCGACGCCCTCACCGAGACGTTCGATCAGGCCAACGGCACCGAAGTCCGCATCGTCCAGGACCAGGTGGCGGCTGTGGAGTCCATCCGCGCCCGGGCTGCCTTGCGTGACGCCGAGCGGCAGGACGAACTGGCCGAGCTCATCACCGCCCGTGAGGACTTCGGACCTGACTGCCGTGAGGATGCCGTGCTCGTCGTGGCGGTGTTCGGTGCTGCCTCGGTCATTGCCCAGCGACGCTGGCGAGCAGCCGGTGCCCGCACCGACGACCTCGCGCAGGCCTACGCCGACGTCCTCAGTCGGCTACCGGGGTTGCTGCACGACACCATGCCGGAACCTGTCGTCGCGCGATGGACCGGTAGCGCCCCTCGGTAGCGCCGGGCCGGGTGCCCCTGGCTGAGGACCGCACCAGCTTCTCCCACGCCGTCGCAGGTCCCGTCGCGCGCACCCTGCACCAGCGAGGCTCCTCTGCTGAGCCTTGCAGCACCGACCGGTTGCCGTCACGCCGCTGAACGCGGGAACACCGGTTCCCCGATCGCCGCCTCCCGTGCCGGACGCATCGGCCAGCGGCGTTCTCGGCCGACTCGGCGGCCTTGAGCCGTCTGCGTCCGCGCGATGCTCCGAAGACCCTCCCGGTGGTCCGCCGCCTCCCGTTCCTGCGCACGCAGACACGAACCGGCGACCGGTCGATCCACGACGGGTCCCCGTCAGTTCCGACAGCCAGAACCCGCCGACACCCGACGAAACACGGGTACCCGATTCCTTGCCGTGCGGTCGAAGGCCGGGCGACCACGCCCCATCTCCCGCACGAATCCGAAACCTCGAAGAACCCCGACCCCGAACGAAAGGCCAGTGCGGTGCGCAAGACGAGCAGACGTGGAGACCGGGACGAACAGGTCCCCGATCGGCAGTGGAAGTCCGCCCCGCCGTCTCAGGCCCAGGGTGGGTCGCTGACGCGGACGGTCCTGGAACTCACTGACGTCGTCAAGCGCTACGGCGGCCGCCGGCGCGAGATCGATGCCCTGGCCGGAGTGACGCTGCAGTTCCAGCGCGGCTCGTTCACCGCGGTTATGGGTCCCTCCGGATCGGGCAAGAGCACCTTGCTGCAGTGCGCCTCCGGGCTGGATCGGCCGACGTCGGGATCGGTGCGGCTGGAGGGCCACGAAATCGGCGGGATGGACGAGCGGCACCTCAGCGTGCTGCGTCGCGAACGCATCGGGTTCGTCTTCCAGGACTACAACCTGCTTCCCGCGCTGACGGTCGCGCAGAACGTCGCCCTGCCGGCCCGCCTCGCGGGGCATCGGCTGGCGCGTACGGCGGTGACACAGGCACTGGCCCAGGTCGGTCTCGAGCACCGCTCCACCGCGAGGCCGGGAGAACTGTCCGGGGGGCAACGCCAGCGGGTGGCGATCGCCCGGGCCCTGCTCGGGAAACCGGCCGTCCTCTTCGGCGACGAACCGACCGGCGCGCTGGACACCCGCACAGCGGGCGACGTCCTGAGGCTGCTGCGCGCCGCCGTCGACGAGCGCCAGCAGACGGTCGTCATGGTCACCCACGACCCGGTGGCCGCCTCCTACGCCGACCGCGTCGTCTTCCTCGCCGACGGGCGCCTGGACGGTGAACTGGGCCGATCCAGCGCGGAGCAGATCGCTGAGCGCATGGTCCACCTCGGCGCCTGGGGCGCCGTGGCCGGTGCGAGCGTGGGGGGAACGTCTTGAGCGGGCTGGCACTGCAGACGCTGCGGCGACGCTGGGTGCAGTCGGTGGCCACGTTCACCGCTCTCTTGTGCGGAACGGCGGTACTGCTCGCCTGCGGGAGCCTGCTGGAGACCGGGGCGCGCGGTGACGTCGCGGTGACCCGCCTGGGCGCTGCTCCCGTCGTCGTCACCGGCGACCCGACGCGCAACAGCGGTCAGGACGGCGATCCCGCCTACGGCGAACGCGTGCGGTTGCCCGACCAGACCGCGGCCGTCGTCGCCGGTGTCGAAGGTGTCGCGGGCGTGCTGCCCGACGTCACGTTCAGCTTCGCGCTCGGCGATGGCCAGACCCCGCTCGCGGGCCACGGCTGGTCCTCAGCCACCGCCGCGGGCTGTCACCTGCAGGGCAGCGCTCCCCATGGTGCTGCGCAGGTCGTCCTGGACCGCCGCCTGGCGGCGGGGTCCGCGATCGGAGGAGAGGTGGACGCCGTCGTCGGCGGTGCACGGGCGATGTGGATCCTCAGCGGCCTGGTGGACTGTCCCGCGAGCGCGGCACCCGCTGCCTTCGCCAGCGACGAGCAGGCCGCTGCCTACGCCCGGCACGGTGAGGAGGTGGACTCGATCGCCGTGCTCCTCGCCGACGGTGCGTCGGCGACCGAGGTCGCCGGACGCGTCCAGGCGGCGCTCGCCGAGCAGCTGCCCGACGTCGCCGCGCGCGTCGTCACCGGCGCGGACCGGGGCCTGGCGGAGGCTCCGCAGGCGGCCGGCGGCGGCGTCGGGCTCATCGCGCTGGCTGGTTCGCTCGGGGGCGCGGTCGTCGCGGTGATGGTCTTCGTCGTCGTCGGCACCACCGGCCTGGCGCTGCGCCAGCGCGAACGAGAGCTCAGCTTGCTGCGCGTTCTGGGCGCCACACCCCGTCAGGTGCACCGCGCGGTGCTCGCCGAGACCGCCCTGCTGGCTGCCGTCGCCGCCGGACCCGGTGTTGCGCTGGGGCTGCCACTGGGGCGCAGGGCGTTTGCGGCTGCTGCAGGACAGCGGGGCAGCGCCGTCACAGTTCCTGTTCCGCTCGGCGGGCGTTCCGGTGCTGGCGGCCTTCGGCGCGGTCGCGCTCGTCGCGCTGCTGGCCTCCTGGGGGGCAGCCCGTGGCCCGGCGCGGGCGCGGCCGGGGCAGGCACTGCAAGCAGCGGACGAACCGGCACGCCGACTCCCGCGGACCCGCGCGGTGGCCGGGGCCGTCGTCCTGGCCGGCGGTGCCGCGCTCAGCGTGGTCACGCTCAAGATCCTGCACGGCCCGGTGGCGGCGGCCACGGCCGGCCCGGCGGCGACGGTGTGGGCGGTGGGGTTCGCTCTGCTCGGTCCCGTCGTCGTCCGCCCGCTGGTCGTGGTGTGCAGTGCGCCGCTGCGCGCTGCGGGTGCGCTGGGCGAGCTCGCCGCCGATGACGTCCGCGCGTCGGTGTCGCGGGCGGTGGGCGTCGTCGTCCCGGTGATGCTGGCGGTCGGGTTGTCGACCAGCGCGGTGTACCTGCAGAACACCCAGCAGGCGGTGGCCACCGCTGCAGCCGCCGGGCAGGTGCACACCGACGTGGTCGCCACCTCCCCCACGGGGTTCACTGCCGCTGCGAGCGCCGAGGTCACGCAGGCGCTGCGGGCGGTGCCGGGGGTGGTGGCGGCCTCGCCGGTGGTCGCCAGCGCCGGTTACGTGGAGACTCCCCGACCGACTGGAGTGGCAGCGCAGTGGACTCCGGGTCCGGCCCGGCACGCCGTGCGGCTGCAGGGCCTGGACGCGGTGACGGGGGCGGGGATCCTCGGCCCGAGAGTGCGGTCCGGTGACCTGTCGGCGTTGCACGGGGACACGGTCGCGCTCTCGCTCAGCGCGGTGCGCTCGTCCGGCTACCGGATCGGGGACCGGGTCCCCCTTCGCCTGGGGGACGGTTCCCCGGTGGTGCTGCGCCTGGTGGCCGTCGTGGCCGACGTGCCCGGGGCGGACGGCCCCAGCGCCTACCTACCGGTCGACCTGGCCGCAGCGCACAGCACCACCGGAGTGCAGGCGATCGCGCTCTCCACCGACCCGACCGCGGCCACCGCGGCCGCCGCGGGAATCGCCCGGGCGGTCGCCCGTCTGGCCGACGACCACCCGGGACTGACCGTCTCGGCCGGAGCCACCGGCCCGCAGACGCCAGGTACCACGGTGAACACGTGGGCGGGCTACCTGCTGGCGGTGCTGGTGACCGGGTATGCGCTCGTCGCGCTCGTGAACTCCGCCGTCCTCACGGGCCTGTCCCGTCGCCGGGAACTGCTGTCCACCCGCCTCCTGGGGGCCCGCCGTGGAGCGCTCGCGCTGCTCGTGATCCTGCAATCGACGGTGCTGGTCGTCGCCGGGCTGCTGCTGGGGCTGCTGGTCGCGGCGGCGACGTTGGTGCCGTTCGCGTTGTCGACCACCTCCCGGGTCCTGCCCGCGGGTTCCCCGGCGGTGTTCCTCCTGGTGCTCGCAGTGGTCGCGGTCCTCAGCACCGGTGCGGGTCTGCTGCCGGCGCTGGGAGTCTTGCGCCGTCGCCCGGCTGCGGTCGCGGCCCGGCTGGGGTGAGGAGGTCAGAACCGGAGCAGCTGGCTCTGGTCGTTCGGGGAGAACCCGGCCCGACCTTCGGGCGAGTCGAGGATGCGCCGACGCACCATTCAGCCGGTGGCCGTCCTGCTCCCCCGGGAGGGGGGGCACCACGAGCAGTGATCAGCGCTACTCTGAGCGCAGGTGCGCCGGGAAGCCTGGTCGGCAAAGTGGTCGTCGATGTCCGGAACAGGTACCCGCACCACCCGCCCTGCAGCAGGCCGTGGCTCCCCGCCGCTGACGCCTCCCGCAGGAGCCGGCGCGGTCGCCTGCCGGGTGGGGAGTGGAGTGAGATGGACACCGTCGTGGACAACGTCATCCTCGTCGCCGCCGTGGTCGGCGCGCTCGTCGTGCTGCTGCTGGTGGCGTTCGTCGCGGTCAAGACGCGCTACAAGATCGCCAGCCCGTCCGAGGCGTTGATCATCGTCGGCAAGAAGGGGCGACCGGTGACCAACCCGCAGACCGGCGAGATGACGACCGACCTGTCAGGGCAGAAGGTCGTCATGGGCGCGGGCGTGTTCGTCAAACCGCTCGTGCAGCAGGCGCACCGGCTTTCGCTGTCGTCGGTGCGCATCCCGATCTCCATCCGCGGCGCGGTCTCCCGTCAGGGGATCCGGCTGAACGTCGACGGCGTGGCCATCGTCAAGGTGGGCGGCACCGAGGACATGGTCCGCGCTGCCGCGCAACGGTTCTTGCAGCAGCAGAAGGAGATCGAGCCGTTCACGCAGGAAGTGCTGGCCGGCAGCCTGCGCGGCGTCATCGGCACCTTGACCGTGGAGGAGATCATCCGTGACCGGGTCGCCTTCGCCCGCCAGGTCGAGGAGGAGGCCGTCACCAGCCTGAACAACCAAGGCCTGGTCCTGGACACCCTGCAGATCCAGGACGTCAGCGACGACGGCAACTACCTCAAGGACCTGGGCCGGCCAGAAGCGGCGAACGCCCGCCGCGCCGCGGAGATCGCCGAGGCGAACAACGCCCAGGAGGCCCAGCAGGCCAAGGCGCTGTCGGACGCGAAGATCGCCCAGGCCCAGCGTGACCTGGCGCTGCAGCAGGCGCAGTTCCGCGCCGACCAGGACAAGGCCGCCGCCGAGGCCGACGCCGCCGGCCGGCTGGCTGAGGCCGCGGCGCAGCAGCAGGTGCTGCAGGAGCAGGAGCGGGTGGCGCAGCGCCAGGCTGAGCTGACCGAACGCACCCTGGACACCGAGGTGCGCAAGCCCGCCGATGCGCGCCGTTACGAGGCCGAGCAGCAGGCGGCGGCGGGCAAGACCGCACGCGTGCTGGCCGCCGAGGCCGAGCAGCAGGCTGCGATCGCCGCCGCCCAGGCCGAGGCTGAGCGGGTGCGCCTGTCCGCCGAGGCAGAGGCCAACCGGGTCCGTCTGGCCGCGCAGGCCGAGCTGCAGCGGCGCACCGCCGAGTCCGACGCGGTCCGCCTCGAGGGACAGGCGCAGGCCGAGGCCCTCTCGGCCACCGGTGCGGCCAAGGCGCAGGCGCTGAGCCAGGAGGCGCAGGCGTTGAAGCAGTTCGGCGACGCCGCGCTCACCCAACGCGCGCTGGAGGTCCTGCCGCAGCTGGCCGAGGCGCTCGCCCGCCCCCTGGGTGCGATCAAGGACCTGACCGTCATCTCCAACGACGGCGCCGGGGCCCTGAGTCGTTCGGTGGGCACCAACCTGCAGCAGACGCTGGAAGTGCTGAAGCGGACCACCGGCATCGACGTCACCCAGATGCTGCAGACCCTCGGCGATCCCTCCCGCGACGCCCACGGACAGCCCGCGCACCAGCCCGCGCACGAGGCCCTCGGCGGGCCGCAGCCGGGAGACGGCGTGCCCGAGCGCGTCGACGGCGCCGAGCCGCGCTGAGGCAGACAGCGTTGGATGGTTGCTCGTTCTTCGGTGTGAGGTGAGTGCCGGGTTCCCCGACCACTTGCTCGTCGGCACGAGCGGACGTCCAAGACAGCGGGATGACCGAGCGTTCGACGGGCAGCGCTGAAGCGCGGTGACGCTGGGGGTGCTGCTCCCCGTCCTCGGCTGGTGGAGGGTGGTCAGCGCGCCGGTCTCACGGCCGCGGCCAGATCGGTTGGGCACGTTGCGCGGCCCGCTGGAACATCTCCCCGTCCAGCTCGTGCCAGGCCTGCTCGATGCCCCGCTCGGGCCACTGGCACAGCACCCGCAGGGGCCCAGGCGGCGGCAGCGGCCACAACCAGTACTCGCAGTCGATCACGCGGGCGCTGGCCTGCCCGCCACCACCGATCAGAACCGGGTGCGAGGGCAGCCAGGTGAGGTCGGGGGTGCCGTCGAGGCCGATGGGCTGCTCGCTCCAGGGGCCGGGGTCGGCGTTGGTGACCTGTCGCCCGTCGGCCAGCTCGAACCCCCAGCTCAACTGACCGGGCCGCCAGGTGGAGCCCCGCTGGCGGTGGTGGGGCGTGGTGAAGACCTGCTGGTACAGCTGCGGGTGTACCGCGCGCCCCTGGGCCCGCACCCGCACGCCCAAGGTCATGCTCAATCCGGTGGGGAAGGCGCTGAGGCCGCTGAGGGTGAGCACGGTGCTGCTGGCGCGGCCCAGCACCAGCTCGATGGGCACCACACCGGCCAGGACATCTTCCGGTGGGCCCTTCCACTCCGGCTGCTGGGGCTCGTCGTATTCGGGTTCTCTGTTCTCGGGCTCCTCGTTCTTGGCTGGACTGGCCTGTCGCGCGGCGGGCCGGGGCGGTTGGGGGAAGCGGGCCACGGCTGAGCCTCCTGGCGGTGAGGGGAGGGCCAGCATGCCCGATGGCATCCCCACGAGCACGGGCCTTAGCTGGAGGAGCCAGTAGGAGACCTTCCTTAAACCGCTCGTCGAGCCGTGCATGACCTGCCTCCTACTGGACGGACATCGGCGGCGAGACCGCGAGGTCGACGGCCTCCTGGCCAGCGGGATGACCGTGACGTAGCCACGACGCGGCAGGACCCCGAACAGGTCAACGAGTCCTCGGGCGCCGGACGGTCAGTCGCCCGTGCCGCGAGCAGAGACAGACCTGACCTCGTAGGCGTCGCTGTCCAGGCGTTGCCTGTCCCGGTCCAACGTCTTGGGAAGGCTCTCGACGGGCCAGCCGTCTCCGGTGTAGCGGGGCATGACGTGCAGGTGGAAGTGGAAGACCGTCTGGAAGGCGGCCTCGCCGTCACACACGTTGAGGTTTATACCCTCCGGGCGAAACGACGAGCGGCGCAAGGTGCGGGCCAGGTCGTGAGCCACCGCCCAGACGTGACCACCCGTGCTCTTGTCCAGGTCTTCCAGGCCCACCGCGTGACGGCGCGGCACCACCAGGAGGTGCCCCGGAGTGACGGGGTAGCGGTCCATGAAGGCCACGACGGTCTCGTCCTCGTACACCATGCTGGCCTCGGCCTCGTGCCGTGCGATGGCGCAGAAGATGCACTCCTGCGCCATCGCAGTCGCGGTCTGTGTCATGGGGCGACGGTTTCAGTGCGGCGAGCCGGGGTCTACTCGTTTGATGATCAGGTGGATCTGCTGGTGGAGAGCTCTTCGCCAGGACCGCGCCGACGTTGGCAGCTCAAGTCACGCCCAGCGCGGGATGACCGCGACGTTGTCCGAGGGCGTCCTGGTGACCAAGCGCTTCGGTCGTGGAGAAAGTCGGCCGTGAGGTGCCGGCGCTGGCTAGGGTCGGGCGCCATGAGCCGTTACGCGCTGGATGCGCCGACGCTGCTGCACATCGTCTCCGGCGAGGTGTCGGTCCACCCCTCCCACCAGCTGGTGGCACCGAATGGAATCCGCTCCCAGGCGCTGACCTTGCTGCTTGCAGCGGTCCGTCGCGCCGAGGTGGACGAACGAGAAGCGCTGGACCGCCACGACCGGCTGACCCAGCTGAAGATGCGCCTGCTGGGAGACCGGGTTTCCCATCGCCTGGCCTGGGACATCGCCTGAGCGGGACTGGGAGACCATGGCCGAGGCGGAGTACCTGGCGGTGGCCAAGCTGCAAGCCGATGCGTTGGTCACCATCGATCCGGCGATGGCGCTGAAAGCACAAGGCGTGGTGTCGGTGGCGGACGTGTCCGCGTTGACCGTCCGGTAGCGATCGCAGCGGCCCAGGCCCCGAGGAAGCAGCAGGCGAACAAGTCCGCCGAAACTCTCTACGCCTCGACGATCGCGCGCCACGCGGGATGACCGTGAAGTAGGTGAAGGTCGTTTGGTGCTCGGACTGCAGCTCGCTCATGCTGCTGTCGCCAGCCCCGCGACTGATCGAGGACGGAGCGGTGATGGACCAGACTTGGGAGCCGGCCGCCTCCACCTTGGGAGTCGTCACGCGGCTTCCGCTGCCCGCGGCCGTGCAGGACCTGTTGTCGAGCCTGCAGCCACCGCAACCGCAGGAGCACCGTCGTGCGCGCCGAGGCAGCACGGGCGCCAGCCCTCTCCTTGAGGAGGATCCACCCCGGCGCGCTGAGGAGCTCGACTCCGCCGTGTTGCAGCAACTTCCTCAGGTGGGTGCCGTGCACTTGCACGATGCGGACGGACGAGCGCTGCAGCCGCTGTGGATCGGTGCCAACGCCCGGCGAGCAAGCCCTATCCCGGCGGATGTGCTGGCCGGACGCTCACCGCGCCAGGTCGCTGAGCGATCTGCCGTGCTGCGCCTGCTGCTGGTCCCACACGGTCTCGAGTTGTTTGGGCTCATCCGGGCCGAGGCCTTGAGCCGGGGGATCACCCAGATCTCGTGGTCGTTCGGCCCGAACATGCCGACGCCGCCGCCGGAGACGGCCCGCCGTCGCCTGAGCGGGGACTGCACGCTGGTCGACGTGCGTGGCCATCTGGTCGTGGTGAGCTACGCCAGTCCCGCTGGCACCACGTTGAGTTGGCGAGGTCGGCGTGCGGGGATGGCCTGCTCGGTGAGGTTGCAGACGCCTGTCGACCCGGTGCTGGCGGTGCAGCGACTGGCCCAAGACGATCTTCTGCTGCCGGCAGCTGCCCAGGCCTGACCGTGGGGGAGGCGCCTGATGGCTGCCCGCCCCCGCCGATACCGCGCAACCTCCGCGGGATGACCGTGAATCTGGTGCTGAACTTCCAGGCGGCTCAGGCGGGGCCGCCGCCGGCGATGACGACGCCGTCGGCATCGACCGCCTCCCACCTGATCTCGGCCGCTGCCTCCTGGTCAGGAGTTCGAGGGCTGGCCCACCACATCCCGTTGGCGACGACGGCGGGGAAGGCGACACCGTCGGGCGTGGTCACGGTGACTGCCGCGACCTGCGGGCTGGCGTATCCGAAGAAGGACGTGAACACCGACCCGTCGGCTGCCACACCCGGTCCGCCGGTGGCCACGCTCTCGGAGACTGCCTTCGGCCCGCCATCACCGGAGATCACCTGCCCGGCGACCTGCGCACCGGGCAGGTGTGAGCACAACCAGTCGCGGCCTTGGTTGTCGCGGATTCCCACCGCCTGGGTCAGCGCACTTCGCGCGGCGAAAACGGTGGTGTAGCCACCCCCGCCTCGCCTGCCCCCGGGGCCGGCGGAGACGAATTGCTGAGCGCAGTCGTCGGCGAGGTCGATGAACTGCTGGGGTAACAACATCGACGACATCGACGACGACTCTCCGTCCGGCAACTCCCCATCACCTGCGGGAGCGACCGGGTGCACCTGCGCATCATCGTCGCTGACCGCTGCGGTGGTGGGGCCCGCCGGCACGATCCGCACGCTGGGGCCCTCACCACTCCACGGCGCCCAGCTCAGCCCGGCGGCCACGAGCGCGCTGGCGGCGACCGCGCCCAGACCGCCGCTGATCAGCCGGGAGCGGCGACGACGCCGGGCGGCGGCGGTCAGGCGCTGCTGGTGGCGCTGCCAGTCCTGGGCCGAGGCGCTCTGGTGGATAGTCGCGGCGCGGGCGGCGACCGCATCCAGCGCGGTCTGCAAAGCCGCGTCGCCAGCGGTGCTGCCATCGCTGTTGCGGTCAGTGTCGGAGGTGGTCATGCCAGACCTTCCAAAGCGGTGGCCAGGCCGCGCTGGGCGCGGGAGATGAGGGACTTCGCTGTGCCTGAGGGCATGTCGAGGGCGGCGGCGACCTCAGCGATGGGCAGGTCCAGCCAGTACCGCAAGATCAGGACTTGGCGTTGCCGGTGCGGCAGTCGCTGGACGGCGGTCAGCAGGTGGTCGACGCGTTCGGCGCCCAGCAGCCGGGCCAGGCGGACCATGGCGCGGAAGTGCTGCTCGAAGAGGGCTCGATAGCCGTCGCAGTCCAGGGTCGACGAAGCGCGATCACCAGGCATCGGCTCGTGCGTCCGCGGGCTGGCGGTGACGTCGTCGGCTCTCACACTCTCTAGACGCCTCACACAGGGAAAGGTTGCAGATGCCTCCTCAGCCGGTCACTGCGCACGAGACGCGGGATGACCGTGACGTGCTCCGTGCCTGAGGTCAGGCGTTGAGATGGTCGGCGAAGGCGGACAGCTCGTCGTCCTCGCCGACGGGCCAGGCCTCCAACGCTGGTACGGCCAAGACGGCTTCGATCAGCTCAACCGGACCGGCGATGAGGGTGGAGTCGAAGTCGATCTCGCTGGCCAGGCACCAAGACCGGTCCGCCGGCCACAGCAGGTTCGGTGACTGCGGGTCAAACCACTCGTCGGTGACCTGGTCTCCCATGTCGAGGGCGGCGTGCAGCGGACCGGTGAACAGCAGGTAGTCCCGTCCCGGCAGCAACAATCGGGAAGCGTCCAGGGCTTGCTCCAGCACGTCGGGCGTGGCCGCACGGGCAGGTGCCGGCGGCTGCGGGCCGCCGGCGGGGGAGAAGGTTACGAAGGCGCTGGCTCCGGTGAGCCAGCCCCAGCCCTCCCACAGCGCGTGGTGGCAACCCTGTTCGCCGGTGAAGGGCGCCAGGACGTCCAGCAGCGGACCCAGCGCCTGCGGGGCCAGGGTGCCGCGCTGGACCTGGACCTCGTCCCAGCGGCCTTCGCCGGACAGGACAAGCTCTGTGCCGGAGCGCGGGGGTGGGGCGGGGGTGGTGATGGCTTCCCACTGCATGAGGGCGTGTGGAGTGCGGCCGGTACGGGCGCAGACCCCGGCCCAGGTGGTCGGCTCGACCGCGGGCCCGGGTTCGACCGGGTGCAGGACGCGGGCGTAGGCGGGGTAGCCGCGTGGGACGGTGCGGCAGACCGCGCCAAAGCCGCCGCACAGGCGCGGGGCGATCCAGTCACCGGCGGCGGGGTCGGCTGCTGCTTGCAGGCCTTCCATGCTCATCGGTTCATCGTGCCTGCCGCGATCATGAGCCACCAGGACATGGCGGACATCGTCAAGACCGCAAGGGCGACGACCTCCTGGTCACGGGATGACCGCGCACCTGGCCGGGCGTGGAGGGATGATCCAGCGTCGGGCAGATGCTCTATATCGTGCCCGTCGTGGTCTTGGAAGTCGTGGCAGCAGCCGTCCTCGTCGATCAGCGGTTGCTGACGGTCAGCAAGACCGCCGCCGCCCACGTTTTCTACCTGCCCGGCGGCAAACCCGACGCCGGGGAGTCGCCGGAGCAGACCCTCGCCCGTGAGCTGTCGGAGGAACTGTCGACCACTGCCGTCGATGTTCAGCCGTACCTGGTGGTGCAGGCGCCGGCGGCGTTGGAGGCAGTGCCCATGCGGATGACGGTCTACCGCTGCGGGCTCGCCGCGCCGCCTCGGCTGGCCGCTGAGCTGGCCGACTGCCGCTGGATCACCGGCGCAGGCCTACAGGCTCCAGACGTCCTGGCCCCGGCTCTGCACGACGTCCTGGTTCCCAGGCTGGTGCGGGACGGCTTGCTGGCTGCTTGACCGGCCGCGCGGCCAGCGGGATGACCGCGACGTGGGCCGCACCGCAGTTCAGCGGGTCAGCCGTGCTTGGATCGCGGGGCTGACGTCCACGTCGTGCGACAGCGCCGCCAGCTCGCCGGCCTCGATGCTCACCCCGTGCTCCTGGGCGATGTTCGCCAGGTAGGCCCAGTGCAGTGTCGCCTCTTCCTCGCGAGTGCGGCCTTCGGGTGGCTCATCGGGCCCGACCACCGTGCGCGCGGTCTCCGTCAGGCGCTCCAGTGATTCGTAGGCCCAGATGTTGCTGGGGCCGCTGGAGGACCAGCCGCGGTCATCGAGCAGGGTCAGCCGCCGTCCATCGGCGAGCTCCAGTTCGTGCAGCGCCGAGATGGAGGTGCGGTGATCATTGTTGAGCTCTGCTCCTGCCGTCTCGTTGATGTCGATGGAGGTGATCAATCGCCTGGCGTCGGACACACTTGCAGCCTTGCTCATGCTGGGCCGCCGCGGGCACAGGGGACTCGATTCGCGGACCGCGGAATGACTGGAAGGTCAGTCAGGAGAGGCCCAAGGCGCCCGGTTGTCCTCGGTGGAGCCGGCCACGACCTCAGCCAGCTGCTCGTGCCCCGGCATCGAGTGGCGCGGGCGCTTTCAGGCATCGTGACGGGTCGACGTTGCGGTGAACACCACGCGGACGTTGCCGCAGTCCCTGCGCGCTAGCCGCCGGGTCCAGCAGACTGCCGCCATGGCCATTCCTCACCGCCGTGCCAGCGCCTGCGTGGCAACAGGGACCGTCTTCGTGGGAGCGGTGGCCTGGGCGCTGGCCGCGACGTCCATGACGGCGGTTCAGGCCGCTGAAGCTCGTGCGCTGGGACCTGGGCACACCGCCCAGATGCCGGGTGAGGACGAGTTGGCGTTGCTGGCGCACGATGCACGGTTGGCCGCGATGATCCTCATCGCTGCGGGCCTGGCGCTGGCGCTCACCGCGCTCGTCCGGCGGGCAGCGTTGGCCTGCTGGCTCGGTGGGGTCCTGGCGATGGTGATCGCCAACGCGGCCCTCGGGCCGGTCCTCGACGGTGGCTCGGTGCTGTTGGCCGCGGGTGCTCTGGTGCTGGTGATCGGCGCAGGGGGCGCGGGTGCTCACCGCGTGAGCATCCGGCGACGCCGGGACCAGGAAGCCGGTACGGGCGGGCAGTGGTCTTCGGTGGCAGCGGGTGTCCTGGCCGCGGGGACCCTGCCGGTGCTGGTGGCGCAGGGCGTGGGGTCGCGGCGCTACCGGGAGTGGGTGCCGGGAGATCTGGCGATGGCGAACGTGGTGACGGCTCTGGGACTGGCTGCGGTGGTGGCGGTGGCGGCTGTCCTGCTGGCCCGCAGCACGTTGGACGTGGTCTTGGGGGTGGTGCTGCCCGCTGCGGCGTTGGTGGTCCTGTTGGAGCGCTCGGGGTCGGGGTGGCAGGTGCGTGATGGGGGGTGGGTTTTGGGGGTGGTGTTGGTGTTGGCGTACGCGCCGCTGGTGCTGGCCGCAGCAGCCACCAGCACCAGCACCGGCACCGGCACCGGCACCGGCACCGGCACCGGCACCGGCATCGCGGGGCGGACCGCACGACGGCGTCGCGTCGTTGCCGCCCTCGTGCTGGCCGTGCTGGGTGGGCTGTTCGCCGCGGTGCCCCAGCTCCTGGCCTTGCCGATCGTGGTGGGCGGAATGCTGGGTCTGGTGGTGACGATGCCGGCTGGTGCCTACGTCAACTACGACGGGTTGCCGGTGGTCGGTGGTGGGGTGCTGATCGCGGTGGTGTTGTTCGTTCCACTGCTGGTGTTGCGCGACCGCACGACCCGTGTTGAGGTCCCCGCCTGAAGTCGCCGGCCTTTTCCTACCCTCATGGACGGAATCGGCGTCACACTGCGCCTGGCGACGACGTCACACCAGCTACGGATCCGGGGAGTCGCATCATGAGCGTCACCTTCACCGCCACCCTCGAACTGCACCGCAGGACCGCCACCGGGCTGCAGGTGCCTGCCGACGTCCTGCAGGCCCTGGGCGGGGGCAAGCGCCCGGCCGTCGTGGTGACCTTGGCCGGGTACAGCTACCGGACCAGCGTTGGGGTGATGGCAGGCCGCGCGCTGGTCCCGGTCAGCGCCGAGGTCCGCGCCGCTGCCGGCGTCGCGGCGGGTGAGGAGCTGGAGGTGAGGCTGGACCTGGACACCGCCCCGCGCACGGTGCAGGTTCCCACCGACCTCGCGCAGGCCCTGCAGAGCGCCGGGGTGCGGACTGCCTTCGACGCGCTGTCCCCCTCGGCGCGCAAGGCGCACGTCACTTCGGTGGAGGGGGCCAAGGCCGAGGCGACGCGTATCCGGCGCATCGAGAAGGTCGTCGCCGACCTCGCGGGGTGAGCGCGGCATCAGCGTTCTTCTGGGCGCGCCCCAGCCGTGCGCACGCAGATGGGGGCGATCCGGGAGATCGGGACCTGCCGTCGGCTCGGTGGCCCCCCTGGAACCGCGGCGACGGGATGGGGGCGCTTCTCCCGCTCTCCCCGGAAGGCCTGACCTTGCGGTTCCCTGCTGGACTTTCGCGTGGACGGCGGCATGACCGCGTACTGCAGAGCTTCGAGCAGGAGGACAGCGCGCCGTCAGCCGTACTGGTGCAGCACTGAATCCGTGGGAGTGCACCCTGCCCAGTCGACGTCGTCCAACGTGTTCGAGGAAGGCGACTCACCGACCATCCCGCCGCCGTCCACGCTTTCGCCGACCTTGCCGAGCAGGCGTCCGGATTCGCTGTGCACCTCCCCTGCAGCGACGTCATAGGTGCTGCCCTTCGGCCACACGATCAGAGCATCACCGTCGAGCAGGCACCACGGCTCAGCCGGGTCCTCGGGCAAGGTCACGGTGATGGAGCCGGCGTTGGCAGGGCTGGAGTTGTGGCGGGTGCCCTCGGTGACGAGCGAGGAGCCGTCGTTGCTGGAACCAGAGCAGGCGGCGATGAGCAGCCCTGCACCAGTCGTGATCAGGACGGCTCGCCTCAGGCTGGACCTCTGGTCACTGTGCACACTTCACCGTAGGAGGACCGCGGCTTCAAAGTACCCGTCTCGCCACATTCGTGATGATCGCAGCGTCGTGACCAACGGCTCGCTCTTCGCCAGATCCGGGCGGTCGTCGACGTCCACGACAGCGTCAGAGCGATGACCACGACGTCACTGACTCCGTTGTTGCCGTGACCGTGGGCCTCACCGGCGTCCTGGCCGACGGGATCGACCTGGTGGTGACCGTGCGAGGCGCAACTGTCCGGCGCCACGAGGTGACCTCGCGCGAACAGCTCGACGCGACGCACCGGACCCGCCCCTGCCGCCGGCCACCCACGGCAACGCCTGCAGGACGTCCGGCCGGTGACCGCGAAGGACTGGGCTCAGCCGTCCTGCGGGTCCCGCGTCCGACGGGGCGCCGGACCCGTGCCGTAGATCGTCCGCAACCAGATGACGAGCAGCACCTCCACGGCGTCATCGGCCGCCAGGGAGGGCTGCTCACCGGCGAAGGCGGAGTGCAGCACGCGCTCGTTCATCCAGTTCAGGGCGACCGCCAGGTCCCGGGCCGGCGGGCCGTCGGGGGCGGTCCCGCGGGAGCGTTCGGCCTCGATCTGCGTGGCTGTCTCGGTGACGAACCGGTCCATGACGCCGTTCCACACGTCGCGGACCGCGACACTCGTGGCCCGGGCCTCGGCCGCGGCGCGTGTCACGGCCAGGTGGGAGCGGAACGGCTGGGCGATCGCGCTGATCACCTGCCGCCAGCGGCCCTCGGTGTCGGGCGCGGGGTGGGCCACGGCGTCGTCGCGGCGCGCGCGGGCCTCGGCGACGACACGGTCCAGCAGGGCCAGGAGCACGGACTCCTTGGAGGGGAAGTAGAAGTAGAACGTCGGCCGGGACAGGCCCGCTCCCCGCGCGAGGTCGTCGACGGAGATGTCGGCGTACGTCCGGTCGCCCAGCAGTCGTTCGGCGGTGTCGAGGATGGCGCGTTCGCGGTCGTCCCCGCGGGTGCGGGGCGTGCGGCGCCCCCGGGCGACGGCGGTGGACTCGCTCACCGGTCCGACTGTACCCACCGACCACTCCTTTCGACACGGTGTTGACAGACTCGACAGGGTGTTGAACGCTGGCGGTCGTGGACAACGGCGCAGCGACCGAACACTTCGACGTCCTCGTCGTCGGAGCGGGCCTGTCCGGCGTGGGAGCCGCCTGTCAGCTCCGCCGCCGCCGGCCCGGCGCGACCTTCGCCGTCCTGGAGGCCCGCGGTACCACGGGCGGCACGTGGGACCTGTTCCGCTACCCGGGCGTGCGGTCGGACTCGGACATGTACACCCTGGGGTACTCGTTCCGGCCCTGGACCGGCGGCAAGGCCATCGCCGACGGCGCCTCGATCCGGCAGTACATCGCGGACACCGCGAGGGAGTTCGGCCTTGACGCACGGATCCGCTACCACCACCGGGTCGTCTCCGCGCGGTTTCGCACCGCGCACGGGCGCTGGACGGTGGTCGTCGAACGTCCCGGCCCCGACGGGGGGACGGAGACCGCGACGCTGACGTGCGGGTTCCTGGTGAGCTGCACGGGGTACTACCGCTACGACCGGGGGTACGCGCCGCAGTTCCCGGGCACCGCGGAGTTCACGGCCGCCGGTGGCCGGGTGGTGCACCCGCAGCACTGGCCGGGCGACCTGGACGTGACCGGCCGGCGGGTGGTCGTCATCGGCAGCGGCGCGACCGCCGTCACCCTCGTCCCGAACCTGGCCCCGGACGCGGCCCACGTGACGATGCTGCAGCGCTCTCCCAGCTGGGTGCTGGCGCTGTCCTCACGCGACCACCTCGCGGACCGGTTGCGCGGCAGGGTTCCCGCGAGGCTCGCGTACTCGCTGGTCCGGGCCAAGCACGTCGCCGTGGCCACCGCCTCCTACCAGTTCAGCCGGCGCCGGCCGGAAGCCGCGCGGCGCTTCCTGCGCGAACGCCTCACCGCCAGGCTTCCGCAGGGTTTCGACGTCGACCGCCACTTCACCCCCCGGTACGACCCGTGGGATCAGCGGGTGTGCTTCGTGCCGGACGGGGACCTGTTCCGCGCCGTCCGCGCCGGGGCCGCCTCGGTGGTCACCGACGGGATCGAGACGTTCACCGCGGACGGCGTCCGGCTCGCGTCCGGGGCCGAACTGCCCGCCGACGTCGTCGTCACCGCCACCGGTCTGGACCTGCTGTTCCTCGGCGGGATGCATCTGGAGGTCGATGGCCGGCCCGTGGACCCGGCCGACCGCGTCGTGTACCGGGGGATGATGCTGTCGGGCGTCCCGAACTTCGCCTTCGCGCTGGGGTACACGAACGCCTCGTGGACGCTCAAGATCGACCTCGTCACCGAGCACGTGTGCCGTCTGCTGGCCCTCATGGAACGACGCGGCCACCGCGTCGTCACCCCCGGCGCGCCCCGCAACCCCCGCCGGCGCCCGCTCATCGACCTGCGGTCCGGGTACGTGCGCCGTGCGGCCGGGCAGCTGCCGCAGCAGGGTGTCTCCGCTCCCTGGCGACTGCGGCAGAACTACCCCGCCGACGTGTGGACGTTGCGGCACCGTCGCGTCGACGACCGCGCCCTGGACTTCTCGTGACTTCCCACCCGTCACAGAGCTTGTTGCTGCGCAACGGGATGCGTGTCCGGTACTGCGCGCGGGGTTCTGGCGACCCGGTCCTGCTCCTGCACGGCATCGGGTGCAGCCTGGAGGACTTCGACGAGCAGGTGGAACTGCTCGCCGACCGCTACCGCTGCTGGGCCGTGGACCTCGCGGGTTTCGGTGGCAGCGACCCGATGCCCGTCCCCGCCTCCGTCCCGCGGCTCGGGGCGTTCGTCGCCGCGTTCTGCGCGCAGGCCGGCCTGGACGGACCCGTGCACGTGGTCGGGAACTCCCTCGGCGGTGCGGTCGCGCTGCAGTTCGCCGTCGACCACCCCGCGCGGGTTCGTTCCCTCGCGCTGGCCGACCCCGCGGGTTTTGGCCGTGAGGTCACCGCGGCCCTGCGCGTCATCACCGTCCCGTTCCTCGCCCGGTGGTTGCTCACCCCGAGCCAGGAGTCCGCGCGCCGCACGTTGCGGTCGGTGTTCCACGACCGCGACCTCGTGACGGCCGACCGTGTCGCCCGTCAGGACGCGCTGAACCGCCGCCCGCACGGCACCCGCGTCATGCACGAGACCGCGCGCGCCCTCGGGACCGTCCTCGGGGTGCGCAGCCGCTGGCGGCGCGACCTCCTGCGGGGCGCAGCCTGCAATCCGGTGCCCACCCTCGTCGTGTGGGGCGAGCAGGACGAGGTCCTGCCGGTCACCCACCTGCGGGCCGCGCGCCGAGCCCTGCCCCACGCGCGGACCCACGTGTTCCCCGCCACGGGGCACATGCCGCAGATCGAGCGGGCGCAGGAGTTCGCCGCACTGCTCGAGGAGTTCTGGCAGACCACCGACCCCGGAGGACGACCGTGACCGCTGCACCGCCCACCCCACCGTCCATCTCCGGACCGTCCACCCCATCGTCCACCCCAGGGCTGCCGCGCACCATGCGCGCCCAGCGCCTGCACGTCCCGACCCGGACGATGACGGTCGAGGAGGTCCCGGTGCCCGAACCCGGCCCCGGGCAGGTCCTCGTCGACGTCGCCTACTGCGGCATCTGCCACTCCGACCTCGGGCTCCTCGACGGCTCGTTCCGCGACCTGCGCGGACCGGAGACGATCACGCAGGGCCACGAGGCGTCGGGCACCGTCGCCGCGCTCGGGGAGGGCGTGACGGGCTGGGCCGTGGGTGATCGCGTCATACCCGCCGCGGGACGGCCCTGCCGCCGGTGCGACCACTGCCGCCGCGGCGACCTCGTGAACTGCGACGACATCCTGCTCATGGCCTTCGCCTACGACGGCGCGTGGGCGGAGTACACCGTCGCCGAGGCCGGCGGCCTGACCCGCGTGCCCGACAGTGTTCCGCTCGACCAGGCCGCCCTGCTCGCCGACGCCGTCTCGACCCCGTTCGGCGCCGTCGTGCACACCGCCGCCGTCCGGCCCGGCGAAGCGGTCGGCGTGTGGGGGGTCGGCGGGGTCGGGACCCACCTCGTGCAGCTCGCCCGGCTCGTCGGTGCCGTGCCCGTCGTGGCCTTCGACCTGGACCCCGCTGTGCGCGACCGCGCCCTCGCCGTGGGGGCGGACCTGGCCCTCGACCCGCAAGACCCGGCGTTGCGCGAGCGCATCGCCGAGGCGACCGACGGCCACCTGCTGGACGTCGCGTTCGACGCCGTGGGCCTGGCGTCTACGTTCGAGCAGGGGCTGGCGATGCTCGCCCCGCGCGGCCGCGTCGTGGGCGTCGGATTGAGCGGGCAGGAGATCTCGCTGGGTTCGTCCCTGTCGTTCAACCTGTCCCGCAAGCAGGCGCTGGGGCACCTCGGGTACCAGAACTCCGACATCGGCACCCTGGTGAAGCTGCTGGCGGGCGGCCGACTCGACCTGTCCGGGTCGATCAGCGCGGTCGTGGGGCTGGACGAGGTCGAGGACGGGATCCGGCAGCTGCACGAGCGGCGGGGGAAGCCGGTGCGGGTGCTCGTGCAACCTTGACCCGGGCGCAGATCAGGTGTGTGGGGTGGTGGTCGCTGAACGGGAGTCGGCCTCGCCGATCATGACGGTGGCGGTGTCGGTGCACCTGCGCGATGACACCGAGATCCAGTTGCCCGCGCTGGCTGGTTTCGCGGTGGATGGGCGCAACCGTGGAGTACAGCGTCTGGCGCAGGCCGCTGAGCAGCGCCGATTCGGTGGGAACTGATCGGGTGCTGCGCTGAACGGACGGGCGCGAAACGCGGGATGAGCGGTACCTCACACAGTGACCGGCGCATCCGGCGTCGTTGTCAGGGCTGCTCGTCGCCTCGTGAGCTGCTGGGTTCAGTGGTGAGTGGCGAGGTGGGTGCGGTCTTGGCGACCAGTTCCGCGATCTGCTCCCACACTTCGTCGGTCGCCTCCTGCGTCAACGCGTACGAGGTTGGCCACAGGCCTGCGGCCTCGTCCAGCTTCGCCTCGGGGCTGAACCCGAGTGTGGAGTACCGCAGCTTGTCCATCTGCCCGCTTCTGAAGAAGCACACGACTTTTCCTCCTCGGGCGTAGCCGGGTTGGCCGTAGTACAGCTTCGGCGCCAGGTCTGGCGCCGCCTGGGTGACGACCTGGTGAACGTGCTCGGCCAAGGCGCGGTCGTCAGCCGGCATCTGCGCGATCTTGGCAAGTACGTCGGCCTCGTCGGCGGCCGCTTTGTTGACCGTTCGAGCGCGCCGGGATTGGGTCTTCAGCTCAGAGGCCCGCTGCTTGATCGCGGCGCGTTCCTGTTCGGAGAGATCCGCGTCCCGGCCGGCCCCGGGCATTTCCGACGTCGACGTCATCACTGCTCCCGTCTCTTGCGCGACCGCTGCGTCAACGGCCGATCTCCCAGCACGCTAGGGCCGCGGCAGCAGGAAGTGCTTCTCGCATCCTGACCACTCGGCCATCACCATGTCCGGGTCGTTGCCGGCAGCTCAGGACCACGCACTTTGCGGAATGACCGCGCGGGTCGAGGGGTGTACCGCCGGTGGGCAGCGGGGAAGCCGGCAATCGGCTGGACGGCCAGCCTGGTGATCGGCCAGCGTGGCTGGGGTGTCCCGTGCCCTGTGCGTCATCGCGCAAGCCACCACTGTGGCGATGCGCCTGGCCCCGGGCCGCGGGGATCGTCGCCTGTTCCTGTCCTACGCCGGGCAGGTGCCGTTGGCGGCCGAGTTCGACTCTCTGACCTTCTGGATGGCTGACGCCTACGCCGCCCGGCTGCAGCTGGCCGGGCTGGCGCCGGCGCTGGCCGCGCCGGCCTGGGACTGGCTCAGCGGCCTCGACGCTGATCTGCTGGGCCGGCAGGTGGTCTCCACCACGCTGGACCAGGTGCCGGCCGGGCGGATGTTCCTCAAACCGGCGCTGCTGAAGCTGGTCGGGGCACCGGCCGGGGTCTGGAACGTGGACGACTTCCGCCGGGCTGCGCTGGCTGACGGGGCCGACCCGCGGCTGCAGGTGCAGTACAGCCGGGAACTGCTGGACCTGGACCACGAACACCGGTTCGTGGTCTGCGAAGGGCAGGTGCTGACCGGTAGTGCCTACCGGGTGGCGGGGCGGGCGTGGAGCCCGTCGCTGCGCTCAGAGCGCTCAGAGGAGGCGGCCGCGTTTCGCTCGCCACGCCGTGCGGGTGCTGGGGTCGGAGTGCCCGTCGGTGTGCGCGTTGGACGTGGCCTGGGATCGCGGGAAGGATCGGTGGCTGGTGGTGGAGGTCAATCCGCTGTGGGCCTCGGGTCCGT